>NZ_CP186695.1:3131048-3456491 GCF_049532975.1 Sphingomonas sp. MS122 | reverse complement strand
GATAGTCTGCGTCGACTTTCAATACGAGCGCCGATGCTCTCTCGAGCCAGCTTTCGAAAATTTTGATCCGAGAACTGCCGATTCCGCAATCGGCCCAAAATTCGGCACTCGAATCTGCAACTTCGCGATTGTTACTTGCTGTCCTCACCGAGCGGACCGCCCCGACGATATGCCGATGGCAGCCGTCCGGTCGATCTCGCGAACAGCCGTGAGAAATGTCCAAGGTTGGAGAAGCCGACGCTGAGCGCGACTTCAGTGATCGAGGCGTCTCCGCGCTCCAGCATTTCCATCGCGCGGGCCATTCGAGTTTTCTGGAGATAGGCGAGCGGCGTCATCCCGGCCGTCGAGCGGAAAGCGCGGAAGAAGTGGCCGGCAGAGATGCCGATGGAGGCAGCCAGCGTCGAGACCGAGATCGGCTGGTCCAGATGCGCTTCGACATAGGCGCGCACGGTCCGCATCTGGCGTGGCGACAAACCCGCACTGCGGCCGCCACCCGGCCGCGCGGCTGCACCGTCGGCGCGCGTCAGATAGTGCACTATGGCGGCGGAGAGCGTCTCCGCATATGCCGGATCGAATACGCCGTCCACGCGGTGGAGCCGGGCGCATTCGGCAACGGCGGTCGCAATGAAGGGGTGGTGGGCATTGGTGAACGGCGCCGGACGTGCGGCCGGACGGTCCTCCGGCCATAACATCGCCGTCAGCTGCGGGGGCAACGAGATCGACGCCCAACGCGATCGGACGTCCTGAAGCACCAGCCGTCGCTCGCAGCCGGCGGGGATGAAGGAGACCGCGCCGGCCCGCTCGGGCCCCTGATAGCGGTGCCCGCAGACGGTGTGGACCTCCAGATGCCGCGCGCTTCCGCTGAGCGTGACGTAAAGCATGTCCTGCGAAGTGCGGATCAGCCCCTCCACCACCGGCGTGAGTTCCCGGCTCGCGGTATCGAAGCTGCCGTTGCCGAAGCGGACGCTCGTCCAATCGTCCGCATAGGGCTGGATCAAGCGCATGTCAGGGCCGGCATCTTCCATCGCGATCGCAGTAAGCGCCGCGGGACCGGTTTTGGCAAGGAGGTCACGATCGGGCGAAAGCGGATCAGGATGCGACGAGCGGCCGGCCGTTCTCGACCGCTAGAAGGCGTACAGCCCAGTGGACGAGGTGTCATGTACACGCGCCGGACCTTTGCCCAAACCTGTGCCGGAGCGGCGGCGATCATTGCCTTGCCGACGGTTGCGAGACAGCGCGAGACCGTCAACCGTCGGACGCTGCCCAGGAGCGGCGAGGCACTGCCGACGGTCGGTCTGGGTAGCTTCATGACTTTCGACTTGCTTCCGGGCGCCGATCGCAGCCATCTCGCGCGGGTGCTGCAAACCTATGTCGAGGGTGGAAGTTCGGTCGTCGATACATCTCCGCTCTACGGCATGGGCGAAATCAATGTCGGCGATCTCTCGGCAATGCTCGACTATGGCGGCGATCGGCTCTGGACGGCCACCAAGGTCTGGGAAACCGGCGACTATCTGGGAGACGCATCGCGCGCGCGGCAGAGCCTCGACCGATCGCTGCAGCGCCTGTGGCGGAGCCGGATCGACGCGGTGCAGGTGCATAGCCTCGTCAATGTCGACACCGTCCTGCCGCGCCTGAAGGAATGGAAGCAGCAGGGGCTGATCCGCCATATCGGCGTGTCGCACCATGACGAGACCTATTTCGAGCCGATGGCGCAATGGATCGCCAAGGGGGAGCTCGACATCGTCCAGCTCCATTATTCGATCGCGATGCGCGAAGCGGAAAAGCGCCTGCTTCCTCTCGCGGCGGACAAGGGCGTCGGCGTGCTCGTCAACATGCCGTTCGAGAAGGCACGCCTGTTCAGCCTGGTCGGATCCCGGCCGGTCCCCGATTTCGCGCGCGAGATCGGCATTGCGGACTGGTCCGAATATTTCCTCAAATGGGTGATCGGGCATCCCGCGGTGACCTGCGCCCTTTGCGCGACGTCGGTTCCCGCCCACGCGGCCGAGAACATCGCCGCCCTTCGAGGAGAAATTCCCGACGCGGCGTTGCGCCGGCGTATGCTGCAGCATGTCGAGGGGCTCCCCGGCTTCGACCGGCTTCTGCGCGAGCCGTGGTATCCCGGCAAACGCTACCCGGGTGTCGTTGCGCGCGCGCAGCAGGCGCGGCCTTCGACCAATCCTGCCGAAAACGCGATTGCCCCCGCTCGACGGCACCGATGAATGCGGAACTGAAACGAGCTGCATCGGTTCGGCCAGCGTGGCGCCTTCAAAGCAGGTATTCCAATATGACCGACGATATCGGGATTACGCGCCGTGAGCTGATCGAAGCTGGCGTGGCCACTCCGGCGCTGCTGGCGGCGGGCGAGGCGGCCGCGCAAGCGCCCAAGCCGGCAGTACCGACGACGAGCGTGACGCTCACGGTCAACGGCCGGCGCGAGACGCGCGATGTCGACACACGAACCACGTTGCTCGATTTCCTGCGCGAGCATCTCGGGCTGACCGGCAGCAAGAAAGGCTGCGATCACGGGCAGTGCGGCGCGTGCACGGTGATCCTCAACGGCCGCCGCGCGAACAGCTGCCTGACGCTCGCCGTGATGGCCGATGGCGACGAAGTCACCACGATCGAGGGGCTCGGCAGCGACGACCGACTCCATCCGATGCAGGAGGCTTTCATCAAGCATGACGGCTTCCAGTGCGGTTATTGCACGCCGGGGCAGATTTGCTCGGCGATCGCCATGCTCGACGAAGCGAAGGCGGGCTGGCCGAGCCATGTCACCGCCGATGTCGCCTCGCGGCCGAGGCTCGATGACGAGGAGATCCGCGAGCGGATGAGCGGCAATCTCTGCCGCTGCTCCTGCTATGTCGGCATCCTCGCAGCGATCCGGGACGCGGGAGGTGTGGCATGAGGCCCTTCAGCTACGAGCGCGCGACTGATCCGGCCGCCGCCGCGCGCGCGGTCGCGACGCGCCCTGACGCCAAGTTCATCGCCGGGGGCACCAATCTCATCGATCTCATGAAGCTGCAGATCGAGACGCCCGCGCACCTGATAGACATCAGCCGCCTCGCGCTCGACCGCATCGAACGCGTCGACGGGGGCCTCCGCATCGGCGCCGAGGTGCGCAACAGCGATCTGGCGGCTAACCGGACCGTGCGCGAGCGTTACCCCGTGCTGGCCGAGGCGCTGCTTGCGGGTGCTTCGGGGCAGCTCCGCAATCGCGCGACCACGGGCGGCAACCTGCTGCAGCGGACACGCTGCTACTATTTTTACGACCCCTCGAAGCCGTGCAACAAGCGCGAGCCGGGCTCGGGTTGCTCGGCGATCGGCGGGTTCAACCGCATCCATGCGATCCTCGGCGCGAGCGAGCGCTGCATCGCCACCCATCCCTCCGACATGGCGGTGGCGATGGCCGCGCTCGACGCGACAGTCGAGACGGTGAAGGCGGACGGCAGCACGCGCCGTATCCCGATCGGCGACTTCCATCGCCTTCCCGGCAGCACGCCCGAGATCGAGACGGTGCTCGAGCGCGGCGAACTGATCACACACGTGACCTTGCCCCCTCCGCCCCGAGGCCAGCAGAAATATGTGAAGGTGCGCGACCGCGCTTCCTACGCCTTTGCCCTGATCTCGCTGGCGGTAGCGGGCCGGGCGGTGGCGCTCGGCGGCGTGGCGCACAAGCCTTGGCGGGCGAGCCGTCTGGAGGCCGCGATCGCCAGCGGCGCGCCGGTCGCGCAGGCGATCGACGCCGAGCTGACGCCGGCACGAACTCGCCCGCACAACGCGTTCAAGGTGCCGCTCGCAAAGCGCGTGATCGCCTCGGCGCTGGGCGAGGAGGTCTGAAATGACGCAGCAGCCGACGCCCGAGGTCATTCCGCTGGCCGACACCTGGCGCGACGTTAAGATGATCGGCGATCCGGTCCACCGGCTCGACGGACCGGCTAAGGTGCGCGGCCAGGCGAAATATGCCTATGAGTATCGCGGCGCGGGCGAGGCCGCCTACGGCTGGATCGTCGAGGCGACGATCGCGCGGGGCCGGATTCTCGCGGTCGACACCAAGGCCGCAGAGCGCGCCCCCGGCGTGCTTCTGGTGATGTCGCATACCAATGCGCCCAAGCAGGGCGGTCCGCCTCCGCGACCGACCCAGCCCAACCGCTTTGACCGGCCGATGCCGGTGCTGTTCCAGCCGGCCGTGCGTTATCATGGCGAGCCGGTGGCGCTGGTGGTCGCCGAGACGCTCGAGGCGGCGCGCGCCGCGGCGGCGCTGGTCGCGGTGCGCTATGCTCCCGATCGTGCCACCGTCGATTTCGAGCGGCACCGGGACAAGGCCTACAAACCCGCCAATCGCATCAACGCCTTTGCCCAGCCCGACACCAGCGAGGGCGATTTTGCGGCTGCGTTCGCGGCGGCGCCGGTCAAGGTCGACGCGACCTATGTGACCTCGTACGAACATAACATGCCGATGGAGCCGCATGCAGCAATCGCTGAGTGGCAGGGCGATCGGCTGACGCTCTGGTCGGCCCAGCAGAATCTGGGCACCGCGGTCGGCACAATCGCCAAGACCTTGCTGATCCCGCCCGAGGATATTCGCGTGCTCAGCCCGTTCATCGGCGGCGGCTTCGGCTCCAAGGTGCCGGTGACGCCCAACGCGATCCTGGCGGCGATGGCGGCGAAGCGGCTCGGCCGCCCGGTCAAGGTGGCGCAGACCCGCCAGCAGATGTTCGCCAACACCGCCCACCGGCCGCTCAACCACCAGCGGGTGCGGCTGGGCGCGGGGCGCGACGGGCGGCTCACGGCCTTCGCGCATGACGTGATCCAGCAGACCACGCCCTATGACGAGTTCATCGAGCAGACCGCGACCTTCGGGCGCGGGATGTACCAGGCGCCCAACCGGCTGACGACCAGCCGGGGGGTGATGCTCGACATGCCGAGCGGCGACATCATGCGCGCGCCGGGTGAACAACCGGGCAGCTTTGCGCTCGAGAGCGCGATGGACGAGCTCGCGCACGTGCTGAAGATGGATCCGGTGGAGCTGCGCCTGCTCAACGAGCCGGCGCGCGACCCCGAGGGCGACAAGCCCTTTTCGAGCCGTAGCCTGGTGGCGTGCCTGAAGGAGGGCGCGGCGAGGTTCGGCTGGAAGCGGCGGCCGACCGCGCCCGGATCGCTGCGGCAGGGCGACTGGCTGGTCGGCTTCGGCGTGGCGGCGGCAACCTTCCCCGCCTTTGTGCGGCCTGCATCGGCGATGGTCGAGCTGACGCCCGACGGCACCGCGATCGGACGCGCCGACTTCACCGATCTCGGCACGGGAAGCTGGACGAGCATGGCGCAAATCCTGGCGCAGGAAACCGGGCTGCCGGTGAACCGCGTCAGGTTCGAGATCGGCGATTCGCGCTTCCCCCGCACTGCCGGCTCCGGCGGATCGTTCGGCATGACCAGCGCCGGCGCCGGCGTCCACCGCGCATGCGAGAGCCTGCGCGCGGAAATGGGAAAGCTCGCCGGAGCCAGCGGACCCGTGCGGTTGGCGGAAGGACGCGTGCACTGGAATGGCCAGTCGCGCTCGCTGGCTGAATTTATTCGGCGATACGCACCCAAGGGTCTTTCGGCGCAAGGCGGGCAGGGTGGCTTGCCGCCACCCGAGAAATTGCCGGTTTCGGCGCACAGCTATGGCGCGCAGTTCATCGAGATCGGCGTGCACCGCGTCAGCTTCGAGCTCCGCATCCGCCGCGCGCTGGGCGCGTTCGCCGCGGGGCGGATCATCAACGAGCGGCTCGCGCGTTCGCAGCTGCTCGGCGGGATGATCATGGGAATCGGATCGGGACTGCACGAGGAGTCGGTGGTCGATTCGCGCGACGGGCAGTTCGTCAATCGCGACTTTGCCGAATATCACATACCCGTCCATGCCGACATTCGGAACCTCGACGTGCTGTTCATCCCGGAGCGGGAGGAAGTGCTCAACCCCCTGGGCACAAAAGGGCTGGGCGAAATCGGCATCGTCGGCGTCTCGGCGGCAATCGCCAACGCGGTGTTCAACGCGACCGGCGCGCGCATACGCGAGGCACCAGTGACGCTCGATAAAATAATGCAATCCAATCAGGTCTAATGCGTGATCGCGGGGGTGAGGCCGGCTGCGGCCGGTCCTTGAACCACCGGCAGAGATTGCACTACAGAGTTGACGCGCGACGGATGACCTATCCGCAAGGCCATCGTCACACGGCAGCTATGCGCCCCAATCTCAGCCGTTCAGCTTGGTTCGGCGGGATCCAAAACCTGCCCTTCGTTCATCCGGCTATTGGATGGCGGCCGGGTTGCCGAGATTGGGACGAACCGACCTTCATCAGCTGTGCCTTTGATATCGGCCGATATGGCACCGGATATTCCAACCTGAAGCTGCTTCCCGACGTCTCCAGGGAGGGCGAGCGTCGAGGCAGGACTTCAGACTGTCCGAACGGTACCGCCGTCGATGACGAACTCGGCGCCGTGGATCGCGGCGGCGCGATCGGAGGCCAGGTAGGCGATGAGATCGGCGACCTCATAGGGCTCGGCCGGACGCCCGATCGGGATTCCGCCCAGGCTGTCGAGGACGACTTGCCGCGCCTCCCCGATCGTGCCGCCGTTGGCGGCCTGCAGGCGCTTCAGCAGGTCGACGGACGATTCGGTCATGATCCAGCCGGGGGAGACGACGTTTACCCGCACGCCCTTCGGCCCCAGCTCCTTGGAGATGGCCTTGCTGTAGGTCCTGAGCGCGGCCTTGGCGCTGGCGTAAGCGGTGGTCGCCTCGGGGAGCGGCAGGACCGACTGGATGGAGGTGACGTGCACCACCGCACCGGTGCCGCGTTCGATCATCTGCGGAACGAGGAGGCGATCGAGGCGGACCGTGGCCAGAAGGTTGAGGTTCAACTCCGCGAGCCAGTGCTCGTCCGTCAGGGCGACAAAGCCGCCTCCCGGCGTGGACGAGCCGCCGATCACATGAGCAAGGATATCTATGCCGCCCAACCGCTCGAGCGCCGCCTTGGCCAGGATTTCCCCGCCCTCGGCCATCGTCAGGTCCGCCTGGACGAACTCGACGCCGTCGATAGGTTCCAGGGTCCCGCGGGCAGCGGTGATCACCTGCGCGCCACCGGCGCGGAAGCGGTCGACGGTGGCGCGGCCCAGGCCTTTGGTGCCGCCGCTGACGAGCACGCGCTTTCCCGCGAACTCGGTCGGATCAGCCTTGATGGTCATGCGGTGATCTCCAGGACTTTGATGGCTTCGTCTTCGAGCGTGAACCCATAGGTGAAGCGGATGGGGCTGCCCTTGAAATCGCCATGGGCAGGGCCTTCGACCACGACCCGGCCATTCTCGTGGCGAACACTATCCGGCGCGAAGATCGCCTTCGCGCCGACCACCGCTTCTTCGAGTAAGGTCCGCATTTCGGCGAGGCCCTCGAAACGTTTTCCGTTGTCCAACAGGACGGCGTCCGCGGCGAAAGGCTTCAGCATGCCGTCCACATCGAGGCGTGCATTTGCGCCGACATAGTCTGCGATGGGTTTGGGTAGTTTGATCGACATGCTCGCCTCCTTGATGGGACGGGGTTGATTTAGAGATCGACATCATTCACGATAATCGGGCCAAACCGGCACGTGACATTGCGAAAACCGGGACAATGGCGAAACACAGCCTGATCGAATTTGATGCTGTTCTCGCCATTGCGCGGCGTGGATCGTTCCGAGCGGCAGCGCTGGAACTGGGCCTGTCGACCACCGCACTGAGCAACGTCATCGGGAAAGTGGAGCGCCAGCTCGGCGTGCGGCTGTTCAATCGCACCACCCGCAGTGTTTCCCTGACGGACGCTGGACGAAACTTCGTCGATCAGGTCGGGCCCGCCGTACAAACCCTGCACGATGCGATGGGCGCCGCCCGCGCCCAGCAGGAAACTCCTTCCGGGACCATTCGAATCAATGCGTTCGCGACAGGTGCGCGGGAGGTTCTGGGTCCGCTTCTGTTGAAGTTCTTGCGGCGCTATCCACAAGTTCACATCGATCTCGTCACCGAGGGCCGGATCGTGGACATCGTTGCCGCAGGGTTCGATCTTGGCCTGAGGAGGGCGGATCTGGTGCCGAGCGACATGATTGCCGTTCCGGTCGGTCCTGCCCGGAGTCTTGCCGTGGTCGCGTCGCCCGAATATTTCAAAGCCAACGGCAAGCCCCGTGTGCCCCCCGACCTGCTGCACCATTCATGCCTGCGCATCCGGTTGCCGAATGGCGCGCTGCTTCCCTGGCAATTCGAAAAGGATGGCCAACCCGTCCAGATCGATGTGCAAGGTCCGATCACGCTGGATGAAGCCAGCCTTGCCCGCATCACAGTGCTCGATCACTTCGGCATCGGTTCCTTCATGGAGTCCGATGTACGTGAAGACATCGAAGCAGGCCGTCTCGTCCGGGTCCTGGAGGACTGGACGCCGCCGCTAGTGCCCTTGTGTCTGTACTATCCTAGCAGGCGCAATCCCTCGGCCGCGTTCAAGGCGTTGATCGATATGGCGCGCGGTCATGCTGGATGACGGTTCGCCCGCTGACGGTTCCCGTCAGGAGCGGCTATTCAGCGATCGCGGTGCCAATGGTCGACATTGGGTTGCGGGTAGCCGGGCGGCTTTGCGCCCTCATTGCGGACGTTCAGTCCGCCCCGCCGCGATCTTGAAAGCGCTCATTCGTTCAGGCTGTAATGGAGTGACAGCTATCAGGTGAATTGCGGTCCGGCAGCTTCTGGCGAATACGCGGGTGACCGACCTTCTCCCCGGTGCTCATTCCCGCGAGAAGTTCGGCGATCCGCGCCGCGACTGCGGGGCGGTGGACAGCGGCCAAGCGGGCGCGGGCCACCCGGCCGCTGACACCCGCGCCGCGCGTCCTATCGTCTCTTGTACGGGACCGGCCGGCCGGGACACGGCGCCCGGCGAGGTGCCACAGAACAATGCGCTCGCGATCGCCAGGGCCATCGCCCGCCGCCAGGACGGAATGGGCAGATGCAAAGGGCACGCATGGCTTTTGGCAAGCCGTCTCTCCCCGTCGGACGTTGTCCGTTCGCGCCGCAAAATTATTTTGACAACGTTGGCAATTTTCTGTCAATCCTTTGACTGGAGCTACTCCACAAGAAGGTGGCCATGGCTGAGCGCAGGGGCTGCAAATCTGCGCATAGCCATAAGTTATTGGTCTTATGGATATAATTTAACCAGGGGAGGTTGTGATGAGGCGCGTCTTCTTCAGGCGAATCGCGATACTGGCTGCCGTATCAGCTGCGTCACTCGCGTCCGTAATGCCCGCCTGTGCGCAGGAGTCCGGCGAGACTGACAGCGCAGACAATTCTGGGCAGGATGCCCGGGGCGAAGAGACTGAAGAGGTCGTCATCAGCGGGTTCAGGCGCTCGCTCGAAACGGCGCTCGCGGCGAAGCGCGAGTCCCACGAGATCATCGAATCGGTCACGGCCGAGGACATCGGCAAATTCCCCGACCAGAATGTCAGCGAGTCGCTTCAGCGTCTGCCGGGCATCCAGATCGATCGCGAGAATGGCCAGGGCAGCAAGGTCCGCATCCGCGGACTCGAGCAAAATGTGACAACGCTCAACGACGAACTGTTCGTGAGCGGTCTCGAGGTGTTCAAGGTCGGCGAGGGCAATTTCAACCGCAGCGACAGCCTGGAGGGCGTGCCGTCCGAGCTGATCGGCGGGGTCGAGGTCTACAAGTCGCCCAATGCCTCGTTGCTCGAAGGCGGCCTGGGCGGCATCGTCAATCTCAATACGCGCAACCCGCTCAGCCTCAAAAACGGGCTCACGGTCGGCGGCAACGTCAAGGTGTCGCGCAGCACCGAGATCGACGGTTGGGAGCCGGCGGGCGCAATCGTCGCCGGCTACAATTTCGACGACCGGTTCGGCATCATCGCATCGTTCAGCTATGACGAGACGCGCGCCCATTTCAACGTGCTGGGGGGCGAAAACCGGGGCAACTGGGCCTTTGCCGCGGGGCGCCGCGACACTGCCACGGTGCCGACCAACTATTACGCCCCCGAATATCGCTACGCGACGGATCGCGACCAGTTCCGGCGGCGCTGGGGCGGATCGCTCGGTGTCAACTTCAAGCCCACCGACTCGCTCGAGCTCAGCGCCCAATATTTCCACTCGGACCTGAAGATCGACACGCGCGAGGCGTCGGTGAAATTTCCCTTCGGTCAAGGCGAATCGTTGGGGCTGTTGCCTGGATATGAGATAAATTCCAACGGCGTGCTGGTCAGCGGGACGGTGCGTGCGCAATCCGCGGAGGCGATCTCGTTCGTCGACGTGTCCGAAATCACCTCGGACAATGTCCAATTCGCGATCGACTTCGACAACGGCCGCAATTTCCGGGCGTCGGTCAAGGCGAACTATGCGCGCTCCGACCTCAATCGCGATGTTGCGAACGCCGACGTGCGCTACACGCGGTACGGCGTGCGCGGGCCGGGGACTACGGGTCCTCAGCCCGGCTTCACCCCCAACAGCGCGGCTCCGGCGACGATCGACTTCACCTATCGCAACGGCGATCTCCCGAGCTTTGGTCTTGCCGCCGGAACGCCGGCGGATCTGTTCACCAATCCGGCCTATGGCTTCTTCAAGTCGCACTGGGCGTTCGGCGACCGCTCGAAGACCGACGGGCATTCGATCCGCGCCGATTTCGAATATGACATCGATGACAGCGAGACCAACGCGATCATGCTGAGCGCCGGGTTCCGCTACGGCCAGCGCACGGTCGACTTCACATCGGGACGCTATCTCGCGGACTATAGCGGCAAGGGGGAGATCGACGCGACCACCATTCCCGCGTCGCAGCGCGTGCCGGGCTTCTCCTACAACTGGACGCCCTATGGATATTTCCAGGACGGCGCGATCGGCTACAAGATTTGCGACCTGCCCGAGGCGAACAAGCCGGCCGCTTTCGCCGGATGCACCCGTTTCGGCAATTCGCCGGCGCTGATCACACCGTACCACACGTTCGTGAGCAACCCCGAGCGGGTCGAGACGATCACGAATTTCGCCGGGGGCGGCGTGGTGCAGGGCGACAAGGTGCTGGTGCAGAACCGTGCGCAGATGACCAATGCGCTCGGCTGGATCCAGTCGCTCTACCCCTCCACGCCCTTCGCCTTCTTCGAGGATCCGATCCAGTCCTATCGGGTCAAGGAAGAGACCAAGACCGGCTATATCATGGCCGACCTGGGCAGTGCGGACGATCCCTATCACGTCAATGTCGGCCTGCGGATCGTCAATACGCAACTGCAGGTCGAGCAGAACCAGCCCGCCAATGCCGATCCCTCCTATTGGGGCACCGACAATTGGAACGGCGTGTTGCGCGACTTCACGACCAACACCGTCGTGCGCAGCTACACCGATTTTCTGCCGAGCGTGAACGCGGTCGTCGACGTGGGCAAGGGGGGCAAGGCGCGTTTCTCGGCTGCGCGCGTCACCTCGCGTGCGCCGCTGGTCTCGCTGGGTCAGGGGTTCCAGACGGATTTCACCCGCGACCCCGCCGACAATCTGTTCAAGTTCACCAATGGCAGCCGCGGCAATCCGGAGCTGGATCCCTTCCGCGCCTATCAGATCGACCTGGCCTATGAGCATTATTTCGGTCGCCAGGGACTGCTCTCGGCCGGGTTGTTCTGGAAGGAGGTCGACAGCTTCATCGTCAACGAGACGGTGCCGGTTTTCGTGAACGATCAGGCGGGCGGGCGGCAGGGACCGGTACGTCAGCCGGCCAATGGCAGCGGCGGGCGCGTCAAGGGCTTCGAGCTCGCCGCGCAATATGCGTTCGATTTCGGCATCGGCTTTACCGCCAACTACACCTACTCCGACACCACGACCGACGCTTCGAACGACTTCGACGACGGCCTGCCCTTGCCGGGGGTGTCCAAGCACAGCGCCAATGGCCAGATCTATTTCGAGAAGTACGGCTTCGCGGCGCGCGCTTCCTATAGCTGGCGGTCGAAGCAGTTCCTGGGCAATTTCGGCTTCGCCGACGGACCGGTTACCCGGACGCTCGGAATTTATCAGAAACCCTATGGCCAACTCGATGCGCAGGTGAGCTACGCGGTGACCGACAATTTCGAAGTGTTCGTCGAAGCGATCAACATTACGCGCGAATCGAGCAAGGTCTATCTGCAGTTCCCCGAACTTCCCTTCCGCTACGAATCGGGCTCGCGCCGGATCTATGGCGGCGTGAAGTTCAATTTCTAAGCCCCCCTGATGACCGCGGGTGTGTCATGCGTCCGCGGTCAACTTTGTCGCCGCATCCGCGATGCGGCACATCGTAACGGAGAGCGGCGATGAGCGAGGGCGATCCAGCGGCGCCGGAAGCGATCCGATCGATCGCGATCGTCGGCGGCGGCACGGCGGGCTGGTCGGTGGCCGCCCAGCTCTCGCACCTTCTCCGCGGAAGCGGCACCGCGATCACGGTGATCGAATCGAGTGACGTGCCGACGGTCGGCGTAGGCGAGGCGACCATTCCGCCGATCTTCGAATTCCTGCACAATTGCGAGATCGATGAAGTCGACTTCATCCGTGCGTGCGATGCGACGTTCAAGTTGGCGATCCGGTTCGAAGGCTGGCTGACGCGCGATAGCGGCTATTGGCATCCTTTCGGCAATTTCGGGATGACGATCGACCGCCGGCCCTTCCACCACCATTGGTGGCGTCTTGCCCAGGCCGATGGCGGGCCGCATGACCTAGCCGATTATTGTCCGGCGATCGCGCTGGCCGAGCAGAACCGCCTGACCTTTCCGCCGCATCAGGCGAGCTTTCCCGGGTCGGGGCTGACCTTTGCGCTGCATTTCGATGCGGGGAAGGTCGCCGATTTCCTCGCCCGGCATGCGATGGCGAACGGGACGGCGCGCATCGTCGCCACCATTACCGATGTCGAGACCGCCGCGCCCGACCGTGTCGCGCGGCTCCGCTTTGCGGATCGCGCGCCGATCGAAGCGGATCTGTATATCGATTGTTCGGGCTTTACCGGGCTGCTTATCGAGCGCGCGCTGCGGTCGGGCTATGCCGATTGGCGCGACTGGCTGCCGTGCGACCGCGCGGTGGCGATGCCGACCCGCGTGAACCCGCCGCGCACGCCCTACGCGCTCGCCGCCGCCCAGTCGGCAGGATGGCGCTGGCGCATCCCGCTCCAGAGCCGGACCGGCAACGGTTATGTCTATTGCAGCCGATTCATCGGTGACGATGCGGCGGTGGACGAGCTGGCCGCGGCGGTCGACGCGCCGCCCCTGGCCGAACCGCGGCTGCTGCGTTTCATCCCGGGGCATCGCGAGCGGCCTTGGATCGGCAATGTCATCGCTATCGGTCTTGCCGCCGGCTTTCTCGAGCCCCTCGAATCGACGAGCATCCACCTGATTCACACGGCGATCAATCGGCTGCTGGACTATTGGCCCGACCGCCATTGCGATCCCGTGCTGGCCGACGCATTCAACCGCGAAACCCGACGCGAATATGCGCATATCCGCGACTTCCTGATGCTCCACTATCTGCCCAACCGGCGCGTCGGAGAGCCGTTCTGGGATCATGTGCGCGATCTGCCGATTCCTGACTCGCTCGTCGAAAAGCTCGCGATGTTCACCCGCGCCGGGCGGATCGTCAGCCGGCATGCCGAATTGTTCGCCGACATCAGCTGGTTCTTCGTCGCGGTTGGGATGGGATTGCGCCCGGCGAGCTATGATCCGCTCGTCACCCATTCGCCGCTCGACCAGATCGATACGATCGTCGCGCAGATGCGTACGGCGATGTCCGCATGGCGCTCGGCCGCGCCGGCTCACGATCAACTGCTCGACCGGCTGCGCGACCCGAGCGAGACCCGCCGCCCCGATTTCGCGCTCCTACGCGGCGCGCGACGCTGAGATCGAATTCTGGAGTCAGGTCAGCGAAGCCGAATCCGACTCTAGCGCGGCGGCGGGGCGGTCGATTGGCGGATCAGCAACTTGTGTTCGTGGTGAAGCTCCTCGGGATGAGGGCGCCCGTCCATGATCGCGAGCAGCAAGTCAGTCGCGTCGCGTGTCATCTCGAACACGGGCTGGTGCACGGTGGTGATCCGCGGCCATGTGATGCGGGAGATCTCCGAGTCGTCAAATCCGGTCACGGACAATTCGGTCGGCACCTCGATCCCCATTTCCCGCGCCATCATCGTGACGCCGACCGCCATGTCGTCATTCATCGCGAGGATCGCGGTCGGCCGGTCGGGGCGGTCGAGCAGGCGCCGGGCGGCTTCCTGCCCGCTCGCGAAGGTGAAGAGCCCATCCTCGATCCAGTCGAGCCGCACACGCACGTCCGCGGCCGAGAGTGCGGCGGCATAGCCTCGCATCCGCTCGCTGGTCGACCGGTGGGTCGGATCGCCCTTGATGATCGCGATGTCGCGATGTCCCAGCCCAATGACATAGTCGGCGATCTCGCGCGCAGCGGACGCGTCGTCCATGCCGACGCGCGGACCGATTTGCGGAAACAGCACGGGCGCGACCCGGGTGAAAGGCATATGGATCGCGGCCAGTCGCTCGAGGACGATGCGGCTGTCGCAGGCGGGAGGCGGAAGCACTACGCCGTCGACCGCGGCCGCGCGCAGCAACGGCACGATCTGTTCCGCATTTTCCTCGACCGAGCTGGTTGGAAGTACGATCAGCCGATAGCGTTCGCCGGTCAGCCGCTCGATCGCCCCGCGCTGGAGTTCGACGACATAGCTTGGGCTCGGATTCTCATAGACCAGTCCGATCAGATAGGTGCGCCGGCGCACCAAGCCCTGCGCGTTGACGTTGGGATGATAGTTGAGGCTGGTGACGGCGTGCATCACCCGTTCACGCAGCGCGCTCTTCACATGCGGTTCGTTGTTCAGCACGCGCGATACGGTCTTGGAGGAAACGCCCGCGACGCGCGCGACGTCCATGATCGTCACGCTCTGCTTCTTGATTCCCATATGGCTGTCGTGCCTAGGTTGACAACGTTGGTCAATCGAACTCGCATAGCTCCATGCTACGCAATCATGCGTCGGTCCGATTTGTCGCGGATTGATCTCAAGTCCAGACGGACCTCGAGTCCGCATCAGTGATTGATCAGGTGCGCCATTAGGCAATGACCCACGATGCGTAACACGCGAAGGCAGACAGATGGGCTTGTTCGCGTAAGTGAAGATCGCGTTCTATGCCATATTGGGATCGTTGGCGGTGTTGGTCGCCGCTATACCATCAAGTCAATCTACAGGCTCGCTCTTGAGCTTCGACAGATATTCTTAAGCGAGTATCGCGCACGGATGGCATCTCGCTGGGCTGTGTGAGCGAAGCGCATCAGTTCGGGCATCTGCTCCTGAATGCGGGGTGGAGGCTGCAAGCCTTCGCGTAAATGCTACTCTGCTTGTATCGTTCGCTCAATCGGCTCGGCCGTCTGCGTCCGATGTTCGGCGCCCCGTCCTCGGAGAAGCGACGCTCGGCTTGATCCGTCAATGGCGAGCGGGTTGCCGCATCAAAGGCGCATCCGAACCCTGGTCGGGTTTCAAGATCATCGGATCGGTGCGCTCTCGACCCGCGACCATGCCGAGGCCGACTGCTCTTGCCGGAGCGGCTCTCAGCTTTGACGAGAGGGGTACGTCAGATGACGTATGAGGTGGCTCCGGGGTTTCGGATAGCTTGAAGCCGATGGTCGGGGCCGCGAGGACAAAATGGACGGAGTGCGCGTAGGCAAAAGGGTGATCGGCGGACAGTCGCCGGTGACCGTGGGCTGGGAGAATATTCCCAGAGTGGAAGGCGGCCCGGTGAAGCGGTTCGTTTTCACCTGGTTCCAGCCCACGATGTTGTTCGCACTGATCGCGTTCTGGTATTATGCGCCCAATTCCATCGCCACGGCGTCGACCGCGATCGGCATCGGCATCGGCTTCAAGGTATTGCTCCTCGTCCTCGAATGGGTGAACCCACGCTACGACAGCTGGCGCCTGACCTGGAAGGAACTGATCACCGATCTATTCTATGTCTCGCTCGGCTATACGGTTCTCCGCATGGTTGACGGCTATATCGGCGACGGAGTCATGATCGAAGCCGTCCAGCAGGCTTTTAGCTGGGACAAGTTGGCGTGGTTCATTGGGCTTCCACTGCTGGTGCAGGCCTTCCTGATCTCGTTCATCTTCGATTTCGGCCAATATTGGATGCATCGCGGGATGCATAACTGGCATCCGCTATGGCTTACCCACGCACCTCATCACTATATCACCCAGTTGAACGTCAACAAAGGCGCGGTAGGCAATCCGGTAGAACTGTTCCTAATTGGACTTGGTGTCGGTGGATTTTTCGATTTCCTGCCGAGGGCGGCGCTGCTCGCGGGAACGATAGGCCTGGCGGTAAGCACTTATCAGCACATCAATGTTCGCTTCAACACGCCACGCTGGTGGCGTTACGTGTTCAACACCACCGAGCACCATAGCCTGCACCATTCGCAGGACTATGAAGCCAGCCGCAGTAATTATGCCGGCACCTGGATTATCATCGACCGCATGTTCGGCACATGCGTGGACGGCGAAGCAGAACTGCTGGGGATGGAAGGCGGGCGCCCGATGTCGATCCGCGAGACGATGACCTATCCCTTCACCGAGGGCTGGAAGGCGCTCAGGGAGCGTTTCAGCCGACCCGTGGCGGCGGTACCAGCCGAATAATGGGAACGCCTTCGTTCGCACGACCTTCCTCTATCCTTTCGTCATGCCAAGGCGGCATCGAGCCGTTTGCTCAAAAGGAGATAGCGTGAACCTGCGTTTCATCGACTGGATCTGGCACGTCAGGGGCAGCATGCCTCTCGCTCCCGGGCACTCAGAAGAGGATGCCTTTGACAGGCTCGACCCCCTGTTCCGCCAAGTCGGCACCAGCCACGAGCGGACAGGTGACACGCTGGTTTTCCGCAAGAAGGACCAGGCGGCGCAGGACAAGATGTCGGTTTTCGATGGTGGCACCTTGCGGATTGAAAATGGCGTGGCCGGGGCGGTGCTACGCTATCACCTGACCAGCCGGGCATTGCTGGGCTGCTTTCTGGCGCCGTTGCTGTTTCTGGGATTCGCTCAGTTTACCGTCGCCATGGGCAAGCTCGAGAAACCGCCAGCCGAAGCCGCGGGCAAGTCCGGGAAAGCGGCGGACGCATCGAAAAAGCCCAATAAAAAGGATGCGGAGCCGCTGCAAAATCCGATCGACAAGGCTCTGGGCGCACCCGCTCCCGAAAAGAAAAAGAAAGACAAAGGGGGCGACGAGAAACCCTCGCCCACGCCTGCCTATGTCTTTGCAGCGCTCTTCGCCGCGCTCTATGTCGTCGGGCGCATTCTTGAAGACAGGTTGATCAAGGCGCTGTTTAGAAAGAAGTTGCTGGGCTCATAAGCGCTTCGGCGCCTCGTTGCCCAGCTGTTCTTTGCTAGCGTCCGCCGCGCGTTGCGCCGTGCGGCCCGCGCTCAATCCGAGGGCGCGATGCGCAGCTTCAACCCGTCTAATTCATTGCCCAGCGCAATTTGGCAGGACAGGCGCGAATGTTCTTCCCGATGGTCGGAACCGTCCAGCAGCGCGTCCTCGTCAGGCGACATCGCCGCCAGGCTTCCAGAATAGCGGGCATCGACAATGATGTGGCAAGTAGCGCACGAGCAACACCCCCCGCACGATGCCAGCAGGTCGTCGAAGCCATTGTCACGGATGGCTTCCATCAGCGAGCCTTCGGGCATCACCTCGATCGCGCGGGTCTCGCCATTGGGTGTTTCGATTGTCAGTCTGATCATTTGAAGCCTTTTGATGGCGCCCACCCCAGAATCTAAAGTGACGGCGAGCGCCGAAGTAAGTGTCCAAATGACGTAGATGTGTAGGATTTCTGGCCGTTTTCAGCGGGCGAGCAGGGGTGCGGCCGGGGGTGCCGCAGCCGCGCTTCCGCCGCGGCCGATATCATCCCGAGACGACGCGTACCGCCAATGCGGTTGCAGCTGCGCGGGTTTCGACGCCGAGCTTTCTGAACACCTGTTCGAGATGCTTGTTCACCGTCCGCGGGCTGATACTCAGCACCTCGCTGATCGTCCGGTTGGACTTCCCATAACTGACCCACAGCAACACCTCGGCCTCCCGCCGCGTCAGACCGTGATGCTTCTGCAGCAGATCGAGGACCGCACCCTCCCGGATCTCGGTCATCCTGACCAGCGCCTCGTGCGGACGCTTGCTCTCGAGCAGAGTCATCTCGATCACGAAATCGGGAAATTCGGCACGGATCGGAGTCCGCTGCGGAGCCGGATCTTGCAACAGGCGCTCTGTCGGCGCGGCGAGGGCATCGGGCAGTCGGCCGCGGTCCTGACTCCAGCCGGGATCCACCTGAGCCAGCAGCTCTTCGGCTTTCGGCGTACACCAGACCAGCGCGCGTTGCGGATCAAGCGCGACGAGGTGCCGCCCCGCGACGTCGAGCGCAAGCCGGGACCGGTGCGACAGGCGGGCATTGGTAAGGTGGACACGAATTCGTGCGAGCAACTCGTCGATGATGATCGGTTTGCGCACGTAATCGACACCACCGGTTTCCAGTGCAGCAACCGCATGTTCGGGCTCGGTCAGGCCAGTCATGAAGATGATCGGGATGTGCGCCAGGGCAGGGTTGCGCTTGATTTGCCGGGTTGTTTCCAGGCCGCTTAGGCCGGGCATCATACCGTCCATCAGGATAAGGTCAGGCGCGACATGTTCGAGAAGCTCGAGTGCCTCCTCGCCGCTCCTGGAAATGAGTATGCTCATATCCTCGCGCTCCAAGGCATCGACGAGGAGCCGAAGTGACTCCAGCGTGTCGTCGACGACGAGGATGCGATCCTTAGTCGGCATTGGTTTGCGAAGCCCGTGCAATTGCCGCGAGCGCCTTCAGGTCGAACGAATCAAGGCACCTTCGCATTTCCTCGACGACATGGGTCGCTTCGGGATGCAACGCTGCAATCGCTTCGATCTGGGCCTCGATCCCGCGAATATGGCCGATGCGAACGAGGCGTTCGATCTCAGCGAGATAAGGCCGAATCCGCGGCGAAAGAGGCTCCCACCTGCCAGCGCGCGCTTCGGCGCGCGAGCGGTCCCCCGTGCCGGGGCCCGTCCATTCGAGCCCCAGCTGCGTTGAGATTACATCCAGCAACATATTGAATTCGAACGGCTTCATCAGAAGCATGCTATTGGCTGTGCTGTCGTTTCCGCCGGGATGGGGCTGGTGGGCATCCGATGAGAGCATCACCAGGCTTAGCGCGGCACCATGATGTTGCCGCAGAATATCCGCTGTCTCCCACCCGGACTTACCGGGCATCGAGATGTCCAGCAGGACGAGATTCGGCCGCACCCGTCCGGCGATCGCGATGCCTTCGTCCCCACCGCGCGCGGTCAAGACGTCAAAGCCCAACGGTTCGAGGAGGCTTTGCAGCAAATTCAGCTGCGCGGGATCGTCGTCGATCGCCAGGATGGTGCGCCGGGATCCTGCATATCCGGTCACGATGCCGGCAGGCGGGGCATCCGTCGGCTGCGATAGCGGCTGCGACAACATCACCCGGACGGTGAAGCGCGAGCCGCCGCCCGGTTCGCTCTCCACGCCGATATCGCCGCCCATGATATGGACCAGAGCCTGGGTAATCGACAACCCGAGACCTGCCCCGCTTTGGCGGTGCGCGGCGGCATCGCTTCCGCGTTCGAACGGATCGAAAATCCGTTCGATATCGCGGGGCCGGATGCCGATGCCGGTATCGATGACTTCCAAGGTCGCCAGCTCGTTCCGATAGCGCACCGTTAGCGCGACACTGCCCCTTTCGGTGAACTTGATCGCATTCGATAATAGGTTGATGAGCACTTGGCGCAGCCGTTTCTGGTCGCCCCGCACGAACTCGGGCAGCCCCGTTGCGCAGTTGAACCGGAAATCGAGCCCTTTGGCCGATGCCTGGGGTTCGAACATCTCGACGATCTGTTCGAGCAGTGCCGGAAAGCGAATGGTGTCGCGGCTCAGCCGCAAGGTTCCACTTTCGACCTGGGAGATGTCGAGCAGGCCCTCGACCAGGGTGATGAGGTGCTCCGAGCTGCGCCGGATCACCTTCGCTGCCTTCGCCGCATCGCTACCGTTGCTGCGTTCGAGCAGCTGGGCATAGCCGTAGATCGAATTCAGCGGCGCGCGGATTTCATGACTGACGCTCGCCAGGAAGCGGCTCTTGGCCTCGTTGGCCGCCTCCGCTGCCGCCTTGGCGCGATTGAGCTCAGTCATATGATCGTTGCTGCCGCCCGGGACGGCGTGCTGCGCGAATGCGATCAGCTTATGCAGCGCGGCCTTGATCACAGCCGTAGCCGCGGCGATCGGAGGTAGGTGTCGGCGGCGAGGGCGAACGGCACTCAGCCCCCCGTGATGTAAGCGCGCCAGCCGCCGAGATGCGTGATATCTTCGGCGCCGGTGATGGCGCGCGGTTCGGCGACGAAGCCTTTGACGCTGGTGCCGTCGGCGAGGGTCACCGTGCCGATCGCCAGCGGAGCCGGAACCTCCGCGACGAAGCTGCCGAACGCGGCGACGTCAAGTTCATAGACTTCGACTTTGATGGATGCGCCGTCTTGGCTGTGGACCAGCGCAGGCTTGGGTGGGACACTGTCCGCCATGGCATAGAGGCGGTAGGCCGGGGCAGTCTCAAAGGCGCCGACGAAGCGCGCATCGCGCGAGGTCAGCTGCCAATGCAGGGGCATGTCCTTGAGGTGGGCGCCGACGACGGCCAAGTTCACGGTTTCCATTTTTCCCTCCAGGTCGAGCGGGGGCGGGGCGGGCAGGCCAGCCGTCGCGAGATAGATTTCCGCCACCGCAAGCAGGCCATGGTCGCTGTCGGCCTGGCCGATCAGGGTGATGCCGAAGCCGGTGCCGTTGGCGCGGATGCCGGCGGGCACCGCCACGGCCGCCATGTCGAGCAGGTTCACGAAATTGGTGTAAAGGCCGAGATTGCCGTTGAGGGTGATCGGCGCCACCAGCAGCTCCCCGACGCGATAGGTCGTGCCCGTGGTCGGGAAGGCGAGTAGGTCCACCGTGTCCCACATCTCGTCGGCATGGCGCTTGAGCTCGGCCAGGCGATAGATTCCATTCCACAGATCGACCGCGCCGATGTCTTTCCCCGGCTCGACGACGCTGCGCACGGTCTCGTCGATCGCAGCCGGGTTTTCTGCCAACAGTGTTGCAATCGCGGCGGTACGTTCCGCCACCCAGGGACCGCCATAAAGCAGTCGCGCCGCCTCAAGCAGCGGCGCGATATCGAGTTCGACGATCGCGGCGCCGGCAGCGAGTCGGTCCAGCGCGCGGTCGTAGAGATATTCAGACTGGCTGTCGCCGAACCACATACGCTGGTCGCGGCGGGGCACGCCGATGCGGGCAGGCCGTATCGGCGCGTTTGCCAGCGGTTTCGACCAGGGATCGGCCGGATCGAAGCCGGCCAGGACCTGATCGATCATTCGCGCATCCGCCAGCGTATCGGTGAACACGGTGATGCAGTCGAGCGTGCGGCAGGCAGGAATGAGGCCGCGCGTGCTCCAGCGGCCCTTGCTGGGCTTGAAGCCGATCAGGTGGTTGAACGCAGCAGGCACCCGGCCGGAGCCCGCCGTATCGGTGCCTAGCGCGAAAGCCACCAGCCCCGCCGCGACGGCCACCGACGAGCCCGAGCTGGAGCCGCCGCTGATATAGGCGAGATTATAGGCGTTGCGCGGGATGCCATAGGGGCTGCGCGTGCCGACAAGGCCGGTGGCGAACTGGTCGAGATTGGTCTTGCCGATGCAGATCGCTCCGGCCGCTTCCAGCCGCTCGACCACGCCTGCCGAGCCTTCGGGGCGATAGGCAAAGGCCGGGCAGGCGGCGGTCGTCTCGAACCCCGCGACGTCGATATTGTCCTTGACCGCATAGGGCACGCCGGCCAGCGGAAGCTGCTCCCCGGCCGCGATCCGTGCATCGACCGCACGGGCCGCGGCGATCAGATCGCCGGGCGCGATCCGGCTGATCCAGATTTGCGGCTGAACCGCGTCATAGGCGGCAAGGCGGGCGAGCGTGTCCTCGACCACGGCAACCGCGCTCGTAGCTCCGCTCGCAACCGCGCCGGCGATGGCGGCGGCGCTCTGGCGGTTCAGCGCCGTCATGATGCGCGCTTCAACGCCAGCATCGGCGCGCCGGGCTGCAGCGATTGCCGTTCCTGCATGTAGAGCGCCGCGACCGTGCCGCTGGCCGGGCTTTCGAACGGGCACTCCATCTTCATCGACTCGATCACGGCGATCACTTCGCCCGCTTCGACCGCATCGCCGGGGGCCACCATCAGCTTCCAGACACTGCCGCCGAACGGGGCCTCGATCAGATCCGCCCCTTCCGGAACTTCGACCGCGACCGTCTCGACGGTGCTGGCGTCGCCGCTTTCTTCGAGGCCGGTGAAGCGGTCGAACTCGCCCGAACGCTCCCATTCGGCACGCTCTTCATCGAAGGCGGTCTGGCGCCGGCTCTCGAATGCCGCGATCGAGTCGGCGTTTCCGGCCAGGAAAGCGCGATAGTCGGCGAGGCGGAATTCGGACTCCTCGATGTGGATCGAGCGGCGGCCATTGGGGAAATCACGCCGCCAGTCGGCAAGCTCCTCGGCGCTGACCTTGAAGAAGCGGATCTGGTCGAAGAAGCGCAGCAGCCAGGGCTTGCCCTCGACGAAGGCGTCGGTTTGCCGGTGCGTGTTCCAGATTTGAATGGTTCGCCCGAACAGCTGGTAGCCTCCGGGTCCCTCCATGCCGTAGATGCACATGTAGGCGCCGCCGATGCCCACGACGTTGGGCGGGGTCCAGGTGCGGGCTGGGTTGTATTTCGTCGTGACGAGGCGGTGCCGCGGATCGACCGGCGTCGCGACCGGGGCGCCGAGATAGACGTCGCCGAGACCGAGGACGAGATAGCTCGCATCGAAAATCAGCTTCTCGACCGCATCGGCATCGGCCAAGCCGTTGATGCGGCGAATGAACTCGATGTTGTCCGGGCACCACGGCGCGTCGTCGCGCACCGCGCCCATATATTTCTCGATCGTCTCGATCGTCGCCGGGTCGCGCCAGCTCAGCGGCAGGTGGACGATGCGCGAAGGGGTCGAGAAGTCCTCGAGATCGCCCAGCGCTTTCTCGGCGTCCATCAGCGCGGCGAGCGCGCCGCGCTGATCGAGCACCTTGCCGTCGAAATGCAGCTGGAGCGAGCGGATACCGGGAACGATGTCGATCACGCCGGGCAGGGCGAGGTGCTCGAGCTCGGTCATCAGCGCGTGGACGCGGATGCGCAGCTCGATGTCGAGCACGATCGGGCCATATTCGACCAGGATGTTGCGATCGCCCTGCTGGCGGTAGACTGTGCGCGGGCGCGAGCCCTGTGCCGGGATACTGGCAAGGATCGGCGAAAGATCCGCGATGTCGCGCGCCGGCTCATCCGCCGCCAGGCTTGCCAGCGGAGCCCGATCGGCGGCGGCTGCGTCCGCGACAGTCACCGGCACGAAGCGCAGGCGATCGTCGGGGGCGAGCTGGCCGATCTTCCAGCGATCGGCCGCGATCACGGTGAAAGGACAGACGAACCCGCCGAGCGAGGGGCCATCCGGCCCCAGGATGATCGGCATGTCGCCGGTGAAATCCACCGCGCCGATTGCATAGGGGTTGTCGTGGATGTTGGAGGGATGGAGGCCTGCCTCGCCACCATCCTTTCGCGCCCAATGCGGTTTCGGCCCGACCAGGCGGACGCCGGTGCGATTGCTGTTGTAGTGGACCTGCCATTCGGCGCCGACGATCGTGGCGATGTCCTCATCGGTGAAGAAGTCAGGCGCGCCATGCGGGCCGTAGAGCACGCGGAGCGTCCAGGTTTCGCCGAAGTCCGGCGGCGGGGCAGGGGAAGCGGGCGTGCCCGGCGTTTCCGCACCGAGGTGCAGCGTGTCGCCCGCAAGCAGCCGCCGCGCCGCGTGTCCGCCGAACTGGCCGAGCGCGAACGTGCTGCAACTGTCCAGGTACGGCTGGATATCGAGCCCGCCCGCGAACAGGATGTAGCCCCGCATGCCGCCGCCCGCGACCCTGTCGAGGGCCAAGGTCTGACCGGCTGCAATATCGATGGCCGCGCCGCGCTCGACCGGTGCGCCGTCAAGCGTCGCGCCGAAATCGGCACCAGTGACGCATACGCGCGCGGGTGCATTGAACACCAGCGTCGGCCCGCTGGCGGTAACTTCGAGCCCTGGCGTGCCCTCGGGATTGCCGAGCAACCGATTGCCGATCCGGAAGGACCGGTCGTCCATCGGGCCGGATGGGGGAACCCCGATTGCCCACAAGCCCTGCCGGCCCGGCCAATCCTGCACCGTGGTCGCTGTGCCGCCGCTGAGCACGCGGATGCTGCGAGGGTGATAGGCGACCGTCTCCAGCAGCTTGGTCGAAACCTCTCCGCTGGCGAAGGATCGATTGCGGACGACCTCGCGCAGCCAGCGCAGATTGGTTTCGATGCCGTCGATCCGACTTTGGTCGAGCGTTGTCTGCATCGCCGATATCGCAGCTTCGCGCGTCGCGGCGTGAACGATCAGCTTGGCGAGCATCGGATCGTACCACGCGCTGACCACGCTGCCCGCCATGCACCAGGTTTCCGTGCGAATGCCTTCGGGGAAGCGGACGGCGGTCAGCGTGCCAATGGTCGGGCGATAATCAAGCGCGGGATCCTCGGCGTAAAGGCGCACCTGTACCGAATGCCCCCGCGGCACCGGCGGCTCGCCGTCGAGGAAGGTGAAATCTCCGGCCGCGCCGCGGATCATCCATTCGACGAGATCGATACCCATCACCTCTTCGGTGACGCCATGCTCCACCTGGAGGCGGGTGTTCATCTCGAGGAAGAAGAATTCCTGCCGGTCGGCATCAAACAGGAACTCGACGGTTCCGGCTGAGCGATACCGCGCGGCTTCGCCGAGGCGGACGGCGGCGGCGATCAGCTCGGCGCGCCTTGTTGCGGACAGGAACGGCGCAGGAGCTTCCTCGACCACCTTCTGGTTGCGGCGCTGGAGCGAGCAGTCGCGCTCGCCCAGCGGCATGATCCGGCCTGCACCGTCGCCGAAGATCTGCACCTCGATATGACGCGCACGGCCGATATAGCGTTCGAGGAATACGCCTGCATCGCCGAAATTGCCCTCACCGAGCCGCGCGACGCCCGCGAACCCCTGTCGCACGGCAGCTTCATCTTCGCAGATGCGCATGCCGATGCCGCCGCCGCCGGCCGTGGCCTTGAGGATGACCGGAAAGCCGATCTCGCGTGCCGCGCTCACGGCTTCCTCAGCGTTCGTCAGCAGGCCGGTCCCGGGCGCCAGCGGCACGCCATGCTCGGCCGCCAGTGCCCGGGCGCTGTGTTTCAGACCGAAGGTCCGGATGTTGTCCGGCGTCGGGCCGATGAACTCGATCCCGGCGGCAGCGCAGGCTTCCGCGAATTCGGTGTTCTCGGCCAGAAAGCCATAGCCCGGGTGGATGGCACCAGCACCGGTATCCTTGGCGGCCTTGAGGATCGCGGCGACGTCTAGATAGCTGTCCGCCGCCGGGGCCGGGCCGATACAAATCGCGACGTCCGCCTGCGAGACGTGCAGCGAACCGGCATCCGCCTCGGAATAGATCGCGACCGAGCGCAGGCCCATGCGGCGCAGCGTGCGGATGATCCGGGTGGCGATCGCGCCCCGGTTCGCAACCAGGACTGTATCGAAGCTCATGCAGTGACGATCATCCGTACGGGCGTGGGATTGAAGGCGTTGCAGGGGTTATTGATCTGCGGGCAGTTGGAGACGACTACGATGACGTCCATCTCTGCCCGCAGGTCGACCGTGAGGCCGGGTGCGGAAATTCCGTCGACAATCCCCAGCGCGCCGTCATCCTCCACCGGCACGTTCATGAAGAAATTGATGTTCGAAACCATGTCGCGCTTGCCGCGGCCTTCGGTGAGATTGGCCTCGAGGAAATTGTCGACGCAGGCATGTTGCGACTTGGTATGATGACCATAGCGCAACGTATTGGACTCACACGAACATGCTCCACCAATGGTGTCGTGATATTCGACCGGGGTGGCGGTGATGGTCATCATCGCGCGCCCTTCGTTCGAGCGCAGCACGCTGCCGGTGCGCAGGAACAGATTGCCCTGCGCCGAGACGGTGTCCTGGGCACTGTAGCGTTCGGCGTCGTCGGCGGCGGAATAGAGCAGGAAGTCCACCGCCTGGTTGCCTTCAAGGTCGATGATCCGCAGCGTCTGGCCGGTGGCGAGGTGGTGCAGCCAGGGGCCCCGGGCGGGTACGATCTCGTCGTGGACGACGGCACCGGAAAGGCCAGAGAGATCCGGGTCAGTGGTCATTTCGGCCCTGCGTCCTTTCTAGCGGCGGAAATAGTCTTCGACGTTCAGGAAGGCGCGCAGACCTTCCGGCGCGGCGGTGCGAATGGGGTCGTCCGCGGGCGTGACGCCGCCGCGCCAGGCCGAGACCCGCAACGGCGTAACCGTCCATTGCGCGCGTGGATCGAGCACGTGCGGGCAATTGGCGATCACGACGATCACATCCATCTCCGCGCGCAGCAGCACGGATCGCCCGGCTGCGAACGGGCCGATCAGCGGGGTGATGGTTCCGTCCCGCTCGATTCGGGTCCCCTTGAACAGATTTACGCAGGGATGAACGTCACGGCGCTGCAAGCCGTGTTTCGCCGCGCCCAGCAACAGGCGGTCGCGGCCATTGGGAAAAGCGCCGCTGTTGCGGCCCGAGCCATACTTCGCCTCGTTGGTCGCCGCGTTCGAGACTCCGCAAAAGGCGTCATGGGTGCCGGCTTCGTCGACGAGGATGCTCATCAGCACGCGGCCCATGTCCGACAGTAGCAGCTTGCCCGCGCCGAGATAGGCGTTCCATTGCACCTTCACGGTGTCCGCGACGTTGAGCCTTTCGCTCGGCATCTCGGCATTGAAAATCAGCAGCGAGGCACAGGCATCGCCTGCAAGGTCGATCAGGCGCAGGCGCGAACCGCGGGCGATCCGGCGGGTCGCATAGCCTCCGGCCGCGATCGTCTCTTCCCACAACAGGTCTTCGGCCGGGACATTGGCCGGGAGGTCTCCGGCGACCGGCGGAACCACCGGCATCGCCTCAACCACGGTGCCGGCCATGGCGCGCGCATGGTCGCGCGCAGCCATCGGATCGGCGAGCGCCTCGGTCACAGGGCGCCTCCGCTACGGGTCCCGGCATATGCGCCGGCGTCCTCCCCGCCTTCCAGTTCATGCAGTGGCGGAAGCAGGGCAGTAGTCGTGACCAGCTGCAACTGCTGCACGCCGCGGATGCTGCGCAGCGCGTCGCACAATTCCTTCAGGCGCGTCGCCGGGCCTTGCACCAGCAGCACTTCGAGCGACTGGTCGTCCTCGAGGAAGACGTGCTGGGAAGAGATGACTTCCTTCAGATAGTCGGTCTGGGTCTCGGAGAGCTGCTGCCGCACCCGGCCGCGATTGCCGCGGTAGACCAGTGTGATGGTCCCCGCGAGCATGTCTTCCGGCCGGGTCAGCGCCTCATGCTCGGCGAGGGCGTGACGGATCAGCTCGGAAATAAGCTGCGAGCGGGACGGCAGCCCGCGCTCCTCGACCATCATGTCCAGCTGATGAAACAATTCTGCGGGAAGGCTCATGCTGAGCCGGGCAAGGTTGGTGGGTTCGGTGGTCATCCCGCTGTCCTCTCAATTATTATCATTTATGTCAATCGTAATACCGTTGCTGTCGTCCGTGGTGGTATGTGCGGGCGACCTTTTGGTGAGCTGTAAGTCGTAGGCCACCACCGCTCCAAAGCGATGCGGGGCGTGCGGATCGTGGCGTCGCTTGTCCAACGTCAGCACGCGCGTGCCGAGCGAGAATGCCTCCCTGATGTCGTGCGTCACCATGATGACAGTCAGCGAATA
Organism: Sphingomonas sp. MS122; assembly: GCF_049532975.1. Classification (GTDB taxonomy): domain Bacteria; phylum Pseudomonadota; class Alphaproteobacteria; order Sphingomonadales; family Sphingomonadaceae; genus Sphingomonas. The sequence continues at coordinate 3,428,583 of NZ_CP186695.1, read as the reverse complement.
GTCGCTCCACAACCGGGTGATGAGCGCATGCATGTCGGCCCTGATTCCCGGATCGAGCGCGCCGAATGGTTCGTCGAGCAACAGGATTCGCGGCCGCTTGATCAGGGCCTGCGCGATTGCCAGCCGCTGCTGCATGCCACCCGACATTTCCGCCGGATGGAGGTGCAGGCTATCACCCAGACCGACCGCCGCGAGCATTTCCTCCGCCTCGGAGATGGCGGCACGGCGGCGCGCGCCGAACAGCCGGGCCGTGAACGGCGCCCGCTCGCACTCCAGTCCGAACAGCGTGTTGTGCAGCACCGAGAGGTGCGGAAACACGGAATAGCGCTGGAACACGACGCCGCGGTCGGGTCCACATTCGGGGGTCAGCGGCTCGCCGTCGAGCAGGATGGTCCCGCGGGTGGGAGCCTCCTGCCCGAGAATCATGCGCAATAGGCTGCTTTTCCCCGCACCGGACGGGCCGATGACCGAAACGAAGGAGCCAGCCGCGATATCTAGCGACAGGCCTTCCAGCACGATCTTGTCGCCATATTCCACCCAGACGTTGCGGAGGTTCAGAAGCGCGCTCAATGACCGGCTCCGTGCGCCCAGGGGAAGAGGCGCCGGCTCGACCACGCCAGCAGCAAGTCCATCATGACCGCGAGCAGCGCAATCCACGCGACATAGGGCAGGATGATGTCCATCGAGAGATAGCGGCGGACGAGGAATATCCGGTAGCCGAGGCCGACGTCGGAGGCGATCGCCTCGGCCGAGATCAGGAAGACCCACGCAGGGCCGAGCGACAAGCGGAGGCCCTCAATCAGGCGCGGCATCGCCTGCGGCAAGGCGACACGCAACATCAGCTGCCAGCTGCTGGCGCCTAGCGTCTGCGCCTTGGCGATCTGTTCCTTCGGTAGCGCGGCGATATGCGCGGTAAGGTCCCGGATCATGAACGGCGCGATTCCGATGACGATCAACGCCACCTTGGATGTCTCCCCCAGACCAAAGACGATGAACAATATCGGTAGCAAGGCGATTGGGGGGATGACCGCGATCGCCGTAACCAGCGGGCCGAGCGTTGCCCTGACTGGTGGCAAAACCCCCAGCACCAGGCCGGCAAACAGCGCTGAAAGGGTGGATATTCCAATGCCCAGACCCAGCCGCTGGAGGCTGGCCAGGGTGTCTGCCAAGAACAGCAGCTGCCCGGAAAGCCGGTCCGGCTGAAACAACAGCGCAGCCATCGCCCCGGCCATCGCGTCGGGCATGGGCAGGATCTTGTCGCCCGGATTGGCCGCGTGACGGCTGGCCGCGACGACGAGGTAGAACAGCGCCAGCAGCACGATCGGTATCGCGCCGAGGATGATCCTGTTGCCTCGCCCGATCCGGCGGTTCACCCAGCGCATGAGATCGAATCTCGGGCGGCCGCCACCCGTTCAGAGCGCGCCATCGGCCGCCATCTGCATATAGGTTGCGTCGAACCGCAACCTGATGCGGTCGGGATCCCCCAATGTCTTGCCGCCGGGGAAAGACATGCCAATCGCATCGACGGAAGTCGCGCCCTGGCCGAACAGCCCGTTGGCGAAGCTGAAATCGCGCACGCGGGCCATCGTGGTGATCAGCGCCGGGGCCGAAGTGGCTGCCACCGCCGCCTTCGGATCGCCGTAGAGAAAGGTCGTCGCCAACTGGCTCTCGAACACGTCGGGCGTGGTGCCCGCCAGCTTTGCCATCGCTGCCCGGGCGGCCTTTCCTTCGGCGTCCTGGCGCTGCATCAGGGCCATGGTCTCGTACCAGATCCCGGCCAACGCCTTGCCGAGATTGGGATTGGCCTTGAGCGTCGCGGTATCGACCACCAGCAGGTCGAGAATCTCGCCCGGGATATCGGCGGAGCTGAAGACCAGCTGCGCGCCCGGGGCCATCTTCATCGTCGAAAGTTGCGGATTCCAGGCGACCGCCGCCGTGACCTCGGGAGTTGTGAAGGCGCCGGCAATGTCAGCGTCGGAGGTGTTCACGGTCCTGACGGCGGTGATCGGCAGCTTGATCGATTCGAGACCGCGCGCGAGGAGGTAGTGCGATACCGAGAGCTCGACCAGATATACCTGTCGGCCCTTGATCGCGGAAAGGCTCTCCGCGCCCTTCAGCAGGATACCGTCATTGCCGTTGGAATAATCGCCGACGATGATCGCGCTGGTATCCTTGCCCCCGGCGGCAGGAATTGTCAGCGCGTCCATGTTCGCAACCGTCACGCCGTCGAACTTGCCGGCCGTATACTGGTTTACCGACTCGACATAGTCATTGACCTGCACGAAATTGATCTCGAGGCCGTATTTGTCGGCCCATTTCTTCACGATGCCGGCCTGTTGCGCATAGGGCCACGGCATCCAGCCGGCATAGATCGACCAGCCGATGCTGAATTTCGTCTTGGGCTCCGCGGGCGTGTCCGCCGAAGGCGAACACGCCGCTACCAGCAGAGCGCAGGCGGTCAGTGCACGTGTTCCCGCATGGCGGATCCAGTTGAGCATGATTCGACTCCCTTCGCACGTGCAGCATTGACCCAAAGCAAGGCGTTGTCCATTGGAATTATTACCGTTGATATAGTTCGTAATATCCATATGATGATTGTCTCGCGGGTCCGGCCGGTTCGGCCGGGAAACCGCGGCGTCTGGGAGGGCGTGCATGGCAGGTCGATCGTTCAATGCCGTTTCCGCGGCCGTTTCGAAGGATTCCGATGCCCGAGATCCCGGCTTCCTCGACCCAGACCGCCAACGCAACCCCGACCTATAGCCCGGCATTGTCCGGCAATCCGCAGTCGGCGACGTCGCGGGCCTATCCCAACGGCAATCCCGATCTTGGCTATAATCCTGCGGGCGCGCGTAACACCGACAGCGCCGTGCCGGGGCGCTCCCAGGGGGCGGTGGTGCATGATTACGCATCCGATGGTCCGGCGCCCGGCAACCTGGCTTTTCGCTGGACCTATGGCTCCAATGTGGCGGCCAGGAACCGCGATCCGCGCGTGCAGGTGGTGCAATATAACGAGGACAGCTTCGTGCTGCGCCAGAATGTATGCGTGCATTGGGAGGCGCCGTTCACCTATCTGCTGTTCGGCAACAACGGCGCGCTGCTGATCGACACCGGCGCGACCGCGAACGCCAGCCACTATCCGCTGCGTGCGACGGTTGACGCGATCATCGCGCGATGGGGGCAGGCGCGCCGGCGCGACAAGGTTCCACTTACGATCGCGCTGACATCGGGCGAGGACGTCGCGCAGAACCAGGGTCTGGTGCAGTTCGCCGGACGGCCGGATACGACGATCGTTCCCAAGATGCTGGGTGTGATGAAGAGTTTCTACGGCCTCGCGGGCAGTTGGCCGGCGGGTCTGGGCAGGATCGATCTCGGCGACCGCGTGATCGAGGTGATCCCGACCCCGGGCACGCACAGGGACGGAGTGAGCTTCTACGATCCCTATTGCGATTTCCTGTTCACGGGCGACCTGCTGTTCCCCGGCAAGGTCAACATCGGCAACGACGGCGATTTCGTCGCGTCGCTCGAGCGGCTCAAGACGTTTGCGGCGGAGAGGCCGATCAAATGGATTCTCGGCGGCCATATCGAGATGATGTTCGTGCCGGGGAAATATTACCCCCGCTTCGCCACCTATAAGCCTTACGAGCGTCTGCTCGAAATGGAGCCTGCGCTGATCGACGAGGCGATCCGCTATGCCCGGGAAATCCAGGGCAAGGACATGATGCTCATCCGGCCCGACTTCGTGCTTCTGAACGGTGTCAGTCCCGACGCGCGGACACGGGTCTGGCCCGAGGGCGTACCCAACATCAACGCCCCGCGGCCCTTCTGAGATCAGGAGCATCCATGGATCGCCGCACCTTCCTCGCCGGTAACGCCGCAGCCGCCGTGCCCTTGTCCGGCGCCGGGCTCATCTCGCTCGCGGGCGCAGCGCCGGCCGCCGCCGGGAGGCCGATCGACTTCAAGAGCAATCTCCCCGCGCCGGGCAGCTTCCCGAAGAAGTGGATCTGCGGCTCGCCGTCCTGCATGGACAACACCGATCCGCCGGTGCAGGTCCACTGGTACAATCCGCACACGGCGATCCTGCGGCAGAACAAGGCCTATAGCTACGAGGCGCCGTTCGCGCCGCTCTATTTCGGCAACGATCGCGTCCTGTTGCTCGACGAAGGCTTCACCCAGTGGCGCAACGACTGGGATTTGCGCGGCGTGGTGGATGCGTGCATCGACGACTGGTGCCGCCGCAACGGCCGCGATCCCGCCAGCCTCGAGCTGTTGGTCGCCTTCAGCCACCTGCATGCCGATCACTATGCCGCCGTGAACCAGTTCGCGGACCGCCCGAACACCCGCTATATGGGCCTGACGCATGAGGAGATGGTCGGCTTCTGGGGCATGACCAATTTCCCGGAAGAGCGGGTCATCCTCGACCTTGGCGGCCGCGACATCCTCATCTGGGGCTCGCCCGGCCATGTCGTGTCTGAGTTCGCCTATTACGATAGCTACACCCAGATCCTCTACACCGGCGACATGTTCTACCGGGGGCGCTGCTATATCAGCTTCTGGCAGCCCTGGTTCGACAGCATGAAGCGTCTGGTCGAATTTTGCGACACCCATCCGGTAACGCATGTGATGGGTTGCCACGTCGAGATCAGCAATGCCGGGGAGGACTATCCCTACGGCGTGACTTGGCAGCCCGACGAGGCGCCGGTCGAAATGACGGTGCAGCAACTGCGGGAAGCGTTCGACTACGCCAAGACGATCACCGAGCCCGGCATCTATTTCACCGGTACGGTCTTCCTCTGCAACCAGACGCGGGGGACGACCACGATCGACCGGAATCCATATCGTTACAGTTAAGCCGCGACGGCCCAGGACAGGAGCAAGTGCATGAAGAAACCCGTTGGTCTGACATTGGCATTGGCGGCGCTCGGCATTTCCGCTCCCTCCCACGCGTCGGAGTTGACCGAGCGGGAACTCAGCGTGCCGGGTTTCGCCGACTTTCTGGCCGTCGACGGAGACACGGTGTGGACTACGAACGACGGCCGAGTCGAACAATGGTCGATCAAGGGCAAGCTTGCGACCACCGCCGTGCCACGCCCATGCGGGGCGATGTCGGTGGCTTTCGGTTCGCTGTGGGTCGCCAATTGCAAGGACGGAAATCTCTACCGGATCGACGTGAAGACGGCCCGGGTGCAGGCGATCATCGCTACCGGCATCGCCAATCCCAAGGGGGAGACCAATGTCGTCGTCGGCGCCGGTTCAGTTTGGGTGCCCAGCGACGGGGCGGGCAAGCTTGCCCGGATCGATCCGGCCACCAACACGGTGATCGCTTCGATCGCCGTGGATCCCGGCACATTCTATCTTGCCTTCGGGTTCGACGCCGTCTGGGCGGTCAGCAGTGATGCACGATCGCTCCAGAAGGTCGATCCGCGGACGAATTCGGTCACGGGCAAGGTCGCACTGGGCACGCAACCCGGCTTTCTCGCCGCAGGCGAAGGTGCGGTGTGGGTGCAGGAGCAGGGCGACGGCACGGTCGCGCGGATCGATCCGGGCACGCTCGACGTGTCGGGTCGCGCGAAGGTCGGGAAGACTCTGATCTATGGCGATATTGACACCGGCGGCGGAAAGATCTGGCTGCGCACGACCGAGGCGCAGACCTTCGCGGTGATCGATCCGCAATCGCTGGAAATCCTCGCACGAGCCGGCAAGCCATCCGGAAGCGGCGCGCTGCGCTACACGCCCTCGGGCATCTGGACGACGGCGCACGATCTGCAAACCCTGTCATGGTGGACCGGGACACCGAAAACCGGAAATTAGGGTATTCCGGCACGCCAGCGGAGCGCGCCTGACGAATCGGCCGGCGCTCCTGGATTGCAACTGTTGCAGCAATGTTACCGCATGGGCGCCGAAACGGGGCATTTCGTCGAAAGTTTGTGAGGCCATATTTCAGAATATAGAATAATTTCAGTGAATTAGATGGTGGTTCCCTCGTCGGGGTTTCGAGAATAATACTCTTGACGCATTTGGTAATATCTATACCGTGTCTTCTGTCGTCTGGAGAGCGACGTCACGGCCTGGGAGAGGATCTGCAGCATTGAGCCGGCTGGCCGGCTTGATATGGAGATTTCTGATGCACCAGCCGCCAGCCGCCAGCGCTCCTCCGCAAGCCGGTCTGCATGCGGGCGCTGGCGCAGGGCGGGGCGGCAGCTGGGTCAAAACCACCCTCGTCAACCTCATACCGCCCGTGACGCTCGTGGCGGTCATGTTGTTCTGGGGCCTCGCCCCCGAGCCGGTGGTCAAACATCCTTGGACGCTTGTCATCGCCGGCGTCGCGATCATGGTCTGGATTCAGGGCCTCGAATGGCTCTTCGAGCGGCACCGGGGCTGGCGCCTGAACAAGCGCGAATTCGCCACGGACATCTTCTACGTGGTCCTGAGCTACACCGTGATTGCCTGGCTTTCGGCCAATCTGGCCGAAGCGCCGTTGCTCTCGATCAAGCAGTCGCTTGGCATCACGACAGCATGGATGAAGCAGCTGCCGTTTCTGGCGCAGGCCGCGATCGTGCTCTTCCTGATCGAGTTCGGGCAATACTGGATGCATCGCTTGATGCACAACTGGTACCCGCTCTGGCTGACTCACGCACCGCATCACCACATCACACAGCTGAATGCGCTGAAGGGCGCCGTCGGCAATCCGATCGAGCTGTTCCTGATCAGCCTCAGCGTCGTGGCGCTGTTCGATTTCGATCAGACGGCCATATTCTGCGCATTGAATATGATGGGCGTGATATCTGGCTTCGCGCATGCGAATGTGCGCTCCGACCCGCCGCTGTTCTATTCATTCCTCTTTACGACGATCCGGCATCATAGCCTGCATCATACCGCGCTCAGCTACGAAGATACGCGTTGCAACTACGGCAACTCCCTGATCGTCATCGATCGCATGTTCGGCACCTATCGCGACGGTGAATCGGCGATCGTCGGCCAGGACGAACGTAAGCGGCTGTCGATCTACGAGCAGTTCATGTTCCCGTTCCAGCCCCTGATCGAAAGGATCAAGTCAGCTCGGAGCGGGTCGGCACCCGCGCCGAGCTGACTTCAGGCGGGCCACAGGAGGAACATCGGGATCGCAAACCTCGACGGCTTTGATAGGTCGAGCAACAAGCGGGCCAGTCCATAAGCCGAAAAACGGCGACTGAGACAGCGCAAGATCCTGGAATCAAAAGTCAATCGGGTTCTGGCATCCGCCAGGGCGCGGAGGAACTTTGGCCCAATCAGGGGGGTAAGATATGACGGATTTCGCAAAACTAAAGCTGAGCCTTCTCTCCGCCACCATGTTCACTGGAATGGCGTTCGCCACGCATGCGTCGGCCCAGGAGACTTCCGCCGTCACGGATGACGAAACGATCGTCGTGACCGGCACGCGCCGCAGCACGACGATCATGGATACCCCGATCAACATTTCGGCGATCAGCGGCGAGGAACTCGAACAACAGCGCATCGACGATGTGCGCGACCTTTCCGATTTCACCCCCGGCATGACCATTTCCGACACGGGCCCGCGCTCGACCGGAACGATCGTGTTGCGCGGTCTTCGCGCTTCGGACCAGGATTCGTTCGGCGCCGATGCCGATACCGCGCTCGGCGTCTATCTGGGCGAGGTTCCGCTCTACTATGATTTCAAGCTTCTCGACCTCGAACGTGTCGAGACCCTGCTCGGGCCGCAGGGCACCCTTTACGGCCTCGGCACCCTGGCCGGCGCGATCCGTTATATTCCGCAGCGCCCGAACGTAACCGACATCGAGGGCGAAGTGCATGGCCGCTTCTACGGCAAGGACCATAGCGGAAAGGCGGGATACCAGCTTGACGGCGTCATCAACCTGCCGATCGTCACCGATCACATCGCCTTCCGTTCGGCCACCGGCTATTATTACGATCCCGGCTTCATCGACTACACGCTCCTGCTGCAGGTGCCGGGTGTGTCCTTGCCGCAGCCGGACGGCCCCGACAGCATCTCCGATGCGGGCTACGCCGCGAACCTCCACAGGCGCAAGGATCTCAACTTCGAGCGCACCTTCACCACGCGCAACCAGCTGCTGTTCCAGACGACCGAAGACTTCAAGGTGATCTTCACCTATGCGTTCCAGAGGACGAAGACCGAAGGCACCCAGTCCAACAGCGCCGGCGTGCTCGGGACGGGCAGGTATGAATATGGCGGCCGCTACACCGAGCCGGTGACGCGCCGCGCACATCTTGCCAGCATGGAAATCAACGCGAACATCGCCGACATCGTCGATCTCGTCTCGACCACGGCCTACACGAATGTCCGGACCAGGGCGCGGGGCGACGTCACCGATCTGCTTCTCGACCTGGACTATGACTATGAGCTGTTTCCGGCTTTCTCGGGCTGGAATGAAACCGACACCGAACGCGAGCAGTTCAACCAGGAAGTCCGCCTCGTTTCGCGTCATGGCGGGCCGTTCCGCTGGGTGGTCGGCGGTTTCTACAACGAGCAGAAGCTGCAGCGCGACTATGCCGAGCACGTGCCCAACCATCCATGGGTCGACACCGCCAGCAATCCCGATGAACTCGAATATGTCTCCTACACCACATCGAAGGTGACCGAGAAGGCGGTCTTCGGCGAGGGCACGTTCCAGGTGACGCCCAAATGGCAGGTCACCGCGGGCGCGCGCTATTTCGAATATACCTCGGAGATCGCGGGCGCCGCGACGCTGCCGCTGCTCGGCCAGCCACTCAGCCCCTACGATCTGCCCGTGAATGGTGGGAAGGATACGCAGGACGGCTGGGTATGGAAGTTCAACACGTCCTATAATTTCACGCCGAACCTGATGCTCTATGCCACCTACAGCAAGGGCTATCGTATCGGCGGCCCGAACACTGTCGCACCTTGCCAGGATCCCTTGCCGCCAGGTCAGAACATCTGCGCCCTGCCGGACGAGCTTCAATACGGCCCGGATACGACCAAGAACATCGAGGTCGGTCTGCGGGCACAGCTGTTCAACCGCAAGCTGAGCTTCAACTTCAACGTCTTCAATATCGATTGGGAGGGCATCCAGGTCGCGTCCGCCACCGTCAACGGCGCAACCGGGATCACGGTGAATGGAGGCACGGCCAGGTCGAGGGGCTTCGAAACCTCGTTCCAGGTCAGGCCGATACGCGAACTGGCGATTCAGGGTACCTATTCCTACACCGACGCCAAGCTGACCGAGGACGTGCCGGGCATCCTCACCATTCGCGAGACGCCCGGCGACTATTCAAATCGTTTCGTCCAGCTCGACGCGCTGGCCGGCGATCGCCTGCCTGGTTCGGCGAAGAATTCCGGAAGCCTCGGCGCGACCTACACTCGGCCTGTCCTGGACGGGGATCTGATCGCCAACTGGACCGCAACCTATCGTGGCAACGTCGTCACACGGCTGGGCTGGGACCGCGCCTATGGCGACAAGCTTCCGAGCTACGTGCTGCACCGCGCGTCTTTGACGTACGAAACCGACAAGTACAGCTTCACGCTGTTCGCGAACAACATCTTCGACAAATATGCGGTGGCCGCAGTCGATAATGATCGTTCGCGGATCGGCGTCAACGACGGTGTCGCCGTGCGCTATTACCGGCAGACGGTGATCAGTCCGCGCACCTTCGGCATCGAGAGCCGCTTCAAGTTCTGAACTCTACGAAGCGTGCGGGAGCGCTGCCGGGAACGGTGGCGCTCCCCTTCCGGGGATGTCGGGCGGAAGGATCGCCGGCGCTATTCGATGCGGATTCCCTGCGCTTCCAGCCAGGCCGCGACCGGACGCAACGCCTCTTCGTGGGCGCGCCATCTTCCTACCGCGTCGGCGTTGAGCGGGCGCCGGACCTGCGCTGCGCTGGGCGTCGCCACCGCGGCGCTGTTTTCGTGAAACGAGAGGCAGGCCTCGTCCCACTCGAGACCGCAATGCTCGAGTAGGCGCCGCGTTTGCCCTTCCTGGTCGGCAACCAGCCGTTCATAGGATAGCTGCAGAATTCGCCCGGGGAACAGGCTTTCCCACAAGCCCATCAAGCGGTCGAAGCGCGCATAATATCGCGCTGTATCCATCAGGTCATAGGAATAGGCGTAATAGGCGGACTGGCTGGCAAAGAGGTTCTTGTAGTTGCTCCACACGGTATCCATCGGGTTGCGGCGCAGGCAGACGATCGTGGCATTGGGCAGCGCGCGTGCGATATGGCCGATGTAGAGGAAGTTCGCCGGCAGCTTGTCCGTAAACCGCGGGGTGCTTGTGGGCCGATGATGGGCGGCGCGCGCCAGATAGGTGTCGCCGATCGCCGCGGTATCGACGGCTCCGCTTGCAGCGATCGTGGCCGGGTCGATTACGACGCGGGAAGGCGTTCCCACGAGTTGTTTGATCGCCAGCGGCATTGCCTGCAGCTCTCCAGCCGAGCCGACGTCGCGGTGTGACGACAGAATTCGATCGACCAGCGTCGTGCCGGTCCGCGGCATGCCGACCACGAAGATCGGCGCGGGATCGGGGTTGCCCAAACCCTCGACAGGAGACGTGCCATCGGCAAACAGCCTTTCAATCGCGTCGAATATCGCTGCGTCCTGCGAGAAATCGTAGCGGATCGTACGTTTGTGCTCGGCATTGGCGGCGGAGAGGTGCCGGAAGGCACCGGCATCCCCGACATCCTCCAGCTCTTTTGCCAGGGCATAGCGGATGCGTAGCACATCTTCGGGCCTGTTCGCGGCGGTCAGTGCGGCTTGCAGTCGGGGAATGTGATTGGCCTGGGCGGTCTGGCGGGAAAGAATGGCGAGCGCGTAATGTCCGCGGGCGTTCGCCGGATCCTGCGCCAGGATCTCCTCATAGTGCGCGCGGGCTTCGGTCACCCGGCCGGTGAAGCCCTTAGCTGTTGCCAGATTATAGCGATACTCGAGATTGCCGGGTTCGCCTGCCATCGCGGCGGCGAATGGCGCGATCGCTTCCTCGTGGCGCCCCAGTCGAACCAGCACGCATCCAATGGTGTCGAGCGTGAGCGGATCGACTGGCGCCATCGCCATTGCCTTCTCCGCTGCATCCGCAGCTTCGCCATCGCGTCGCAACAGGATGAGCAGCTTGGCCAGCTGAGCCAGATGCTCCGCCTCCGGCCCGCGTTCCAATGCAGCCTCGATGAGCGGAACCGCCCTGGCGATCTGCCCGGCTTCAGCGGCGACGATGCCCAACAGGAAGTAACCTGCCGCCTGATCGGAATTCAACGAGACGAGCGCTTGCGCAGCGCGCGCGGCGGCCGGCAAGTCGCCGCGCTTGATCGCCGCCCTCGCTTGGGCTTCCAGCGTTACCGTTTGGGCGGCGGTCATGCCGAACGAATGCCCGGCGATTGACGCGGATACGGTGTGCCGACACCCGGAAGTGGCCTCTTCACATTGAGAGAAGATGCGCCCGGCAATGGATTTGCCGCCATGTTCTCCGCTGCAACGCTATCCATATGTTCGTCATATGGAGTGTTACTTGCTGTAGCAAACGTAATATCGAGGGTGGGTATAACGAGGCCTGCCGCGACAATCGCGCGGAGTTGCCCCTCGTGTCGTCCGAGGAGCGGGCGACCGTAGCTCAGCGGTTCGAAGCGATTTGCGTCCGGGCGGCTTTGTCCGAGACCGCCGCGCGGGCTTCGACCTCCGCACGCATGTCCGCGATCACCGCCGTCCTGCATTCACGCGCACGCGCGTCCGAGGCAAGGTGCACGCTGGACAAGCGATCGCCGCAGACGGCGCGTGCCGCCTGGTCCATGCGGATCGCAAGGCGCCGCTGGCCTTCGGCGGTCGAGAGATCGAGTCCACCGAGGCGAAGCATTGCCTCCTCCTTGGCGAATGGATTGTCGGTGGCGGTGGCGGGCATCGAATTAGCCACGATGCACGCGGCCAGCGCGAAAAGGCCTTTCGTCATCATCATCTCCTGCGGAATAACCGTCTTGCACCGCTCTCCGGCGGTTATGGGGCGCCATAGGGCGAGGTGCAGGGCTTGACAAGGATGGGTACCTGCCATCGCCGGCTGAAGGGCGGTTATCTGCTGCTATCCCCACCGACACAGCCTGTCGTCTCACGGTCCACTTGGAGCTGCTCAGCTGGCGGATTTTTTCGCATGGAGCGAGAGCCGGCTGATCCGACAGGTCTTGTTGCCTTGACAATTGAACAAACGGAGGAATATCCTCCGATTGTTGGTGCGTCAGTGGATCGGCGGGTAGGCGGGTGCGGGATGCGGGCTGATGCGCAACGGAACCGGCAACGGCTAATCGAAGTGACGGTCGAGCTGGTGCTGGAGGTTGGCGGCGAGCCGGCGCGAGATACGATCGCCGCGCGCGCCGGCGTCGGCATCGGCACCCTCTACAGGCATTTCCCGGATCAGCAGGCCCTGCTTCACGCCGCCGCGCGTCACGCGCTCGACAAGAGCATCAGCGCCGGAGAAGCGCTGGTCGAAACCGTTCCGGACGGTGTCGATGCGCTCCGCCAGTACATGCACGTCGCCCTCGATAACGGGATCGGGGTGGTGAACATCCTCCACCCCCTTCTGGAAAAGCCGGAATGGCCGGATCTCCGGGTCCGCGCGGCGGCGCTCATGGAATCGCTCGTCGGCCGCGCCGTGCGAGAAGGGCCACTCCGCGGTGACCTGTCCGAGCGGGACATCGTGTTCGCGTTGATCCGTTTCGCGCGGCCCTTGGCAGTCGGACTGCCGGTCGACGAGGAGCGCGCGCTCGCGCACCGTCACCTCGATTTCTACATTGACGGACTGTGCGCCGAACAGCCGCGGCCCAAACCCCAATCGCCATAGGATGACCGCAAAATGCTGATCAGAATGGCCGTGGCGCTCTGCTTGCTTGCCGTCGCGCCCGCGTCCGCAACGGTGGGTGAGCAGCGCCGGCTCGCCACCCAGCCGAGCGCCGCAGTTCGGGACGCGCAGGGCCGTTCTGATCTGAGGGTCACGATATGGTATCCGGCGAAGGCCGGCACGACGGAGCGCTCGATCGACTTCCCGCCGGACGTCCCTCTCTTCAGGATTGGCACCGTCGCGCCGGATGCGCCGTTCGCGGACAGTGACAGGCGTCCGGTCGTCCTCGTCTCCCACGGCTTCGGCGGCTCGGCCCGAATGATGGGCTGGTTCGGCCTCGCTCTCGCGGAACAGGGATATGTCGTGGTCGCGGTAGATCACCCAGGAAATAACGGGATCGATCGGCCGACCGCCGCCGGATCGGTGCTCTGGTGGAGCAGGGCCGACGACTTGAAGGTGGCGCTCGCTGCTGTGCTCGCCGATCCGCAGCTGTCGTCGCATGTCGATGCGACGCGCATTGGCGTGGCAGGCTTCTCCATCGGCGGGCTGACCGCGCTCGTTGCGGGAGGCGCGCGCACCGATCCCGCGCGCATGGTCCGGTTCTGCCGCGACCATCCCGAAGACGGGACCTGCAAGCCGCAGCTGGAGTTCGCGCTGAGCAACGAACAGGCGATCGCCACGCTCGCGAGCCCCGCGCTCGCGGGCGAGCGTGCCAGGGCGGGGGAGGATCACTCCGTCCCGGGCGTCAAGGCGGTTTTCGCCATGGCCCCGGTGGTGCAGCCCCTGACGCCGGCAAGCCTTCGGGCCATGCGCGAGCCCGTGGTGATCATGGCGGGCGCGGCCGACGTGACGGTGCCTCCGGCGACGCATGCGCTGGTCGCCAAGGGCCTGATTCCTGGAGCGACGGTGGCGATCCTTCCGGCTGTCACGCACTACAGCTTCCTCGCCACCTGTTCCGCGACGGCGGTCCAGACCCTTCCGGTCTGTCGGGACGCGACGGCGCAGGAGAGCGCGCATCGGGATGCGATCCGGGCAGCGCTCGACCTGTTCGATCGGACGCTGCGATGAGCGGGTTCCGTCGCGGAATCTGATCTGGCGGCCTTTTGAGACGATCAATCGACTGGGCTCATAAAGCAGGCTGTCCGCGAACACCCGGCCGCGGATGTGGAACCCTTGGCTCACCGGCAAGCAAACTCACCAGACAAGGACGATGATGATGACTGAAGTGTTGGACGAGGGGCCGTTCTTTCACGGCACGATCGCGGATTTGCGCGTCGGTGACTTCCTTAACCCAGGATACCGGTCGAACTATCGTCCTGAGGTGGTGATGAACCACATCTACTTCACTGCGATTGCGGACGGTGCCGGACTCGCCGCTGAAATCGCGGCGGAACTCACCGGCCGCGGCGCGGTCCCGCGCGTTTATGTCGTAGAACCGACCGGGCCGTTCGAGAACGACCCGAACGTGACCGACAAGAAATTTCCGGGCAACCCCACGCGATCGTATCGCAGCAGCGCACCGCTCAAGGTCACCGGCGAAATCGCGCATTGGACCAGGTTGACGCCCGAAGCACTGCAGCTGTGGAGAGAACGACTGGCCGCATTACGCGCAGACGAGCGGGCCGAAATCATCAACTGATGCGCGGCGACACGAGGCCTGTGCGCATCACGCGATCGAATCGCTGAAAGGGAGACGGTCACGGGAGCGCGCCTCAGCACGCCGCTCTCGGCGCTTCGAAAAGCCGGAAGATGAGCAGGGCGACCACTGGAATTCCACCGCCGGTGAGCGCGAAGGCGGCGGCATAGCCCGAGGTGGCGGCGAGTGCTCCGAGAACGAAGCCGCCCAGTCCGAGTCCGGCGTCATAGCCTGCGTTCCTCAGCGCGCTCGCTCCATGGGCCTGGTCCGCGGGGGCATCGGGCAGCGATCGAAGGTACTTTGCCCTCTACCCAGCAAACCCTACGGCGAGTTCAGCAAAGCCTTGCAGATCGTTGGCGATCTTCGATGGCTCGCCACATCGTCGGACGAACGATAGCTCCCGGCCGTATTCTCGAACTGCCGAAATGACCGAATTTGGGGCGCTTTGCCTCCGGTCCTGTGGAGCCCCAAGCTTTCGGCCTCGCGGGCGCTCAAAACCGCCGGCGTCGGCACCCATATAAGAGTGATTGTTCCAGCGACGACGGGACTGCTTGAGCCGCCATCATCGCGGAACGTGGGCTCGGCCAATGACCGAGCCCACTCTTGTTGATCAATAGTCCATCGACGGCACCGGTGCCGGCTTCTCTTCCTTGGGAAGCTCGGCGACCAACGCCTCGGTCGTGATCAGCAGCGAAGCCACCGATGCGGCATCCTGCAGCGCGGTGCGAACCACCTTTGCGGGATCGATGACGCCGACCTTCACCAGGTCCTCATATTCGCCGGTCGCAGCGTTGAAGCCCTGGTTGTAGTCGTTCTGCTCGAGCAGCTTGCCGACGATATAGGCACCGTCCTCGCCGGCATTCTCGGCGATCTGTCGGGCCGGGGCGCGCAGCGCGCGGCGGACGATGTCGATGCCGGACTGCTGGTCGTCATTGGCCGCCTTGAGCCCATCGAGCGCCTTCAGCGCGCGCAGCAGCGCGATGCCGCCGCCCGGCAGGATGCCTTCCTCCACGGCCGCGCGGGTGGCGTGGAGCGCGTCGTCGACGCGGTCCTTCTTCTCCTTGACCTCGACCTCGGTTGCGCCGCCGACCCGGATCACCGCGACGCCGCCCGCGAGCTTGGCGAGCCGCTCCTGCAGCTTCTCGCGGTCATAGTCGGACGTGGTGGTCTCGATCTGCTGGCGGATCTGCGCGACGCGGCCGTCGATGTCGGCCTTGGTGCCCACCCCGTCGATGATCGTGGTGTTGTCCTTGTCGATCACGACCTTCTTCGCGCGGCCGAGCATCGCGACGGTGACGTTCTCGAGCTTGGTGCCGAGATCCTCGCTGACCACGTTGCCGCCGGTGAGGATGGCGATATCCTCGAGCATCGCCTTGCGGCGGTCGCCGAAGCCGGGCGCCTTGACCGCCGCGACCTTGAGGCCGCCGCGCAGCTTGTTGACGACCAGCGTCGCCAGCGCCTCGCCCTCGACATCCTCGGCGATGATCAGGAGCGGCCGGCCCGACTGCACCACCTTCTCGAGCAGCGGCACCAGCGCCTGCAGGTTCGACAGCTTCTTCTCGTGGATCAGGATGTAGGGATCATCCAGCTCGACGCGGAGCTTCTCGGTGTTGGTGATGAAATAGGGCGAGAGATAGCCGCGGTCGAACTGCATGCCTTCGACCGTCTCGAGCTCGGTCTCCAGGCTCTTGGCCTCCTCGACGGTGATCACGCCCTCGTTGCCCACCTTTTCCATCGCCTCGGCGAGGATACGGCCGATCTCGGCGTCGCCATTGGCGGAGATGGTCGCGACCTGGGCGATCTCGCTGTTGGCGCTGACCTTCTTCGCGTGCGCCTCGAGGTCCTTGACCACCGCACCCACCGCCAGGTCGATGCCGCGCTTGACGTCCATCGGGTTCATGCCCGCGGCGACGGCCTTCGAGCCCTCGCGCACGATCGCCTGGGCGAGCACGGTCGCGGTGGTGGTGCCGTCGCCGGCTTGGTCGTTCTGCTTGTTGGCGACCTCGCGCAGCATCTGCGCGCCCATGTTCTCGAACTTGTCGGCGAGCTCGATCTCCTTGGCGACGGTGACGCCGTCCTTGGTGATGCGCGGCGCGCCGAAGCTCTTCTCGATCACGACGTTGCGGCCCTTGGGGCCCAGCGTCACCTTCACTGCGTTCGCAAGCGTATCCACGCCGCGCAGCATGCGGTCACGCGCGTCCGACGCAAATTTCACTTCCTTGGCAGCCATCTGGCCAACTCCTTTCCGTGTCCTTCCTGAAGATTGAGGGATGAGCGGTCACGCCGCCTGCTTGAGCTCGGTGATCGTCTCGATCACGCCGAGGACGTCGCTCTCCTTCATGATGAGCAGCTCCTCGCCATCGATCTTGACCTCGGTGCCCGACCATTTGCCGAACAGGATGCGGTCGCCCGGCTTCACCGTGAGCTCGACCAGCGTGCCGCTGTCGTCGCGTGCGCCCGGGCCGACGGCGACGACCTCGCCTTCCTGCGGCTTTTCCTTGGCGGTGTCGGGGATGATGATGCCGCCCGAGGTCTTCTCCTCGGCTTCGATGCGGCGAACGACCACACGGTCGTGCAAGGGGCGGAAATGCATGCATAACCTCCAAATGCAAAACGTGGATGTGATGTCACCGGCGCCCTGCAGGGCGTCAGCGGCGGCGAATTAGGAAAGCCGATTTTTCCGTTCAAGGCCCGGAACGAGATTTTTTGGCACTCGTTGGCACTCAGTGCCAAAAGCCGCGGTTCGAAGGGCGCGTTCCCCCGGGTCTTGACCCTCGCGCCCGTCCGACCAAATTCTGGCATCGGGCCAAGTCGGCCCAACGAAAGGAGCGACAGCTAGGAAAGGAGGGCAGCCGTGTCGCAGCCAATCTCCCGCTTTCTTCATCCGTTCGACGTCGCGCGTCATCCCAGCCTCGAGCCCGAGGTCAAGCGCGCCATTCTCGCCCGCTGGGCATCCGATCGATCCGCCGTTCCCGACACGCCCGCATTGCGAAAGCCGCCGGGCGCGCGGCGCGCCGTGCCGGTCGACGAGGTCTTCGCCGCCTTGCGTGCGCTCGACGGCCAGCAAGGAGCCGACGGGGCGACCCGGCAATGACCGACCGCGCCTTGCTCGCGCAGCTCGACGGCTATGGGCTGACCTTCGCCGAGATTCACTATCACCGCCCCGACGCGCCGTCGCTGCTGCAGCTGTTCGCATGGCAGGAATATGATCTGGCGCCCGGCTTCCCGGTGCTGCTCGACTTCCTCGATCATTGGCGGCGCGAGATCGAGGCTGCACTCCATTCGGTCCGGATTGAGCACGAACGCTTGATCCGGCCGGCGGAGTGGCGTGCCGTCGATGGCGTCATCTCGATACAATGAGCCGCACCCTCTTTCGGCGCTGGCGCGAGCGTGGCGGACGGGCGGTACATCTCGTGCTGCCATTCGACGACGTCATGGAATTCGCGCTCGCGCTGCTGTCGGTGAGCCCGATCGAGCTCGAGGCGCTTGGCTGGACCTTCGCCGACCGCAAGCGGCTTCTCGATCATTTCCTCGCTGCCGGCAAACGTCTTGAAAGTCGCTTCGCCTGAACCAGATAAAGGCTGCCGGATGCCGGCACGGATCCGGTATGGAGAGCGTCCGCTCTCTCGGACGCATCTTCATAGACTCGTTGCTCACAGGAGGACCTGGATATGAGGACCAATTACGACTTTACGCCGTTCCGGCGCTCCACTGTCGGGTTCGACCGATTGTTCGACCTGCTCGAGAACGGCCTCACAACGCAGATCACCGACGGCTATCCGCCGTTCGACCTCGTCCGCGACGGCGAGGACCGCTACCGCATCGACATAGCGGTGGCGGGCTTCCGCCCCGACGAGATCGAAGTGACCGCGCAGCAGAACATGCTGCTCGTCACCGGCCGCAAGAAGGACAACGACGACAGCCGCTATATCCATCGCGGCATCGCCGCGCGCGACTTCGAGCGCCGCTTCGGCCTGGCGGACTATGTCCAGGTGAAGAATGCGGACCTTCAGGACGGCATGCTCTCGATCGAGCTGGCTCGCGAGATCCCCGAGGCGATGAAGCCGCGGAAGATCGCGATCGGCTCGAGCGGCGACAACGCGCGCCGCGTCGAGGACGCCACCTCGAAGGGCAGGGAAGAAACCAGGCAGCTCGAAACTGCCTGAGACCGAACCGGACCCGCCGCGCCGTAAGGGCGGCGGGCCCTCGCCAGCCAATGGGAGATGAATTCCAAGGAGAAGAACCATGGCAATGCGTGATCTGATTCCGTGGCGCCGCGAGGAAAGCACGGCGCCTGCGCTGTTCCGCGACGACGAGCGCAGCCCTTTCGTCCAGCTCCGCCGTGAGATGGACCGGTTGGTCGACGACTTCTTCCGCGCGCCGCTGCTTGGCGGCACGGCGCTGTCGCGGGGCGCCGGTGTCGGCTGGCCGAGCCTCGAAGTAAAGGAGACCGACGACCGGGTGACCATCACCGCCGAATTGCCGGGCCTCAACGAGAAGGACGTCGAGCTCACCGTCCATGACGGCGTGCTGACGCTGCGCGGCGAGAAGAAGAGCGCACACGAGGACAAGGACCGCGGCTGGTCGGAGCGCTATTACGGACGCTTCGAACGCTCGGTCGCGCTGCCTGACGGCGCCGACGAGAGCAAGTGCGAAGCGGACTTCCGCGACGGCGTGCTGACCGTTCGGATGCCCAGATCGCAGGAGTCGCGCCGCGGTCGGCGCATCCCGATCGGCACCAGCGCGACGCATCATTGATCGTTGCGGTGCGTGCCGGCCGCTAGCGCCGGCACGCACCGCTGTCGCGATAGACAGCAAAATGGACCGAGAGCAATCGAACCGAACCCGGCACGCTTTGCCGAACGGGGATCGACGCGGGCACCTACGACCCGCGCGACATGCCCGTGGTCATCGCCAGCGTCGAGCGCTGCCACGGAACGGCTATCTTCACGGCGTAAGTAGCTGTTTTCTCTAGGAGAAGGTGGTGGACGCACTAGGGCTCCAACCTAGGACCCGCTGATTAAGAGGCTCCCGGAGTGGCATATTAGGTAGCATTAACAGGTACTTGGCTGCATCCGTGTATGATCAGCTGCTCAATATGCCACAACGGATAACAATGCACGACAATGCTCAACGGCACAAAGTCACCTACATTGAGCTTAAGGACCCCAGGCAGGTTTGTGCCTCATGGGTCGCCATTTGAACTGACCAAAGCGAACCTCGAGTTCTTCGTTCCAGCAGTTCGGGCAGCTGACGCATATGGCATTGTAAGCATGTCGAGCCCGCTGTCGCGGTGCGCGCCCGGCACCTGAGTGCGTCTCCGTTTCTTTCCTTGAGCGCGGAATCGTCTAGGTTCGAGAATGACGGAAGGAAGCGGACGATCACCCGTGTGCCGCAACGAACTGGACTTGGTGCGGCGGGCGCATATCCGTGCGACGGGCGTGTTCGAGATGGAAATATGCGTGAAGGAGACGGAGCATGAGCATCGTTGCACGCCGGAAGGTGCTGGGAGGCATTGGCGCGGGCCTCGCCGCGGGCGCGTTGGGCGGCGCATCCGCTTGGACGCAGGGCAAGCGCAAGCTCGGCTATGCGGTGGTCGGCCTCGGCAGCTATGCGACCCAGCAGATCATGCCGCGCCTCGCCCAGTGCGAGTTCGCCGAGCTCAGGGCGCTGGTCAGCGGCATGCCAGAGAAGCTCGAGAAATTCGGCGCGCAATATGGTATCCCGCGGACGCATTGGTACGACTATCGCGGCTACGATCGGATTCGCGACAACCCCGATATCGACCTGGTTTATGTCGTGCTGCCCAACAGCATGCACGCAGAATATTCGATCCGCGCCAGCCAGGCGGGCAAGCACGTCCTATGCGAAAAGCCGATGGCGGTTTCCGCCGCCGAATGCGAGGCGATGATCGCGGCGGCACGGGCGGCGCGTCGCAAGCTGATGATCGGCTATCGCTGCCACTTCGAGCGGTACAACCTCCACGCGGTCGAGCTAGTGAGATCGGGCTTTGCCGGGCGGCCAACGCTGATCACCTCGGAACATGGCTTTTATGCCCGGCCCGGCCAATGGCGGCTCGATCGCGCCCTTTCGGGCGGCGGTTCGTTGATGGACATCGGCATCTATAGCCTCAACGCCGCGCGCTATCTGTCCGGCGAGGAGCCGGTCGAAATCAGCGCGATGGAATCGACCGACCGCGATGACGAGCGGTTCCGTACGGTCGAGGACCGCATCGATTGGCAGATGCGCTTCCCCTCGGGCGCAATCGCCAATTGTGTTTCGAGTTACAGCTCGGGCCACAACGCCTTCCGCGTCACCGGGAACCGCGGCTGGGTGGAGCTGGAGCCGGCCACATCCTATGCAGGGCACCGCATGCGGACTCGCGAGGGCGGCCGGATCAACGACGTGACGCTGCCGGCGCCTGCCAAGGATCAGTTCGTTGCCCAGCTCGACCATCTGGCGGAAAGCGTGCTGTCCGGCACTGCGTTGCGCGCATCGGGCGAAGAGGGGCTCAGGGACATGCGGCTGATCGAGGCGATCTACCGGTCCGCGCGCGAGCGCCGGGCGATCACGCTCGCATAATTGGCGAGCCGGGGCACGCTGCTGCTCTGGCGCTTTGCCTGATGAAAGGGAACGTTCGTGACGACACGCCGGGGACTGTTGGGAAGTATCGCTGCACTTCCGTTCGCGTCCGCTTCGGCGCTGGGCAAGAGGGTGGGGGGCATCACCCGCTTCGATCCCGAGCTCGACCAGATAATCGATCCGGCGAGTCCGATCGAGGTGATCGCCACCGGCTTTCGATGGACCGAAGGGCCGGTCTGGGTAAAGCAGGGGGCGTATCTGCTGTTTTCCGACGTACCCGCCAATATTGCCTATCGCTGGGAGGAAGGCGAAGGCGCACGGCCCTTCCTAGATCCCTCCGGCCTTGCCGGCCCAATCCCCGCGGGGATTCGAGAGGCTGGATCGAATGGCATGACCCTCGATGCGCAGGGCGCGTTGCTCATCGCGGATTCGGGCACGCGCGCCATTGTCCGTCTGGACCTCGCGACCAAACGCCGGACGGTCCTAGCGAGCCACTATGCCAGGCACCGGTTCAACAGTTGCAACGACGTGGTGATCGGGCGCGGCGGGACGATCTACTTCACCGACCCGCCCTATGGCCTGAGTGAAGGCGACGCCTCGCCGCTCAAGGAGTTGGAATTCAATGGCGTCTACCGTATGCGTCCGAACGGCAGCGGTCTCGCCTTGGTCGAGCGTCGCCTCACGCGCCCCAACGGCATCGCCCTCTCCCCCGCGCAGGATCGGCTCTATGTCAGCAATTCCGACCCCGCCGACCCGCGCATCTTTGCGTGTCCGCTCGCTGCAGACGGCTCGCCGGCGGACAGCTTGGCACCATTCGCCGACTTCACAGCAGAGGTCGCAAGGAAGCTGCCCGGCCTTCCCGACGGGCTGAAGGCGGCGCGGAGCGGGCATTTGTTCGCGACGGGTCCCGGCGGTGTCCACATCCTCTCCCCCGCGGGCCGCAAGCTCGGCCTGATCGCGACCGGCAAGGCGATTGCCAATTGCTGTTTCGGCGAGGACGGCCGGTCGCTTTTCATGACGTCGTCGGACTCGGTCGCTCGAGTAAGGCTGCGCATTTCGGGATAGCTTGTGCGCGAAAGTGAGAAGCTCAATGCGGGTTGCCGGGCGCGAACGGGAAGCTTTGCGCCTTGTACCACTCGAGATCGTGCTCGGGCGGGCGCACGCCTTCGGGCAGCGGCAGCTGGTTGAGCGACATCCAATAGGCGATGCTGGCATCGCGCCACCAGATCGCCTCGCGCTCCTGCACGCGCAATAGTGCGGCCTGCTTCTCCCAGCGCCCGGCGTCGATCCTGGGCTTGAGCGTGTCCCACTGGCGCCGCAGATCGCCGACGGTGGCGACCCCGCGATCATAGCGCCACACCAGCTCCGCCCATAGCGTGCGGCCGGTCGAGACGCGATAGGTCCATGGCAGGTGGTGGAACCACAGCAGCTCATTGAGGGGCGTCTTCCCGGGATCGGTATAGATCCGCGCGATCGACGGGGCATATTGCGAGATGGCGTTGCTGCCGCTGCGCGTGCGATCAAAGCCGATGCCGGTGCGGCCGGCACGGTGATAATAGACGGGGTTCCATTCGGGCCGTTTGAGATCCGTGATCCACGGCCCCGGTCCATAATGATGGCCGATTGCAAACAAATGGGCGAGGCCAAGCGCGCCGGTATAGTCGACCACCGCCTCACGCGAAGCGATCATCATGCGGGTGACGATATCGATCAGCGCCGGATCGTTGCCGAAGGTCTGCGCCGTCCATTCGCGCGCAATCGCCTCGGCGCCGAGCCCCGGATCCCATGCCATCCGCCCGAAGACATACCAATTCGCCTGATTGAAGGTCGAACCGGTCCAGTCGCGCGCATTGCCGATATTGGCGACGCCCGCCATGCCGGTCAGCCGCGGGCGCGCGCCCTTCCCGGTGAGGACGCTCGCCACGGTCTCACCCGCCCGCCCGCCGGTGCGGGCGTCGAGCACTTCCTCGAACAACGGGCCGAGATAGACAAGGTGACTGGCGAAGCCGAGATATTCCTTGGTGATCTGGAATTCCATCATCAGCGGCGTTGCCGGCATGGCGCCGAAAAGGGGGTGAAAAGGTTCGCGCGGCTGAAAGTCGATGGGGCCGTTCTTGACCTGAACGATGACATTGTCGGCGAACTTGCCATCGAGCGGCTTGAACTCGGTATAGGCCTGTTTCGCGCGATCTTCGGGATCGGTGTCGGCATAGACGAAGGCGCGCCACATCACGACGCCGCCGTGCGGCTTCACCGCCGCTGCGAGCATGTTGGCGCCGTCGGCATGGCTGGCGCCGTAATCGCGCGGGCCCGGCTGGCCTTCACTGTTCGCCTTGACCAGAAAGCCGCCGAAATCGGGGATCGCGCGATAGATCTCGTCGGCCTTGGCCTTCCACCAGGCGGCGACTTGCGGATCGCGCGGATCGGCGCTCTTCAGCCCGCCAAGCTCGACCGGCGCCGAGAAGCGCGCAGAGAGATAGACCCTGATGCCATATGGGCGGAACACGTCCGCCAGCGCCGCGGCTTTCGCGATATAGAAGGGGGTAAGGCTTTCCGCCTTGGCGTTGACGTTGTTGAGCACGCTGCCGTTGATGCCGATCGAGGCATTGGCGCGCGCGTAATCGACATAGCGTGGATCCTTGACGTCCGGCAGGTTCCACCAGTCCCATAGCGAATGGCCGGCATAGCCGCGCTCCACCTGGCCATCCAGATTGTCCCAATGGTTGAGCAGGCGCAGCCGCACCGCTGGCGCCGAGACGAGATCGATCCGCTCGATCGAGCCGCCGGTTCCGAGATGCCGCAATAACGCGAAGGCGCCGTAGAGAATGCCGCGATCGCTGTTGCCGGTGACCAGCGTGACCATTCGGCCGCCAATCGCGGCGCGACGAACGATATAGCCTTCGTCCCCGAGCGAAGTGGTGCGCAAGCGAAGCGGAGCGAGTGCCGTATCGCTGGCCCTGGCAAGCATCACGGGACCCGCGGCAGTCCCCAGCCCGCGGCGCAACTCGTCGCGTGCGACCGCGAGCGTCGGCGAATCGCCGCGCGTCTCGACCGCAGCATCACCGGCGGAAGCATGGCGCAGCCACAGGTCATAGCCGTCATCGAGAGGTGCTGCAGCGATCGGCGGTGCGCTGGCGAACAGCCCGAGCAACAAGGCAATCACTCCGGCAAAGGCCCGCGCCTTCATCGCATCCTCCCATCGTTCTTCCACGGCCGTTGACAAGCTCGGTTCTGGCCAGGCATGTTATCGCTATCATAAGGGCGGCTTCAACAGCAATGTCGCCTCGAAGGAGGGATATTGCATGCGCGACGGTCGAGCTGCCACAGGTGCGCCGAAGCTGTCGCGGCGAAATCTCCTGCGCTGGAGCGGCGCGGCCTCCTCTCTGGCTTTCCTTCCCTTGACCGCGCGTGCGGCGGCGACAGAGCCGGTCTATCGCGACCCGCGCGCGCCGATCGACCGGCGCGTCCGCGACCTCATGTCGCGCATGACGCTGGATGAAAAGATCGCGCAGCTCGTCACCCTGTCCCGGCGCAAGCGCGAGGTGATGGATGCGGCGCTCGCCTTCGACTCCGTCAAGGCCGACGCAGCGCATCCGCACGGGATCGGCCAGATCGCCCGGCCGTCGGATCGGGGCGGGGCGGCGACCGCGGACAACAGTGCGGCCGACGGCACCGGGCGGTGGCGCCGGCCCGCCAACACGATCGCCTTTGTCAACGCCGCGCAGAAATGGGCGCGCGAGCGCACGCGGCTCGGCATCCCGATCCTGTTCCACGAAGAGGCGCTGCACGGCTATATGGCGCCGGAGGCGACGAGCTTCCCGCAGGCGATCGCGCTCGCCGGCACGTTCGACCGCGGCCTGATGCAGCGCGTGAGCGCGGTGATCGGGCGCGAAGTGCGCGCCCATGGCACGGTGCTCGCGCTGTCGCCGGTCGTCGATATCGCGCGCGATCCGCGCTGGGGCCGCATCGAGGAGACCTTCGGCGAGGACGCCTATCTGTGCGGCGAGATGGGCGTCGCGGCAGTGCGCGGGCTGCAGGGCGACAGCAAGATTCTGGCGCCAGGCAAGGTGTTCGCCACGCTCAAGCACATGACCGGCCACGGCCAGCCCGAGAGCGGCGTCAACGTGGCGCCCGCGCCGCTCGCCGAGCGGGAATTGCGCGAACGCTTCTTCCCGCCCTTCCGCAAGGTCGTGGCGCAGACCGCCGTCGCCGCGGTGATGCCCTCGTACAATGAGATCGACGGCGTGCCGAGCCACGCCAATCGCTGGCTGTTGGGTGACGTGCTGCGCGGTGAATGGGGCTTCGACGGCGCGATCGTCAGCGACTATGCCGCGATCGGCGAGCTGGCGACCTTCCACAAGGTGGCGCCCGACCTGGCCGGCGCGGCGCATCTGGCGCTGCTCGCCGGGGTTGATTGCGACTTGCCCGACGGAGAGGCTTATGGCGGGCTCGCGGCGCAGGTGCGCGCGGGCAAGGTGCCGATGGCGCTGATCGATCGGGCGTGCCGCCACATGCTGACGCTCAAGTTCCGTGCCGGGCTGTTCGAGGCGGGGCCGGTCGATCCGCGCGCCGCAACACGGCTGACCGCCAATGGCGAGGCGCTGGCGCTGGCGCGCGAGGCGGCCGAGAAGGCGATCACGCTGCTCACGAACGACGGTACGCTGCCGTTGACCCCGGGCGCGCACAAACGCGTGGCGGTGATCGGGCCCAATGCCGCCATCGCGCGTCTCGGGGGCTATTCGTCGATCCCGCGCAACCCGGTATCGCTGCTTGAGGGCGTGCGCGCGCGGCTCGCCGGCAAGGCCGAGGTGGTGCACGCCCAGGGCGTGTTCATCACCCAGAGCGAGGATCGCAGCGCAAACGAGATCCTGCTCGCCGATCCCGCGCGGAACCGCCAGCTGATCGAGGAGGCGGCGGCGCTGGCGCGTACCGCCGACGTCATCCTGCTCGCGATCGGCGATACCGAGCAGACCAGCCGCGAGGGTTATGCCAAGAATCACCTCGGCGACCGCGCCGATCTCGACCTGGTCGGGGAGCAGAATGAGCTGTTTGCCGCGATGAAGGCGACGGGCAAGCCGGTGGTGGTGGTTGCGATCAACGGCCGGCCCCCGTCCTGGCCGGCGGTGGCGGCGGGCGCCAACGCGATGCTCGAATGCTGGTACATGGGGCAGGAGGGCGGGCATGCCATGGCGGCCGCGCTGTTTGGTGATGTCAATCCGGGCGGCAAGCTGCCCGTCAGCGTCGCGCGACATGTCGGCCAGGTGCCGGTCTATTATGATGCGAAGCCGTCGGCACGGCGCGGTTACCTGTTCGAATCCACCGACCCGCTGTTCCCGTTCGGCCATGGCCTCAGTTACACCCGCTTCGAACTCGGCAAGCCGCGCCTGTCCGCGCCGCGCATCGGGGTCGGCGGCAGCGTCACGGTCGAGGTGGACGTCGCCAATGTCGGCGAGCGCACCGGTGACGAGGTGCTGCAGCTCTATATCCGCGACCAGGTCGCCTCCGTCACGCAGCCGATCAAGGCGCTCCGTGGCTTCGAGCGCGTGACGCTGCGGCCGGGCGAGCGGCGCACGGTGAAGCTCGAGCTTGGTCCCGACGCCTTTGCCATCTGGAACGACCAGATGAAGGAAGTGGTCGAGCCCGGCGTGTTCGAGATCATGACCGGCCCCGACAGCCGGAACCTCCGGGCCGTCACGCTCGAGATCGCTTGATGCGCCGTTCCCATCGTGCCGCCTTGTTGATCGGATCGACGGTGCTCGGCTGCATCGCGCTTGTCTCGGCCGTTCCCGCCGCCGCGCAGGCGTGTCCGTGGCGTGCGGCCTGGACGTCGGCGCAGATGCGCCCCGATGCCGCCAATGCGCTGCCGGCCGAGGCGCTGGCGGACACGACCTTACGCCAGATCGTGCGCAGCTCGATCGCCGGCAATCAGGTGCGCGTGCGCATCTCGAATGTGTTTGGAGACGCGCCGCTCCGCATCGGTGCCGTGACGATCGCACGCTCGGCCGGAAACGGGAGCGCACGGATCCATCCGCAGACGCTGCGGACGCTGCGGTTCGCGGGCGCGCCCGGCGCGGTCGTTCCGCCGGGCAGCGACTGGTTGAGCGACCCGGTCACGCTGCCGATCGGCGCATTCGACGACCTCGCCGTCAGCATCCGCGTGATGGATGCGCGTGGCGCGCAGACCGCGCATCCCGGCTCGCGCGCAACCTCCTATCATGTCCAGGGCGACATGACCGCCGCGACCGATCTTCCGGCCGCGACTCGCATCGACCGCTGGCACATGCTGTCTGGCATCGAAGTGACGAGTTGCACGGCGCGCGGCGGCATCGTTGTGCTGGGGGACTCGATCACCGACGGCCGCGGCTCGACGACTAACGGCAATGATCGCTGGACCGATTTTCTTGCGCGGCGGCTCGGCGGACGCCGGGCCGTGATTAACCAGGGGATCGGCGGCAATCGCGTGCTGCTGGACGGACTGGGGCCCAGCGCGATGGCGCGGCTGGACCGCGACGTGCTGGCCCAGCCCGGCGTCGCGCATCTGATTCTGCTCGAAGGGGTAAATGACCTCGGCACGCTCGGCCGCGACAAGCCCGCGACGGACGTGCAATATCGCGCGCTCGTCGCACAATTGACAGGGGCCTATGCGCAGATCGTCGCGCGTGCCCGTGCGCGGGGGTTGAAGGTGCATGGCGCCACGATCCTGCCGTTCATGGGCAACGACTATTATCGTCCGACCGAAGCTGCTGAGCGCGCCCGCCAAGCCATCAACCAATGGATCCGCACGTGCGGCAATTTCGACAGCGTGATCGACTTCGATCATGCGCTACGCGACCCCACGCGCCCCGCCTATCTTGCCCCGCAGTTCGACTCGGGGGATGGGCTGCACCCCAATCCCGCCGGGTTCCGCGCGATGGCGGACGCCGTGCCGCCGACAATCTTTGGATAATCGAGGAGAGACCAACATGACCGCCAGCTTCGATCGCCGCACTCTTCTCGTCGGTGGCCTCGCCGCTTCGGCCGCTACGCTTGCGCCGCTTGGCCAGGCCTTCGCGCAGGGCCGCCGCCGCGTGTCCGCCAACGACAAGATCCAGGTGGGCCTGATCGGCTGCAAGGGCATGGGCTGGGCGAATCTCACCGCGATGATGAAGAACGCCGACGTTACCCCCGTCGCCCTCTGCGACGTGGATGCCAGGGTCCTCGCCGAGCGCGGCGCGGAGCTGCAGAAGGTTTCCGGGCGCGCGCCTCGGCTCTACGACGACTACCGCCGCATGCTCGACGACAAGTCGGTGGACGCGGTAATCATCGCCACGCCCGACCACTGGCACGCGCTCCAGCTCATCGACGCGATGTCGGCGGGCAAGGACGCCTATTGCGAAAAGCCGCTCGGCAACTCGATCGCCGAATGCCGCGCCATGGTCGCCGCCAAGCAGCGCCACGGCCGCGTGATCCAGGTCGGCCAGTGGCAGCGCAGCAACCAGCACTGGGCGGATGCCATCGCCCATGTCCATTCCGGCGGCATCGGCCGTGTGCGCAAGGTCAAGGCCTGGGCCTATATGGGCTGGATGAAGAACATCCCTCCGCAGCCGGATCAGGCGCCGCCTGCGGGGGTCGATTATGACCGCTGGCTTGGCCCGGCTGCGCAGCGCCCCTTCAACCCCAACCGCTTCCACTTCACCTGGCGCTGGTATTGGGACTATGCCGGCGGCCTGATGACCGACTGGGGCGTCCACCTGATCGACATCGCCCTGCTCGGCATGAAGGCTCAGGCGCCGAACTCCGTCAGCTCGCTGGGCGGCGCCTATGGCTATCCGGGCTCGGCGATGGAGACGCCGGACACCCAGACCGCGATCTTCGATTTCGGCAATTATTCGGTGGAGTGGGAACATGCGGTCGGCATCAGCCGCGGCCCCTTCGGCGGCGGCGACCATGGCGTGGCCTTTGTGGGCGAAACCGGCACGCTGGTGGTGGACCGCGACAAATGGTGGGTCTCGCCGGAGATGCGCGACGGCCAGCCGCTGACCCGGGAAATTCCTGTCACCAAGGCGTCGGACAAAGGGCTCGATCGGCATATGGCGGATTTCGTCGCCTGCA
Organism: Sphingomonas sp. MS122; assembly: GCF_049532975.1. Lineage (GTDB taxonomy): Bacteria > Pseudomonadota > Alphaproteobacteria > Sphingomonadales > Sphingomonadaceae > Sphingomonas. Next base: position 3,399,474 of record NZ_CP186695.1, on the reverse strand, counting down.
TGAAGGACCGCTCGCGCACGCCCGCTTGCCCGATTGAATCGGCCGCCAACACGGCCATCGTCTGTCAGATGGGCAACGTCGCCTGGCGCACCGGCCGCAAGGTCCATTGGGACGCCGCGACGGGCCAGTTCAAGGATGACGCCGAAGCCAACGCCCTGATCACGCCCCGCTACCGCGCCCCTTACCGCCTGCCGGCGTAAGGGACCGGGCACGGGCATGACCTGGATCGAAGCCGCCCTTTGGCGCGGCTGGTGCCGATCGCGCGAGCGCGAGGCTCGCTAACCGCTAACGGGCCGCCTTCAGGTAACCGTGCATGGCCAGCCAGCGGGCGAACGCATCGAACCAGCCGGTGCTCGTCGTCTCCTTGGGGTACATGCCGAAGCCGTGCCCGCCCTGTTCATAGAGGTGGAATTCGACGGGGCGCTTTGCCGCCTTCCAGCTCTCGATCAGGCCGAACCCGCCGTTCGCGAATATGGGATCATCCGCGGCGAGCGCGACGAACAGCGGCGGCGCGTCCGCCGGCGCCGCCACCGGCGCGAGCGGGCCGTAGATATTGGCGATGAACGCCGGCTTCGCGTCCTCGCCCGCAAGCGTGGTCGCCATGGTGAGCATCGCGCCCGCGGAAAAGCCGATCATGCCGATCCGGTTCGGATCGACGCGCCACTCGCCGGCCCGGCGGCGGATGAGCGCGAACGCCGCGCGCGCATCGGCGATCTGCGGCGCCAACCGCACCCGCGCCTGTTCGGGATCCGCGCGAGGTGGGCGGGCGGCGCCCGAGAACAGCTCGCGCATCGAACGCTCGAACGCCGGCATGTCACTCGGCGTCGGATTGAGGCGGTATTTCAGGACGAACGCCGCGATGCCGCGCGCCGCGAGCGCCCGGGCGACGTCCCAGCCCTCATTCTCCATCGACAGCGTCCGAAAGGCCCCGCCGGGCGCCACCACGACCGCGGCGCCGGTCGCCTTCGCGGGATCGGGCAGGAACGGCGTGAGCGTCGCGATCGTGACGTTGCGGGCGAATGTGCTGCCATATTGGGTATGCCAGGTCTCCTTGGCGGTCGTTCCCGGCAACGGACCGGTTCCAAGCTCGATCACGTCCGGCTGGGCCGGAATCTCGATTGGCGTCATCCGATCGTCTTGCGCTCGCGCCATACTGATCGGCGTCAGGCCAATCGCCAGCGCCGCCGCAATCAGTCGCCCAGGCCATCGCCGGATCGAGCCGGCGGCTCCCATCGGGCTGTGATGATTGCTCATGCCTCTCTCCACTCTGTTCTGTCCGTCCTTGCGCGGGAACGGGATGCTTCTCTCGAGCACCGACAATCCATCAGGGACGAAACGGGTTGATCATCGGGATCGTGCCGTCGGCGTTGAACTTGAGTTCGGTCACCTTGGCGCTTCGCAGATGGTTTTTGTTGCTGAGCTGCGTATCGTGATAGAACAGCCACCACTTGCCGTTCCATTCGATGATCGAATGATGCGACGTCCAGCCCTGCACCGGTGCGAGAATATGGCCCTTGTAGATGAAGGGACCGTAGGGATTGTCGCCGATCGCATAGTTCACGAAATGCGTGTCGCCGGTCGAGTAGGTATAGTAATATTTCCCGCCCCGCTTGAAGACCCATGATGCCTCGAAGAAGCGCCGATCGTGATCGCCGCCCTTCACCGGCTGGCCCCTCTCGTCGAGGATCACGGCGTCGCGCACCGGCTCGGCAAAGGTCTTCATGTCGGGATTCATGCGCACGACCTTGCCGGAAATGGCGGGCTGGTCGTCCTGCATCAGATCGGTGTCCGAGCCGTTGGGATCGTAGACGCCATTCTTCCAGCGCTGAAGCTGGCCGCCCCAGATACCGCCGAAATACATGTAGCTGGTCCCGTCGTCGTCGGTGAACACCGCCGGGTCCATCGAAAAGCTTCCCGGAATATAGTTCGGCTCGGGGACGAAGGGTCCCATCGGGTTCTTGGACGTAGCGACCCCTATGCGGAAGGCGCCGAGGCCGTTCTTGTCCTTCGATTTGTCGCGGGCGGGGAAATACAGATAATAGGTGCCGTTCTTATAGGCGGCGTCGGGCGCCCACATCTGCTGCGAGGCCCAGGGAACGTCCTTTACGTCGAGCGCGACCGGGCCGATCGTCACGGGTCCGCCGATCTGGTCCATGCGCAGGACGCGATAGTCGCGCATGGCATATTGATTGCCGAGATCGTCGTCGGGAACGCCGGCATCGATATCGTGGCTGGGATAGACATAGATCTTGCCGTCGAAGACGTGCGCGGACGGGTCCGCAGTGTAGATTTCAGTCACCAGTGGCTGCGCCAGATACTGCCGGCCGTCGGGCGCCCGGGTGGCGCTGGCGTTCGCTTCGGTTTCGGCGCGATTGTCGGCGCCGCTATTGCAGGCCGCCAGGCACACACTGAGGATCGCGAGGGGGATGGTTGCACGTCGCATCGATTCTCTCCTGTATTTGGCCGTCACGCCGCTCAGTTCAGCTTGAGCACCACCACCGATTTCGCGGGGAGCGTCGCTGAAAGCCGCCCATCAGCGATGGTTGCCCCCCCGAACGTCGTCGGCGCGACGATATTGGGTTGGTCGAAGCTGTTATGCGCATCCATTGCGCCAGCGGTAAGCACGCGCCCGGTCACCGCCGTTGCCTGCACCCCGCGAAGATCGATCGTGACCGGAAACGCCCGGTTCGGATCGACATTGACCAGCGCGACATGCACCGCGCCCGCGGTGTCGCGTACCGCGGACACGCTGATCGCGGGGATCGCGACCTCGTTCTTGTGATACCAGGGTGCCTTGAGCTCGACCGGAAGGCTCGTTGCGCCCTGCCATGGCGTGTAGAGATCGAACACCCAATAGGTCGGGGTCTTCACCATGCGCGGCCCGTCGGTCAGCAGCATCGCCTGAAGCACGTTCACCATCTGCGCGATCGCCGCCATCTTCACCCGCTCGGCGTGGCGAGTGAAGATGTGGATATTGAGCGCCGCCACCATCGCGTCGCGCAAGCTGTTCTGCTGCTGCAGGAAACCGGGATTCGACCCCGGCGCCGGATCGTACCAGGTGCCCCACTCGTCGACTGCGAGCATCACGCGCTTTTGCGGATCATATTTGTCCATGATCGCCGAATGCTTGGTGATGAACTCATCCATCTGCAGCGTGTGCTGAAGCGTCGAGGCCCATTCTCGCTCGGGGAAGCCGAGCGCCGGACCCTTGTCCTCCCATTTCTCGTCGCGCGGCCGCGTGTAGAAATGCAACGCCAGGCCGTCGATGTGCTTGACCGACATCTTCATCATCGTCTCGGTCCACTCATAATTGGCGTCCGAGGGGCCGCTCGCGATCTTGAGCATCTTACCGGTGCCGGCCTTGGCGAAGGTGATGTACCGGTTGGTGAGGTCGGCGGCATATTCGGCACGCATGTTCCCGCCGCAGCCCCACAATTCATTGCCGATGCCCAGATAGTGCACGCCCCATGGCTCGATGCGCCCATTGGCGGCACGTTCCTTGGCAAGCATCGTCGTGTTCGCCGGGGCGGTCATATACTCGACCCATTGCGAGGTTTCCGCGGGCGTGCCGCTGCCGATATTGGCCGAGACATAGGCTCGCGCACCGAGCCGCTCCGCCAGTCCCATGAACTCATGCGTGCCGAAGCTGTTGTCCTCGTTCACGCCGCCCCAGTTGGTGTTGATCTTGACCGGGCGGCGGCTGCGCGGGCCGATCCCGTCGCGCCAGTGATATTCGTCCGCGAAACATCCGCCGGGCCAGCGCACCATCGGCACCTTGATCGCCTTCAGCGCTTCCAGCACATCGCGCCGATAGCCCTTGTCGTTGGGAATGGAGGAGCGCTCGCCGACCCAGATCCCGCCATAGATGCCGGTGCCGAGGTGCTCGGCGAACTGTCCGAAAACGTCAGGATGAACCTGTGGCCCGGGACGGTCGGCTTGGACCGTCGCGGTGGCCGCTTCGGCCTGCTGCGCTATAGCCGGGGCGGTGATATACGTGGCCGTCAGCGACAATGCGGCGATAGCGGCCATACGGTTCGAGCGGGCGGCGCCGCAGAGCTTTGTCACAATCGATGTCGTCACGATGATCCTCTCGCTGATTGCCCCTGGGGGCCGTCGTTTCATTTGGGCAGTTCCTGCGGCTTCTCGACCGTGAAGGTCGCGCTTTCGCCTGCGACGGCAGTTCCCGGCTGACCTGATCCGACCGTCACGCGATAGCTGCCGGGCGCGACCCAGCGCACGCCATCCGGCGTAACGCTTGAGATATCGCGCGACGACAGGTCAAAGGTCAGCGCCTTCGTCTCGCCCGGCTTGAGCGAGACGCGCTGAAACCCGCGCAAGGCGATGCGCGGTATTCCGGGACGCTGCGGAAAGGCGAGATAGAGCTGCGCGACCTCATCGCCCGCGCGCGCGCCGGTGTTGGTGAGATTCATGATGACGGTGATGCCGCTCTGCGCGCCATCGCGCGCCGCTCGCACCTTCACCGGCCCATAGCTGAAGCTGGTGTAGCTGAGGCCATGGCCGAACGGATAGACTGGCGTGCCCGTGAAATAGCGATAGGTCCGCCCCTTCATCGAATAGTCGTCGAAGGGCGGCAGATCATCGACGCTCTTGTAGAAGGTAAGCGGCAGACGCCCCGACGGGTTGGTCCGTCCGGTGAGGATGTTCGCCGCGGCGGTTCCGCCCGCTTCTCCGGGATACCATGCCTCCAGAATGGCGGCGGCGTGATCCTTGCCCCACTGCAGGTTGATCGGGCTCCCGTTCATCGCGACGAGGATGATCGGCTTTCCGGTCGCGCGCGCCTGTTCGAGCATGGCGAGCTGATCGCGCGGCAGATCGAGCGAGGTCTTGTCGCCACCCGAGAAGCCTTCGATCTTGAACGAGGTTTCCTCGGCTTCCATGTCGGAGGTGAGCCCGACCACGGCGATCAGTGCGTCGGCGCCCGCGGCGGCGCGCTTGAGGCCGGCGTCCGGCGTGCCTGATATGCGTTTCCACACCAGATCGGAGCCACCGCCCTCGATCGTGAAGGGATAGCGTTTGCCGGCGGTGAGCTGGAACGTCGTCAGGCTGGGGAGGTCGTTATATTTGGCCTTGCGGCGATCCGCGATCATCCGGCCATCGAACTGCAGTGTCCCGCCAGGGCCGGTCAGACCGATGCGATAGGTGCCGGTTTCGGGCGGAACGAGAAATCCCGAGAACACCCTGCGGTGGACATCGGCCACCCGCGCCAGCTCCAGCTGGCGATCGCCGACATCCGGCTCGATCCGCGTCACGACCGGCTCCGCAGCATATCGGACGCTTTGCAGGAGCTTGTCGCGAGTCCCGGGCGCGAACTTCGCCGGCACCGGCGTGGTCGGGTTGTAGTAGCGCACGAGCACGCCCGGCTGCCCGTCGGGCGTGCGCAGCGCCGATGTCGGCACCCGGTCGCCATCGGTCACCGATTCGCCGAAGGGGACCAGCGTCACGTTGGAATCGCCGAGCGCCGCGCGCAATCCGTCGACGATCGAGACCGGCCGCCCCGTCAGCGTCGAGGAATAGTTTCCGCGCAGTACCCGCGTCGCGTCGCCGAGCGGCCCGATCACCGCGACCCGGGTATCCGGCTTCAGCGGCAGCACGCCTGAATTTTTGAGCAGGACCATCGACCGTTCGGCTGCGCGGAGCGTGAGCTCGCGATGCTCCGCCGCGCCGATCGCGCTGACCGGAACGGCAGAAGGCGCATTCGCCACGCCGCGCAGGTCGCCGGTGCGGTAGCGCGCGGCGAAAAGCAGCACGAGGCTCTCGTCGATCTGGCTTTCGGTCAGCAGCCCGCGGGCGAGCGCATCGCGATAGCGGTTCTCCAGCCCCGCGGTATCGGACAGCGTGTTCGTGTTGCACTCATTGTCCACGCCGGATCGGAGCGCGATGGCGACGCCCGCCGCCGCGTCGGGTGCATATTTGTGGTTCTCGTCGATGTCGCGCACCGCATCGCAATCGGAGACGACATAGCCCTTGAACCCCCAGGCCTCGCGCAGATGCTCCTTCAGCAGCAGGTCGCTCGCGCACGCCGGCTGACCATCGACGCGGTTGTACGCGCACATGATCGATCCCGCGCGCGCCTCGACGATCGCCGCGCGGAACGCGGGCAGATAGGTGTCTTCAAGATCATAGGGCGAGGCGTAGAAATTGTCGTGGTGGCGCGTGGCCTCGGGTCCGCTGTGAACCGCGAAATGCTTCGGCGTGGCGATCACATGCGGACGGTCCGGGTCGGGGCCTTGCATCCCCCGAATGAAGGCCTTGCCGATCTCCGCGGTCAGGAACGGATCCTCGCCATAGGTTTCCTGCCCGCGCCCCCAGCGCGGATCGCGGAAGATGTTGATGTTCGGGGACCAGGTGTCGAGCCCGGTTCCGATCCGCCCCAGCCGCCCGGTCTGGCGGGCCAATGTATGGAAGGCGCGCACCTCCATGCTGATTGCGCCCGCGACCTGTCCGACCAGCGGCGCGTCGAATGTCGCGGCCAGTCCGACGGGTTCGGGAAAGTTGGTGGTGGGGATCGGCCCCAGCGCGCCATGCAGCGACTCCGTCCACCAATTATATGCTGGGATATCGAGCCGGGGGATTGCGGGCGCGGTGTTGAGGAGCTGGGGCAGCTTCTCCTCGATCGTCATCTTCGCCACGAGTTCGCGCGCGAGGCGGATCGCCTCGTCCGGGCGGCCGCGCTCCTCCTGCGCCGCTGGTGGCGGCGGCGCAGCTTGCGCGGCGGGCAGCGCCGCCGCCGAGCCGAGCCATGCGATCATCACGCGCCGAACCACCATGCACATTGGTCTCTTCTCCCTCTTGCGGCGCGCCCTTTCGCTCAGCGCATAATCATACCGGCTGCATGCCGTGCTGGGCGATCTTCTCGAGCAGCTCGCGATGGCGCGGCAGGCCGGCCATCAGGCGTGCGGTCTGGGCACGGTTCTCCCGCCAGGCGCGCTGGGCGAGCTCGGCATCGGTATCGCTGGCGCCCCGCGGCACCTCGGTGCGGTGCCCCATGCCATAGAGGACATATTGATAGCTCGCCGCCGGGAAGACTTCCTCCGCGCGATCGAATTCGTCGTGCAGCCATGGCGCCTGATACTTCCACAGCTCCATCAGTTCCCGGAGCCGATCGGGGATCGTTTCGGGGCGCCTGTTGTCGCGCCAGAAGTCGCTGTCGGTGCGCTGGGTCAGCGCATAATGGAGCTTGAGAAAATCGATGATCCGTCCCCATCGATAATGGGTCGTCTCGTTGTAGCGCCGGGCGAGGAAGTCCATCACTTCGCGATTGGGCGGAAGCTGCTCGGCGATCATCTTCGCCGACAGCTCGATCAGGACGATCGCGGAGGCTTCGAGCGGCTCCAGGAAGCCGGCTGCCAGGCCGACCGCCACGACATTCCCCTTCCAGAAAGTTTCGCGATGCCCCGAGCGGATGGGTATGCGGCGCACGGCAAGGTCGCCGGCCGCGGGTCCGATATAGGCGCGAAGCTCGTCTTCGGCTCGCTCCGCGCTGATGTGGCTGCTCGAAAAGACATGGCCGACGCCGCGCCGCGTCGGCAAGCCGATATCCCAGATCCAGCCAGCCGATTGCGCCGTCGAAATGGTATGGCAGGCAACCGGATCGGCCTCGTCCGCATAGGGGACCTGAACCGCCAGCGCCGTGTCGCAGAAGAGGATGTCGCTGCATTCGCGGAACGGAACGCCCATCGCCTCGCCGATCAGCAGCGCGCGGAACCCCGTGCAGTCGACGAACAGGTCGCCCTCGATCACGGGCCCCTGCGCGGTTTCCAATGCCGCCACGTCGCCATTCTCCGCCATGCGGACATCGGTCACATCGGCCACGACATGCTGCACGCCCAGCGTTTCGCAGCAATGCCGCTGCAGGAAGCTCGAGAATTTCCCGGCATCGAGGTGATAAGCGTAGTTGGCGAGCGCCTCATATTCTGGCGTGGCGATGGTCTTCGGCGCAAGGCCCGCGTCGCATAACTGCCCTTGCGGGGTCACCGCGTCACAGAAGCTGCCTTCGCCATCGGCCAGCCAATGGGGAACGAGATTCACGCGCGCGAAGCTCTGCGGCAGCATGAGCGGGTGATAATAGCCGTCGTCCGAAGCGCCGGTCGTCCATCGGTTGAAGCGCGCGCCCTGCTTGAACGCGGCATCGCAATGGCGAAAGAAATCCGTTTCGCGCACACTGATCCGGCGAAGCGTAGTGCGCAGCGTCGGCCAGGTGCCCTCGCCGACGCCGATGATCGGAATGTTGGGGGATTCGACGAGAGTCACGCTGAAACCGTGGGGCTTCCGCGCGTGATGCCGGGCGGCGATTACGCCAGCGGTCAGCCAGCCAGCCGTGCCGCCCCCAACGATAACGATACGCTTCACTTGCTGCATGGGATCACAGTCGGAAAAGGCGGCAGGGCGCGGGTGACCGCGCCCCGCCCATCAGGGGAGCCCTAGTAGCGGAAACGCAGGCCGAGCGTGTAACGCCGCCCGTAATCGAATACGTCCAGCATCTGGTTCGAAAAGCGCCCATGCGTGCTCTGCTGGTTATTGGTGATATTCAATGCTTCAGCGAAGACGCTGAAGTTCCTGTTGAAATCATAGCTTGTGCTCAGATCGATCTGGAAGCTTTCGTCCACGAAGGTTGGTTCTGCGCCGAACGAACCGGTATTCTGGTTCTGGCCGAACTGGAGCAGATATTCGTCACGCCAGTTGACCGCGGCGCGGATCTGGAACCCGTCCTTGTCATAGAAACCGACGAAGTTGGCGGAATTGGCAAGACCCGTGACCGCGAATCCGGTCTGCGAGAGATCCTGGTCGTCATAGGGCCGGTTGGTGTTGACGAAGGTGGCGTTGGCCTGGAAGCCGAAGCCGGAATCTCCGAACACATGCTGCCACGCGAGTTCGATGCCGCGAACCGTGGCATCCGGCCCGTTGACCTGTTGGGTGACCGAGAAGATCGCAGGCCGCCCGGTCGTGGGATCGATGACGTCGTTGATCTCCTGTGTGGTCACGCCGCCGACGATGAAGTTGCTGACATTCTTGAGGAAGGCATTGACCGAGAGATAGGAGTTCCTCTGGTAATACCATTCGGCGGCGAGATCGAAATTGTCGGCCAGATAAGGCCGCAGATTCGGGTTGCCGCCGTTCGCGGTCAGCGCGCCGATACGCTGGCCGGACCCTACGTTGAGCACTGGATTGAGCAGGTTGAGCGCTGGCCGCGTCAGTGTGCGCGAGGCGCTCAGGCGGACCAGGAACTCCGGCGTGATCTCGAGCCGCGCGTCCACGCTCGGGAGCAGGAAGGAATAGTTGCTGCTGCTCTCGATCGGCTGGGTTGGTCCATAGGACACGGTGAGCAACGTGGGATCCGCGGTGCTCGTGGCGATCGACGTCGGCAACCGACCCTGGCCGATCGAACGAAGATTGGTGGTCTCGTTGCGCACTCCGGCGTTGAAGTGGAACGGCATGCCCGCGATCTCGGTCTTGAAATTGACCCGCAGGAAAAGCGACCAGGTCCGTTCGCGCACATTCATCACGCTTCCGGGGTCAATCTGCTCATCGAACGTCCCGGTGAACCCGTTGACTGATCCGTAGTTGAATCCCGGGATGACCTGGGTCTGCGGATTTCCGAGGCCCGTCAGGTAGTTCTGATAGGCAACCGGACTGAACAGGAAGACTGACGGCGGCAGGCTGCCCTTATAGCCCGGAATGAAATCAGCGAGGCTGATGCTGCCCTCGTACAGGGAAGCGGGCAGGGGGGCGATACCGGTGGTTCGACCCGAAGGCGTGCCATAGCCGGCATAGGCCTGCCAGAAATTGTTGGTGAAGGTGCTCTGGTTCAGGAAGTCGAACGTGTCCTGGTAGAACTGACCACCAAATTTGACGGTGAGATCATCCTGCTCCCAGGTGCCTGCCGCGCGGAACTGCCACAGCTCGTCGGTGTTGCGCTGGGTCTGGTTTACGGTGACGTGCGAGCCAATCAGTGCCTGGTTTGCCCAGTTCGCGGCATTGCCCGCCGGCCCGAAATTGGCGATGGATGGGAACGCGTCCTTGCTGTCGCCATCCACGATGAATTGCAGGTTGGTGCCCAGCGCGCCGCCATATCCGATGTCGGCGTTGAGGCTTCCGACATGATCGCCCGGATTGCGCCAGCTCTTCGCATAAGCGCCATCGACCTCGAAGCTCAGATTCTCCGAAGCGTCGATCTTGATGTTCAGGCCGGTCTGATTGGTCTTGAGGATTTCCTTGTTCAGCGCCGAGGTGAAGTCCGTCGGGCTGCCCGCCTGGGTGAAATTGACGGCCGTGCCATTTTCGTCCTGCTCGACGTTGCGCAGATCGGTCTGGTTGAACCAGACGCCGAACGCGTAGTTCTCCGAAACGACTTCCTGGCGCGAGAAGTTGTTGTCCAGCGTGACCATGATGTCGTCGGAGGGCTGCCATTGGAGTGCGAGACGCGCGTCGATGCGCTCGTCGCTCACGCGCTGTTGCTCCGCACCATATTGCTGCGGGAACCAGCCCGGAATGGTGCGCGCGTTGGACGCGGTCACACCGGGACCGGGATTTGCTGGCGCGCAGGTCGGGGCCGTGCTTCCGGCAAGCTGGCACGGCGCGAAATTGCCGCCCGGCCAACCGTTGACGAAGACGCGGTTGGTGTCGGTGTCGCGCCGCGTGTAGATGACGTTGGCCAGCACGCCGAACGTGTCATTGAACGTGTTGCTGACGAGAAGGCCGGCCGTGGGGACGATCTTCCCGGCGCGGTCCTGAATCGAACCCGAGGCGGTGGCCGCCACACGAAAGCCGGGGCGATCGAACGGCTTGGGAAACTGAATATCGACCGTGGCGCCGATCGCGCTCGCGGAAAGCGACACATCCGGCGTCTTCAGAACGCTCAGCTGACCGATGAAATCGACACCGACCGTGCTGAAGTCGATCTGGCGTCCGCCCGTCGCGGTCGAGATGCGCCGCCCGTCATACAGGGTCGTATTGAAGTCGCCGCCAAAGCCGCGCACCGTGATGCCGGTCGGCTCGCCGCGCGCGCCGCTGCGCTGGATCGATACGCCCGGAAGGCGCTGGAGCGAGGCCGCGACGTTCGAATCGGGGAACTTGCCGATATCCTCGGCCGAGATCACGTCGACCACACCGGGCGACGTCCGCTTGACGTCCAGGTTGCGCTGGAGCGAGCCACGCAGGCCGGTGATGACGATTTCGTCGGTTTGGGCTTGTCTGGCGCGATCGTCCGCCGCGGCGGGATCGGTTTCCTGGACCGGGGCTGAAGGCGTTGTGGATCCTCCCGCCAAGGGCGGAGTCGCCGGTCCGGTAGGGGCATCGCCGCCATCCCGCGCCAAGGCCGGAGCGGCCCATGCCAGCGCCGCAGCGCTCGCACCCAAAGAAAGGATGTTAGCGCTAACAATTGAGCTGATTTGTGCAGGCCGAATCTTAAACATGCCCTTCTCCCTCTCCAGGCCGCCCCCTTATGCTTAGAGGGCCTGACCTATCCCCGACGAGCCGCGTGCCACATCGCCGTCCGACGAGGGACAGCTGACCTAGGTTGCCAGGTTAGCGCTACCATATCCCAATCAGTAACAAATGCAAGCTTTTGTCGGAGTATTCATGCTAACCTGCCGCCGTTCACGTTGGAAAGGGATAAGCGAATGGGAAGGCTGGAGTTTCTGGACCACACGACCCATGCGAATCTCCGTCTGGACACGCACAACGCGGCAAATCGAAACTTTGTGCAGATCGTGGCGACCGAGTTCCTTCCGGCCATGCACGACTACCCGATCCTATTCACGAAGGATCCCGAGTCGGGCGCCTTTTATGCCGGTGCCGTAATGGGGCTGGAGCCGGGGCAAAACCTGCTCGCGAACGATGGCTCACTCCCCGGCTATCGCCCCGCCGATCTCGTGCGGCAGGGCTTTTTCCTTTCGGACGGGAAGATCGCGATCGACCCGGACGAGCTCGTCTTCGCTGCCGATGGGGAGCCGCTTTTCGACGCTGCCGGACAACCGAGCGAGACTCTCAAGCGCGTCCAGCGCGCGATGCACATGCTGCATCATGGGCTGCCCGAAACCTGCGCAATCATTGATCGCTTTCTTGCCCATCACCTAATCGAGCCGATCGACATTACGCTCGATTTCGACGACGGGGACAGGCTGCGGCTGGAGGGACTTTACTCCGTCAGCCTAGATTCGCTGCACGCGCTGCCGGACGACGCCGCGCTCGATCTTTTCCGGCGGGGCGATCTTCAGATCGCCTACGCGCAAGCGGCATCAATCCAGCACATTCGGCGCTTGGCGCGCATGCGTAACGATCGCCTGTTCGCCAGTCTCACATGACCGTCGCGCTGCCCGTTGCCGACGCGGATGAACTTACCGACTACGCGGCGTTCCGCGCCCGTATCATGACTCCTGGCCGGCCCGTCCTGCTGCCAGGCGCGGCGAGATCCTGGCCACTGCTGTCCGGAACCGGCGCGAACGGTGTGATCGAGATGCTCAACCGCCTCGATGCGGGAAGCGAGGCCGAAATCTTCATCGGCAAGGCCGAGATCGAAGGACGCTATGATTATGCCCCAGCGCTTGCCGGGTTCAACTTCACGCGCGAGAATATCGCCGTCGCCGAGGGCCTCCAGCGCATCGCCGATAGGGCTGGCGGGCACGATGGACAGGCGCTCTATATGGGCTCCTTGCGGTCGGAACGGCATTTCCCCGGCATCGAGGCATACACCCGTCTCCCCTTTGTTCCTGATGCGGTGAAGCCGCGATTCTGGGTCGGGAACGCCTCGCGCGTCGCCTGCCACTACGACACGATGGATAATGTGGCGTGTGTCGCGGCCGGCAGGCGTCGGTTTACCCTCTATCCGCCCGAAGCGATCGCCGATCTCTATGTCGGTCCGATCGATCGCACCATAGCAGGCCAACCCATTAGCCTGTCCGCTGGCAGCGAGCCGGGCGACCCGCGCTTTCCCCGCTTCGAAGCGATACGCGATTCCGCCCTGGTGTCCGAGCTTGAGGCGGGCGATGCGATCTACATTCCCAAGCTCTGGTGGCATCAAGTCGAGGCGCTGGACGATCTCAACGTCCTGGTCAATTTCTGGTGGGACGGATTCGCCGCCGGCTCCGATCCGCCCTATGCGGCGATGCTGCTCGCGATGATCACCCTAGCCGAGCGACCGGCGAGCGAACGCGCGGCTTGGCGTGCTTGGTTCGATCATTATGTGTTTCGGCTTCATGGGCATCCACTCGCCTTTCTTCCGGAGGAGCAGCGCGGTATTCTCGGCCCACTGACGGGTGGGAACTACCAGCGCCTTCGGACGGTCGTCATGCGCCTGCTACGGGGCGCCTGACAAGCGTCTGCAGCGTCAGTCTCATGGTCGAGGTTTTGCAGTCGGGTCATCTGCACCGTCCTTGGCAGGCATGGCGGGGCCGGGGCTCAACCGAGAGCGATCCGGTCCAGGGACCCGGCTACGACGGCCACCTGAGTGCGATTGCGGACCTTCAGCTTGCGCATAAGCGCCGTCATGTGCGCCTTGACGGTAGACTCGGCGATCCCGAGTTCGAACGCGATCTGCTTGTTCATCAGGCCTGAGTGGACACCCTGAAGAACCTTGAGCTGTGTGGGGGTGAGCGTGGCCGGAAAATCGGGGGGCGCCCCGCGGTCAAGGTCGGCTTGCGCGAAATGCATGCTCATCGGTCCATCCTCCTCTCGCGGACGGATGACTGATCTGGCGTCAGCATCGATTGCCCGCAGCCGAAACTTAGAAGGATTGGTCCGACAGATTCAAGTGCATATTTGGACTTTCGGCGAGAAATAGGGGAGGGGAGGCGCGTTTTCTGCACAATCTGTCGGACAGATTAAGCCAGGCTTTTCCGATTGCCCTTGCTCCAGAACGGCGTCCATAGGATAGGTGCGCGATAAAGGAGGGGCGCCTATGAGCCACGCAAGGTTGGCCGATCGCGCCTATGCGGGCATCGTTGAGCTTATCAATTCGCGTTCCCTGCAGGTCGGCGATCGGCTCCCGTCCGAATCGGGCCTGGCCGAAATGCTGGGCATGTCGCGCACCATCGTGCGGGAGGCGCTGGCGCGGCTGACGTCCGACGGCTTCACCGAGACGCGACGCGGGGCGGGCTCCTACGTCAAGAGCCGCCCTTCGGATCGGCTGGCGGCCTTTATGCCCTGGGCGGAGATGCCGACCACCATGGGCAGCTACGAGGTGCGGCTGGTGCTTGAGGCGGAGGCGGCCCGGCTCGCGGCCCAGCGTCGTTCCAGCGAGGCGATGGCCGAGATCGAGCAGGCGCTTGAAAATCTGCGCGGGGCGCTGCTGTCCAGTGCGCCGGCCCATGAGGAGGACCTCGCCTTTCACCGTTGTGTCGCCGAAGCGACCGCGAACGATGCCTTCGCCGCCGCCTTTAATGCGCTGGAGCACGATATCGACAGGATCATGCGGGCTGGCGTCGACATATCCCGGTCGCGTGCGCCCGAGGTGATCGAAACCATGTTGCGCGAGCACGAGATGATCGTCGAGGCAATCCGCGTGCAGGACCCGGAAGGTGCAGCGCTCGCCATGCGCTGGCACCTCTGGGAGGGGCGCAAGCGGCTTATGCCCTGACCTGCAGGCTCGTCAGTCGGTCGATCGTCATTCGACACAGCGCCTCGGGCGACACGTTGCCGAGCAGGACGAGGACGGGCTCATCCGCCGATGGCCGCTCGAGCGTCGCGAACTGGCTGTCGAGCAAGCTCGCCGGCATGAATTCGTGCGTCCGCGCCGTCAGGCGCCGCATGATCTCCTCGCGGCTATTGTCGAGCATCACGAAATGGGTCCGCGCGGGGATCGCGGCCCGCAACCGGTCGCGATAGGCACGGCGGAGCGCCGAGCAGGCGACTACGATCGTTCCTTCGCTCGCTACCGCGCTCGCGGCCGTCTCGCCGATCCGGTCGAGCCAGGGCCATCTGTCCCCGTCGGTGAGCGGGTCGCCGCGGCGCATCTTCTCGATCGCAGCGGCGTCGTGAAACATGTCGCCTTCGAGAAAGCGGCAGCGCAGCCGCTCCGCCAGCAACGCGCCGACCGTCGATTTGCCACACCCGCTAACCCCCATGACGATCACCGCCATCGGCGTGCTGCCGCTTTGATTGGCGTTCTTCCGCAAGATCGTCGCCTCTGCCCAGATCGGCGGAATTCCGCCACTGACAACGCTGAAATAGCGGCTCTTCCACACTTGGAAATACGACCTTGGTAGCAGGTGACCTTGCCCCACTTGCGCCGTAACGATCTGCTGAGCTGGCCGAATCGGCCCTCGCGAAAGGATGGGTCGGCCTATGCGTGCGCTTCTCCTGGCGGTGTTTCTTCTGGTGTTCGCGGGACCGAGTCTGGCCCAATCGCGATCGGTCTATCCGACCGTGCCGGACGAGCCGCGTGCGGTGACGGTCAAAGGCCGGGGCGACGGACGCACCGACGATACCGTGGCCATCCAGAAGGCGCTCGATACCGCACGCGACCAGAGCGGTCACGGCATCGTCTTCCTTCCCTCCGGGCGCTACCGCCTGACCGGGACCGTGGTCGTCCCGCCGGGCGTTCGCATCTACGGCGTAGGCGCCACGCGCCCAGTGCTCGTGCTCGCGCCCAATACGCCCGGCTTCCAGAAGGGCGTGTCGACGATGGTCGTGTTCGGCGGCAACCCGCAATATCAGCCGGGCAAGCCGCCGGTTCCGGTGCCCACAATGGTGCCGCGGGATCGCGAGCAGCGCGATGCCCATTCGGGCACCTTCTATTCCGCCATGGCCAATATCGACGTGGAGATCGGCGTCGGCAATCCGGCGGCCGCCGCGATCCGCTTCCGCATGGCCCAGCACGCCTTCCTCAACCACATGAACTTCCGCATCGGGTCGGGCTTCGCCGGCGTCTATCAGGCCGGCAACATGATGAAGGACGTGCACTTCCACGGCGGCCGCTATGGCATCGTCACGGAAAAGACGTCGCCGGCATGGCAGTTCACGCTCGTCGACGCGACGTTCGACGGACAGCGCGACGCGGCCATCCGCGAGCACGAGGCGCGGCTCACCATGGCGAATGTCTCCATCCGCAACACGCCGGTGGGGATCGAGATCGACCGCGGCTATTCCGATTCGCTCTGGGGCAAGAACATTCGCTTCGAGAATGTCAGCCGGGCGGGCGTGATCATCTCCAGCGAGGATCGGGTGTTCACCCAGATCGGCTTTGAAGGCGCGGTGGCGAGCAACACGCCGGTCTTCGCGCGATTCCGGGACAGCGGCAGGACGGTGCCCGGGAAGGGGCGCAGCTACGAAGTCGCCTCGTTCAGCTATGGCCTGCACCTGTCCGGCCAAGGCCGATTCGGGGAATATAAGACCGAGGCGGAGATCAGGCCGATCGCGGCGCTCCCCGCGCAGGCGCAGATCATCCGCGACACGCCGCCCATGCGCGAATGGGTCAACGTCAGGACGCTGGGCGTCAAGGGCGATTGGGAGACCGACGACACGGCCGCGATCCAGCGCGCCATCGACACCAACCGCGTACTGTATTTTCCGATCGGCCACTACCGGGTGACCGATACGCTGAAGCTTCGGCCCGACACCGTGCTGGTGGGACTGCATCCGGCGATCACCCAGCTCTCCATCCCTGAGGACAACCCGCGGCACGCGGGCGTGGGAACGGTGGTTCCGATCATCGAAAGCCCGCGGGGCGGCGACAATATCCTGAACGGCATCGGCCTGTTCACCGGCCGCATCAATCCCCGCGCGTCGGCCTTGCTGTGGCGCTCCGGCGCGAACAGCCTGGTGGAGGACGTCAAGATCGCGGGCGGCGGCGGCACCGTCACGCCCGACGGCAAGCCGCTCTATTACCGGTCGACGCGGGGCGGGGATCCGATCCTCGACGATCGGCTCGACGGACAATATCCCAGCATCTGGGTGACGGACGGCGGCGGCGGCACCTTTGCGGACGTGTGGAGCCCGCAGAATTTCGCCTCCGCCGGCTTCTATATCAGCGACACCAGCACGCCGGGGCGCATCTTCGAAGTGTCGGTGGAGCATCATGCCCGCAACGAGTTCGTGCTCGACAATGTGCAGAACTGGGAATTCTATGCGCCGCAGACCGAGCAGGAGGTGAGCGACGGGCCCAATGCCATCGGGCTCCAGATCAGCAATTCGAGGAACCTGCTCTTCGCCAATTACCATGCCTATCGCGTCACCCGCACCTATCATCCGGCGCGCAGCGCGATCAAAATCTACAATTCGACCGATATCCGCTTCCACAACCTGCACAGCAACGCCGAAAGCGGCGCGGCACTGTGCAGCGACGACGCCTGCGGCACCTATCTCCGCGCGAGCAAGTTCCCGTTCGAGAATGCGATCGAGGACGCGACCAACGGCATCTTCACGCGCGAGCGCGAATTCGCCAAGCTGTACATCAAGGGCGTGCAGGAGAAGCCGGCGGAATCCCAACTGCCCGGCGCCGGCGAGCTCCGGAAGATCGCCGATGGGTTCTTCTCCATCTCGGGCGCGAGCGTGGCGGCGGATGGGACGCTCTACTTCGTCGATCGCCGCTTCCAGCGCATCCATCGCTGGACGCAGGCGCGCGGGCTGGAGGTCATCCGCGATCACCCGCTCGATCCCGTCAACCTTGCCGTCGACCGGTCGGGCCACCTCATGGTCGTGTCGGGCCAGGGCAAATATGGGACCGTCTATTCGTTCGATCCGAACGGACCGAAGGATCGCCTTACGGTGATCGAGCCGACACCGGCACGCAAGGGCGGGGACGCCAAGGTCGCGCTGCCGGCAAATTGGTGGAACAACGGCGAGTTCCGCGACCAGCTGAACCACGACACCTACGAATTCACGACGCTCGCGGAGATGTTCGCGCGCGATGTCGGGACGCCGAAGGCAAACGAATATGTCTCGCCCGACGGCAGCCTGGTCCTGCCCGCCTTTCCGGTGTGGCAGCAGGGTCCGATCGATCGGATCGGTTGGCGCTGGACGGACAGCCTCAACACGACGGGGCTGCTCCAGGCCAGGAAAGGCGAGCGCGTGCTCGTGTCCAACAGCTCGGAGAATGTGACCTATAGCGGCGTGGTCGGCGACGGCGGCACGCTCACCGATCTCCGCCTCTTCGCCAATCGCGGCGGCGAAAGTGTCGCAATGGACCAGCGCGGGCGCGTCTTCGTCGCGAACGGGCAGGTGTTCGCCTTCGCGCCCGATGGCCGTCAGCTCGGCCGAATCGACGTGCCGGAGCGGCCGCTGCAGCTGGTCTTCGGGGGCGAGGGTGGCCGCACGCTCTTCATTCTCACGCACCGCAGCTTGTACGCGGTGCAGCCCTGAACGCCGCACTTCGACTTTGGTCGTAGATGTAGCGCTACCATCGTTGCGTTAAGCCCTCGGATGCAACTCGAGCCGGCAGGGGCCGGGAACGATCCATTCGGGGGCTTGAGACATGACGAAGACCTCTCTTCCGCGCCGCCTTCCCTTTCTCATGAGCACCGGCATTGTCGCGCTCGGACTTGCGCTCGGCAGCCCGGCATTCGCGCAAGACGCGGCGCAGGAAACGCCCCCCTCGGCGCCTTCGCCCGATACGGCCGCGCCCGCGACCGCCCAAACTGGTCCGGCCGATGCGGCCAGGGACGAGCGCGAGATCATCGTCACCGGCACCCGCATCACCACGAGCGGATTCACCGCTCCTACGCCGACCACCGTCATCGGCGAGGAGCAGATCCAGAACGCAGCTCAGCCCAACATCTTCAACACCATCGCGCAGCTGCCCTCGCTGCAAGGCTCGACCGGCGCCGCGACCGGCACCTTCAGCACCTCGAGCGGCCTGCAGGGCCTCAGTTCCTTCTCGCTTCGCGGTCTCCAGCCGATCCGCACGCTGACCTTGCTGGACGGGCAGCGCGTGGTTGGCGCGAACGTCACCGGCGTCCCCGACATCAGCATGTTCCCGCAGCTGCTGGTCAAGCGGGTCGACGTCGTCAACGGCGGCGCTTCCGCTTCCTATGGCTCGGACGCAGTCGGCGGTGTCGTCAACTTCATTACCGACACGCGCTTCGAAGGCTTCAAGGCCAATGTCATGGGCAGCGTCACCAAATATGGCGATGACGGGACCGCGCTCGTCCAGGCAGCCTATGGCAAGGCGTTCCTCGACAACCGCCTGCACCTCGTGCTGAGCGGCGAATATGACCATGAGGGCGGCGTCGGCCCCGGCCATTTCGGCATCGACCTTGCCGGGAGCCGCGATTGGCACCGTGCCTCGACGCTGTTGAATACCGGCATCACCGACAACGGCCTGCCGCAATACAATTATCGCGACTATGCGCAGCCCTATCAATATTCGCTCTACGGGCTGATCAACAACGGCCCGCTACAGGGCACCGCGTTCGATGCGAACGGCACGCCCTATAATTTCAACTATGGCTCGAACGGCGTGCCGCTCGGCAACGGCCGGGTCAGCAACTGCTATCCGGGCAACTCCTTCTGCGTCGGCGGCGACCTGTCGGGCGCGGTCGGCTCGGGCGCGTCGCTGAAGTCGTCGCTGGAGCGGATCAACGGCTATGGCCGCCTGGGCTATGATTTCGCCGAGGGCAACGAGATCTACGTCTCGGTCAACGTGGCGCGGGTCAGGACGCACAACCAGCCGAGCCCCGGCTACAATCGCTCGAGCCTGCCCATCCAGTGCTCCAATCCGTTCGTGCCGCAGCTGGTGCGGGACCGGTGCGCGACGGCGGGGATCACCCAGTTCACCCTGGGCACCAGCAACGGTTCGTTCCCGAGCCCGCAAGTCTATACGGACCGGCGCCAATATCGCTTCGTCGCCGGGCTTAAGGGAAGCTTCGGCATCGGCGGGCGCGACTGGAAATATGACGCCTATTACCAGAAGGGCACCACCAAGTCGTATATCGACGTCGAGCAGATCGTTCTGCAGAACCGCTATGTCGCCGCCACCAATGCCATCGTGCTGAACGGCACCATCGTCTGCGCCGATCCCAATGCGCGGGCGCTGGGCTGCCAGCCGATCAACGTGTTCGGGTCCCCGCGTCCCTCGCAGGCGGCGCTCGACTATATCATGCCGCCCAACGGCCCGTTCCAGAACACCAGGCTGACTCAGGATGTCGCCAGCATCAACTTCTCGGGCGAGCCGTTCGACCTGTGGGCGGGACCGCTCTCGATCGCGTTCGGTGGTGAGTATCGCCACGAATTCTATCAGGTCCGCGCCGATCCCTATGGCGCCGGCGTTTCGGAGCTGAGCCCCAACAGCCCCGAATATCCGGCCGATCCGCTGCTCAATTCCGCGCAGGGCAGCAACTATGCCGCCGGCAACTACAAGAATGGCGGCGGCGCCTATGACGTCTATGAAGGTTTCGTCGAGGTCGACGTGCCGCTGTGGAACAGCAAGGCGCTGGGTCGCGCCAACGTGAACGCGGCCGCCCGCGTGACGAACTACAGCACATCCGGCACCGTCTGGGCCTGGAAAGTCGGCGGAACCTGGACGACGCCGCTTGATGGCCTGAAGCTGCGCGCGGTGACCTCCCGCGACGTGCGCGCGCCGAACCTGTCGGAGCTGTTCGCCGCGCCGACCGTCACGACCCTGCCGAGCTTCAGCAATCCGTTCACGGATCCGCCGCGCGCGGTGACGGCGTTCCAGTACACGATTGGCAACCCCAATCTGAAGCCGGAAATCGCGCGCGATACCGAGCTCGGCATCGTCTATTCGCGTCCGTCCTGGGCGCCGGGCCTCAGCCTGTCGGTCGATTATTACAACATCAAACTCAATGGCGTGATTTCTTCCCTGACGGCCGATCAGATCGTCCGCTTCTGCAAAGACGGCAATCAGGCCTTCTGCGGCGGCTTCAGCCTGGATAATGCCGACCAGAGCCTGAACTACATCAATGTCCAACCCTTCAACCTGGCGTCGTGGAAGACGAGCGGCTTCAACATCGAGGCGAGCTACCAGTGGCAGCGGCCGCTTGGCCTTTCAGGCACGTTCACCCTGCGCGCGCTCGCCACGCACGTCCGCGAGTTCATCGTCGATGCGGGCATCGCCGGCGTCGATCCGGTGGACCAGGCCGGTGCGAACACCGGGGCCACGCCGCATTGGAAGTTGCTGGGGGTCCAGACTTACGAGAATGGCCCGCTCACCCTGACGGTGCAGGAGCGCTGGTTCAGCGACGGGGTGTTCGGCAACCAATATGTGGTGTGCCAGTCGAACTGCCCGGTCTCCACCGGCAATCACCCGACCATCGACTTCAACGAGATGCCCGGCGCCTTCTACGTCGATATCGGGGCTTCCTACGAGGTCAGCGAGGCCTTCACCCTCTACGGCAAGGTAGACAATGTGTTCGACAAGGACCCGACGCCTTCGCCCCAGACCAATACGGGCCTGGACGTCAATCCCGCGCTCTACGACACGTTGGGCACGACCTTCCGCCTGGGCGCGCGCCTGCGCTTCTAGGCGGCAGCCCTGTGGTGACGAAGGTGAATTCGGTTGATCTCCCCCTGCTCCCGGCCTCGCGACCGGGGGCTTCTTCTCAAGGTGCCGCCATGCGCAGGGAGTTGTGGATCCGGGTCGCAGCTCTTCTCCTGACGATGGCGGCTGCACCCGCCACCGCCCAGTCCATCTATCTCACTGCGCCGCCGGAGCCGAACGCCGTCACGGTCGTGGGCAAGGGCAATGGGAAGGCGGATGACGGGCCGGCGATCCAGCGCGCGATCAATCACGCGGCCGACAAGGGCGGCGGCATCGTCTTCCTCCCGTCGGGCACCTACCGGATCAGCAAGACCCTCTTCCTCTGGCCGGGCGTGCGCATCTTCGGCGTGGGCGCTCAGCGGCCCGTCATCCTGCTCGGCGCCAATACGCCCGGCTTCCAGCGTGGCCTGTCCAACATGCTGATCTTCGCCGGCGCCCGCGAGCGCGATCCCGCCGCGCCGGGGCGGGTTCCTTTCCCGCCGCCCGGGAGCGTGCCGTTCAATCCCAATATCGCCGATGCAAATCCCGGCACCTTCTACTCAGCGCTCAGCAACATCGATTTCCGCATCGGCCCCGGCAATCCGGCAGCGGCCGCCATCCGCTTCCACGCCGCGCAGCATGCCTATGTCAGCCATGCCGAGTTCCACATCGGCTCGGGTCTCGCCGGCCTCTATCATGTCGCCAACTATGCTGAGAAGCTGGTGTTCCGCGGCGGGCGCTACGGCATCCTCGCCGAAAAAACCTCGCCTGCCTGGCCGTTCGCCCTCGTCGATGCGACGTTCGAGGGACAGCGCGACGCCGCCATCCGCGAGCATGAGGCGGGGCTCACTATGGTCAACGTCGCGTTCCGCGATACGCCGGTCGGGATCGAGATCGACAAGGGCTATGGCGACTGGTTGTGGGGCCAGCAGCTTAGATTCGAGAACGTCTCGCGCGCCGCCGTCCTGATCTCGAACGAGAACAACGTCTACACGCAGGTCGGCTTCCAGGATGTCGTCGTGGCGAAGACGCCGACCTTCGCCCGCTTCCGCGAGAGCGGGCGGTCGGTGACAGGAAAGGGGGGCGCCTATCGGGTGTCCTCTTTCACTTACGGCCTGACCTTGCCTTCGACCGGTGAGATGGGTGCCTATCAGACACAATTCAGCGCTGAGGCGATCGCTGAGCTCCCGCCGCGCACCGCGCCCGCCATCCGGCCGCTGCCGCCCGTATCGGACTGGGCCGACATACGCGCGCTCGGGGCCAGGGGGGACGACAAGACCGACGACACGGCCGCGATCCAGCGCGCGATCGACGGGCACCGCGTGGTCTACTTCCCGTCGGGCTTCTACCATGTATCCGATACGTTGCGGTTGCGCCCCGACAGCGTCCTCATCGGCCTCCACCCGAGCCTCACCCAAATCATCCTCCCCGACCGCACCGCCGGCTTCCAGGGCGTCGGCCCGCCCAAGGCGCTCGTCCAAAGCGCGGCCGGAGGCGACAATCTGGTGGTCGGTCTCGGGCTCAACACCAACGGCGTCAATCCGCGCGCGACGGCCCTGCTGTGGACTGCCGGGGCTTCATCGCTGGTCGCCGACGTCAAGTTCCAGGGCGGCCATGGCACCAACCTGTTCAATGGCACGCGGCTCAGCCCTTACAATGGCAACCAGACCGGCGATCCCGATCCGGCGCGCCGCTGGGACGGGCAATATGCCAGCCTCTGGGTCACCAAGGGAGGCGGCGGCACCTTCGCCAACATCTGGAGCCCCAGCACCTTCGGCCATCCCGGCATCTACATCTCGGACACGCAGACCCCCGGGCGGATCATCCAGGCCTCGGTCGAACATCATGTGCGTACCGAGATCGGGCTCAACCGCGTGGCGAATTGGGAGTTGCTCGCGCCGCAGACGGAGGGCGAGGCAGGCGAGAGCGGCGACGCGGTGGCGCTCGAGATCCGCAGCTCCCGGAACATACTGGTGGCGAATCTGCATGCCTATCGCGTGACGCGCACCCGCAAGGCGGCCCCCGCCGCGGTCACCCTCTACGATTCGCACGATATCCACTTTCGTAACGTGCATGTGAACGGGGAAAGCGGCGTCGGCACCTGTGACGAGGTGGGGTGCTTCACCTTCCTGAGGCTCACCAAGTTCCCGTTTGCCAACGCCATTTACGACGTCACCCGCGGCGTCGAGGTGCGCGAGCGGCAGTTCGCCGTGCTGGACGTGAAGGGAGACGCCCCTCCGCCCGCAGCCGCCACGTTCGACGGTAGCCGCGTGGAGCGGCTCGCCGATGGCTTCCATTCGCTCGGCGGCGCGGCAGTCGGACCGGAGGGCACGCTCTACTTCGTCGATCGGCGCGCGCAGCGCATCTACGCCTGGTCCGATGCGCGGCGGCTGGAGATCGTGCGCGACCAGCCGCTCGATCCCGTCAATCTTGCCGCCGACCGCTCCGGCAACCTCATGGTCCTCTCCGCGAGTGGAGCAGGCGGAACCGTCTACAGCTTCAAGCCAGGCAGCCCCGACGGCGAGCTCGCCCTCATTGAAGCGACACCGGGGACGGCACGCGCCGAAGCGGCCATCGCGCTACCCGCCAATTGGTGGGCGAATGGCGAGTTCCGCGACCAGCTCGATACCAAGACCTACCGCTTCCGGACGCTGGCCGAGATCTTCGCTGCAGAGATCGGCGCACCCAACGCACGGCAATATGTCTCGCCCGACGGCAGCCTGGTGCTGCCTGCCTACCGGACGGTCTTACAGGGCCCACCCGACTTCCGCGCCATGCGCTTCTCGCATGCGCTGGACGCCTATGGCTGGATCACGGCCAAGGCGGGCGGACGTGTCCTCGTCACCAACGCCTCCGAAAACAAGACCTATAGCGGGTTAGTGGACGCGACGGGTGCGGTCACCGACCTCAAGGTGTTCGCCGATCGCGGCGGCGAGAGTGTGGCCACGGGCCCGGATGGCCGCGTCTATGTCGCGAACGGGCAAGTGTTCGTCCACGCGAGCGATGGCCGGCAGCTCGGCCGGATCGACGTGCCCGATCGGCCGCTGCAGCTGATCTTCGGAGGGGCGGAGCGGAACATCCTTTACGTGCTCACCCATCACGCACTCTATGCGGTCCGCTGGCCTTGACCTGCCTGTTCGAGCGAAAAGCGCAACGATGCCGGTCACGCAGAGGCGGCGCCTCATGATTATGTGGCGGTCGCGGGTTCGGAGCCGCGCCTAAGGAGAATGAATATGGACGATTTGGGGCGGGCGACGATCAGCCGTGTTTCCTGGCGGCTGATGCCGCTCCTCGGGCTCATCTACATGGTTGCCTATATCGACCGGCAGAACGTCTCCTATGCCAAGCTGCAGATGGTGAGCGACTTGAGCCTCAGCGAGGCCGCTTATGGCCTCGGCGCCTCGCTGTTCTTCATCGGATATTTCCTGTTCGAGGTGCCGAGCAACCTGCTGCTCGAAAAGGTTGGAGCGAGGGTGTGGTTCGCGCGGATCATGGCGACCTGGGGCGTGGTCACGGTGCTGCTTGGCTTCACCACCAGTCCCACCATGTTCTACGTGCTGCGCTTCCTGCTCGGTGCAGCCGAGGCGGGGTTTTTTCCCGGCGTGCTCTATGCGTTGACGCTGTGGTTCCCGCAGGCGCACCGGGCACGGGCGGTCGGTTCCTTCATGCTGGCAAGCGCGGTTGCGAACGCGGTCGGTGCGGCGATCGGTGGCGTGTTGCTCGATCTCGACGGCATGCTGGGCCTGCGCGGCTGGCAATGGGTGTTCATCGCTACCGGGATACCGGCGGTGATCCTGGTGCCGGTGGTGCTCGCGACGTTGCCGAGCGGCCCTGCCGAGGCGCGTTGGCTAACGGAGCGGCAGAAAAGCTGGCTGGCGGATGTACTCCGGGCGGAGCGGTCGGGCGAACATGTCGCGGATCATCGCAACCCGATGCGCGCGCTCGCCGATCCGCGCGTGCTGGCCCTCTCCGTTGCCTATATCGGTTTTCCGCTCGCCGCCTATGGGCTTGGCTATTGGCTGCCGACGATCGTCAAAGGCTTCGGAGTCTCGAACACGATCAACGGCTTGCTGAATGTTATTCCGTGGACCCTGGTCGGCCTCGCTCTGTGGTGGGTGCCCCGCCACGCGGCGCGCTTCCAGAACCAGCGTTGGCACATCGCGGGGCCGGCGCTCATCGGCGCGGTGGCGCTGGTGCTGAGCGTCATCGTGCCCGGCCCGGTGCTCAAGTTCGTCATGCTGTGCATCGCGGCCCCGGCGATCTTTTCGGGGCAGCCGGTGTTTTGGACATTGCCGCCGCGCTTCTTGAAAGGGGCCAGCGCCGCTGCCGGCTTTGCGGCCATCAATTCGATCGGCAATCTCGGCGGCTTCGTCGCGCAGACGGTGGTGCCCCGCATCCGGGACGAAAGCGGCAGCGATCTCGTCCCGATGCTCTTCCTCGCTCTCTGCCTCGCCTTGGCCGCCTTCGGCGTCCTCCTCGCGGAAAGGCGGCTGCCTACGAGCGTGTGAACAAAGAATCAGAGGAAAGCGTGGCCGATAGCTTGATCATTCGTTGGCGATCGTCCTGAGGAGACCGCTTTACTTGCTTCACCGAAGGCTGCGGGACCGCTAGCTGCCAAAATTAGCCGCTAGCCTCTCACTAATCGTTTCCGTCGAAAATCTCCGGATCTAGCGGTGTTGCCGCCACCGATGCTTTGCCTTGGCACCGCAGAATCCAAACAGGAAGGCAATCGGAACCCCAATCAACAGTCCGATCAGTCCAAAGCGACGCCAAACCAGATAGGTAATCAGGAGCGTCACAAGCTGGAACGCGACCTGTGCAAGCAGCCTCATGGTTATAGTCTCCAATAGGCCACAGCTACGCGCCCGCATTGCGGACACTCGCCCTGCCTGCGGACGATCGCGAAATCTGCCGTTGGTTCAGATGCAGGCCAGGCATCCATAACCGGATGGATGGCTGCCATTGCAGCGACAGAATCGTCCCGCAATTCCCTATTCCGCTGCCTGATGCATGGTCGGTCCCGAAAAGCGGGCGGTGTGGCTCAAGCATGGTCTGCGCTTCTGCGAAATCGCGCGCGAATCCGATATGAGGGTTGAGTGCCTACCGCATTCGGCGGCGCTGTGCCGGGGCCGCTCATTGGCGACCGTTCAAATAGGAGTGAGCGTTATGCCATTCAGGATCGGCAGCGAGTTCCTCGTCAACGCCGGCAATACCTATGGAACACAGAATACAGCCGACATCGCGGGTACTGCGGATGGCGGCTTCGTCGTTGTCTGGCGCAGTGAGTTCCGGCCCGATGATGCGAATAATCTTGACTTCGAGATCCAAGCTCGAGCGCTGTTGCCGGGGCAGGCGATCGCCGAAGAATTTCGCGTCAACACGATCACCACCGATGCACAGTTCAGCCCGACCGTGACGGCGCGGCCCGATGGTAGCTTCGCGGTCGCCTACAGCAGTGGCGAGGAAAATAGCCTGCCGGGCACTTCGGTGAATACCCAGTATCTTGACCTGAACGGAGTGCCGGCGGGACCTGAACATCTGACCGATTACGACTATTATCATCGCAACCCTGAAATCGCCTCCTTTCCCGATGGCGGCGTCGTGACGGTGTGGAGCGGCGAATATAACGGCGAGGGCGAAGTGCGATCGCCTGCAGGCACAGGTTGGTCCCACTTTTCATATGGCTGGGACAGTAGCGTCGATACCAAGGCGGTGGCCACGCTGTCCAACACAAGTTTCGTCGTAACCTGGTACGGTTACAGGGATGAAGAGCACGCTATGGAGGGTGGCGAAACCGCCTTTTACGGCCAGATCCGCCAGCGCAACGGACTGAGCGCCACCCCATTCGAAATCGGCGAGGCAGCGGGCGGAAGGCCGGATCCTTCGATCGCGCAACTGTCCAACGGCAATTTCGTCGTGGTCTGGCGCGATGGGGAGTTCGGTAACGATCCTGTGAACGACCCGGGCTCCGAGATCAGGGCACGTATCTTCGATCCCAGCGGCCAGCCAATCAGTGACGTCTTCACCGTGAACAGCGAGATTGCGGCCGACCAGTATAACCCAGATGTCGCCGCGCTTTCCGACGGGCGCTTTATCGTGGTCTGGCAGGACGGCGCAGAATCGCCCGGCGTGCCCGCGCCAACGGCGACCATCCGCGCGCAGGTGTTCGACGCCGATGGTGCCCGCCTGGACGAGGAATTCCAGGTCAACGCGCCTTCCTCCATCAACGCGGAGGGGCCGAGCGTCACCAGCCTGGGCGGCGATCGCTTCGCAGTTGCCTGGACGGGCGACGAGGGCGATCTCGGATCGGACAGCGGCATCAAGGTGCAACTCTTCGCGGTGGACGGCCCGCCGCCGCCGGAGACGGTCACCGGCTCCGGGGAGAATGATCGTCTCACGGGCGGCTTCGGTGACGACCAGATCAGCGGGGGCAAGGGGGCCGATGTGATCTTCGCGGGTTTTGGCGCGGATCTGGTGCGTGGCGACAAGGGTGAGGATTCGCTCTACGGCGGCGCGGATGACGACGCGATCTTCGGCGGCTGGCAGAGCGATGCGCTCTATGGCGAGCTTGGCAACGACACGCTCTATGGCGATCTTAGCACCATAGGCGCCGGCAGCCGAGGCGCCAACGATCGTCTCTCCGGCGGTGACGGCGACGATTTGCTCTACGGCGATGCCGCGACGATCGCCTCAGGCGGGCACGGCGGCAACGACGTGCTCAAAGGCGGCCGCGGCAACGACAAACTCTACGGCGACGGTGCATCGGGTGCCGGCATGGCTGCAGGCGGCAGCGACACGCTCGACGGCGGTACGGGGAATGATGAGCTATGGGGCGGTGGCGGCGACGACCGCTTCGTGTTCAACGGCCTTTCCGCGTCGGACATCATCTGGGATTTCGGACAGGAGCCGGGCGACAACGACGTGATCGATCTGCGCGGGACGGAGGCCGGGAACCCGAACAATGGCGGCCTCCAGATCTATTATGTCGACGGCAATGCCGAGCTGTATTTCAACGGGGGGTTCATCAAGGTGGTGGGCGTGGTTAGCCTTGACCCGTCGGATATCCTGATTTGATCGACCGTGTGTTCCAGTCATTGTTCCCGGAAAGAGGACCAGAAAGGGCTTTGCAAGAGCCCTGATAGTGGAGGCGGTTGATCGGGCGAAACAAGCCGGCTGCGAGTGGTTCCATGTGGATTTTGAACCGCGCTTCCGACCGTTTTATTCGACGCTTGCGGGTTTAACCCCACCGACGCCGGCCTCATCGCCTTGAAGTAGCAACATCGGCCAGTGTCCGCTTTCGAGATGCCCTGAATCGTCAGCGGAACCGCCGCAATGGGTCGCTTTCCGCCGTTGAATCCTGATCAATGGACGTCCGCTTCGGCACCTCACGATAACGAAAGCCGCCTGTCTGCAATCGGCCCACTTTCGGACACTGAAGCTGCGGGAAGACGACCGGGCCTTTTGCCGTCGATGCTCGCACTCTATCCGGCGCTAGAATGTCTCACAGCGTCGCATAAGGACCGCTACCTTGAATGCTACCTTGGAGCGCGATCCGGTTCGCGAAATGCCGCTAAGTCATTGAAAAGGTGGTGGACGCACTAGGGCTCGAACCTAGGACCCGCTGATTAAGAGTCAGCTGCTCTACCAACTGAGCTATGCGTCCATCCGGGCGATCAGGAGCGCTGTTGGAGAGCGCTGCCTCGGTCGGGAGCGGCGCGCCTAGCATCGGGTTTTTGCGATTGCAACACCCTTTGCCGCAAAAACTTCACTGCCAGCTCGACGTCCGGCGGTTGAGGCGGTTCTCGCGGTCGAGCGACATCAGGATCCCGACGCAGATCAGCGTCGTCATCTGCGCCGATCCGCCGAAGCTGATCAGCGGCAGCGGGATGCCGACCACCGGCGCCAGGCCGACCACCATCGCCATATTGATGAAGACGTAGAAGAAAATGGTGGTCGAGATGCCCGCGGCGGTGAGCTTCGCGAAGCGGCTCTGGCTGCGCACGCCGACGGTAATCCCCCAGCGGATCAGCAGGCCATAGGCGATGATCACGAACAGGCCGCCCATTAGCCCCCATTCCTCCATCATCGTCGCCAGCGCGAAATCGGTATGGCCCTCGGGCAGATAGTCGAGATGGCTCTGCGTGCCGTTGAGGAAGCCCTTGCCGAACAGCCCGCCCGAGCCGATCGCGATCTTCGACTGGCTGATGTGGTAGCCGGTGCCGAGCGGGTCGTTCTCCGGGTTGAGGAAGGTCAGCACGCGGTTGCGCTGATAGTCGTGCAGCACATAGTTGACGATGATCGGCACCGACACCGCGAGCGCGAGCGTGCCGCCGATGAACAGGCGGAGCGGCACGCCCGCAAGGAACATCACCGTGAGCCCGCCCGCGGTGATCATCAGCGCGGTGCCGAGGTCGGGCTGAAGCATCACCAGCGCCGCGGGCAGGCCGATCATCACCGCGGCAGGCCAGATCGCGCCGAACTTGCGGATCTCGCTGGCGGGCAGCATCTCGTAGAATTTGGCGCAGGCGAGGACGATGGCGACCTTCATCATCTCGGATGGCTGGATGCGGATGAATCCCAGATCGAGCCAGCGCTGGCTGCCGCCCGCGACCGCGCCGAGCAGCTCGACGCCGATCAGCATGACGAGGAACACGCCGTAGAGCGGAAAGGCGAGCGATGACCAGTGCCGCATCGGCACATAGGAGATCGCCAGCGCCATGACGAGGAAGCCGGCGAAGCGGATTCCCTGCGGCATCGCCCATTTGGGATCGCCGCCCGCCGCCGAGAACAGCACCAGCACCCCGAACCCGCCGATCGCGCAGACCAGGAGGATCACCAGCCACGGCAATTGCGCGAGGGGGGCGGGGACAAACCCGGTGCTGGAGCCGGAACGAGTCATTCGGGTATGATCCCCGGGATGGCGGCCACCGCCGGCGGCGTCGCGGAGGGTGAGGGGCTCGGAACTGGCGCCGGGCTCGCGCCGGGTGCGGGCGTCGCGGTCGGCGCGGGCAGGGGCGAGGCGCCCGGCGTCGGCTTCGCGGCGGGCAGGCCCTGCGCCGCGCGATAGGCGATCTCCTTGGCGGCCATGCGCGCGCGGATGTCGCCGCCCCATTCGGTCTCGAACCGCGCCAGCGTGTCCAGCGCCTGCTGGCGGTCGAACAGCCAGGTGAGCACGTCCTTCGCGACCGGCGCCGCGGCGCGCGCGCCGCCCATGCCGTGCTCGATCACGACCGAGGCGGCGTAGCGCGGATTGTCGACCGGCGCGAAGCAGACGAACAGGCCGTGGTCGCGATATTTCCACTCGCCGCCCTGGCCGCGGTTGCGGTCCATGATGCGGCGGACCTGCGCGGTGCCGGTCTTGCCGCCCATCCGAATCCCCTCGAGACGCAGGCGCGAGGCGCCGGCGGTGCCATGGCCGTTGACCACCTCGTCCATTCCCGCGCGCACGATCGCGAGATGCTCGTCGGGGAAATCGAGATGCTGCGCGGGATGCCGCCGGTTGGTGAGCAGCGCCGGGATCAGCTCGCGGCCCGACGCGACGCGCGCGGCCGAGAGCGCGAGCTGGAACGGGCTGACGAGCACATAGCCCTGGCCGATCGCGGCGTTGAGCGTGTCCGCCTGGGTCCATTCCTGCTTGAAACGGCGCAGCTTCCACGCGCTGTCGGGCACGGTCCCGTAGCGCTGCGAAGGCAAAGGAAGCTCGAACTCTGCGCCGAAGCCGAGTTTGCGCGCGGATGCCGCGATCGCCTCGATCCCGATCTCGCGGCCGAGCGTGTAGAAATAGGTGTTGCAGCTGCGCGCGATCGCGGTGTGCATCGTCATCGGCCCGTGGCGGCCGAGACAGCCGAAGCGGCGGTTGCCGAGCTGGTAGCCGCCATTGCAATAGACCACGCGCTTGGGATCGATCCCCGCGCCGAGAATGGCGAGCGCGGTTGCCGGTTTGAACGTCGAACCGGGCGGATAGAGGCCCTGCAGCGTCTTGTTGGTCAGCGGAAGATGGTCGTCCTCCGACAGCATCTTCCATTCGGTGCGGCTGATCCCGTCGGAAAAGGCGTTGGGGTCATAAGCCGGCATCGACACCATCGCCAGGATGTCCCCATTGGTGACGTCGAACACGGTGACCGAGCCGGATTCGTTGCCCAGACGTCGTGCGGCATATTCCTGGAGCCCCGCGTCGATCGTGAGGCGCACCGTGGCGCCCGGTTCGTCCGGACGGGTGGCGAGCTCGCGCACCAGCCTGCCGCGCGCGGTGACCTCGACGCGCTTGGCGCCGGGTTTGCCGCGCAGCCCGCCCTCGAGCATCTTCTCGAGGCCGTCCTTGCCAAGCTTGAACCCCGGGGTGACGAGCAGCGGGTCCTTCGTCTCCTTGAACTGCTCGGCGGTGGCGGCACCCACATAGCCGACGAGATGCGCGACCGCGGCGCCCGCGGGATAGTTGCGCGCGAAGCCCCGCGTCGGCGCGACCCCCGGCAGCTCGGGTAGCCGCACGCTGACCGCGGCGAAGCGCTCCCAGTCGAGATTCTCGGCGACCTGCACCGGCTGGAAGCCCGCAGCGCCCTTCAAGTCCTCCTGGATCCGCGCGACATCCTCGGCGGTGAGCGCGAGCAGCTCGCGCAGCTGGCCGAGCACGCGGTCGCGGCTTTCCTTGTCCATCCGGTCGGGGATGATGTCGACGCGGAAATCGGTGCGGTTGTTGGCGATCGGCACGCCCGCGCGGTCGACGATCCAGCCGCGGCGCGGCGGGATCAGCGTCAGGTTGACGCGGTTGCTCTCCGCCAGCAGCCTGTACTTGTCGTTCTCATAGACCGAAAGCCAGGTCATGCGGCCCGCGAGGATCAGGCCACCCACGACCTGCGCCGCCCCCAGGAACAGCGCGCGGCGCGAGAAGCTGTAGGTCTGCTGCGCCTCGGTGATCATGCGGACGGGGCCGTTCATCGTCCCCTCCGCTTGCCGTCAAGCCGCGCGACCAGGCGCGAGAAGACCGGGAACAGCGCGATCGCGATGACGATCTGGATCAGCAGCACGGTATCGACATGCGCGCCGAGCGGCGAGGCCACGAGACGGCCGCCGATCAGGCAGAAGCCGATCGCGCCGGCGGCCAGAAGCCAGTCCTGCAGGAAATCCCGCCACACGATGCGGGTATCTAGCACATCGATGGCGATGAACGACACCGTCCAGAACAGCATCGAATTGCCGAGCGGCTGACCGCTGATCAGGTCGTCGACGAAGCCGAGCAGCACAGGCATCCACGGCTTGAGCAGGTCGGGCCGGTGGAGCCGCCAAGCGAGCAGCATCATCAGCCCGAATGGCGGAAGGATCGGGAACGAGGCCTTGAACGGCACGATCGTCATCAGCGAGCCGACGACGATCGTCAGAGGGGCGAGCCAGCGGGCGCGGGTCGAGGTGTCGGCCTTGCCGAGGCCCGCATAGGGCGATCCGCTCACCGCGGTGCCGCCTCGGGGACGCGAACGTCGCCTGCCTCCGGGAAATAGGCTTGCTGCACGATCGCATAGTCGAGCGAGTCCGGGCTGGCGAAGGTCGCCGCTTCCGCGGTGTCGCGCGAGCGGCGGCGCACCCGCGCGACCGCGATATTGGGCGGGAAGATGCCGCCGGTGCCCGAGGTGACGAAGGCGTCGCCCGGCTCGAACAGCACTTGCGCCGCGCCGGCCGAGCGGATCTCGATCAGCCCGTCGCCCCGGCCTGCGGCGATCGCGGGCAGGCCGTCGCGCACGCGGCGGACCGGCACGATGCTCTCGGGATCGAGGATCAGCAGGATGCGCGCGGTGTTGGGGCTGACCTCGATCACCCGGCCGATCAGCCCGTCGGGCCCGCGCACGGGCTGGCCGGCGCGCACGCCCTGCCATGATCCGGCGTTGAGTGTGGCGAAGCGGCGCGTGCTCGACCCCGTCGAGTAGACCAGGCGCGCGGTCACGACCGGTTGCGCGATGCGATCGCGCAGCTTGAGCGCGGCCCGCAGGCGCTTGTTGTCATAGACGATGGTGCGGGCTTCCTCGACCAGCTTGCGGTTGGCTTCGGCCTCGGCGCGCAGCCGCGCATTCTCGCCGCGCACACCCCAGTAGCTGCCGATCCCCTCCGGAATCGACGACACGCCCCGCCGTGTCCAGTCGAGCCCCGAGGCGATCGGCGTGACCAGTTCGGCCAGTGCGCCGCGTGCCACGGCGTAGGCCGGCGGGTGGAGGAAGGAGAGCAGCAGCAACACCACGCCGACCAGCGCGCCGCCGGCCGCGAGGACGTAGCTGATGAAGAGGCCGTATTGCGCCCGCCGCGAAAATCCGGGGCGCCGGTTACGTGGCGGCGCCATCTCCTATTTTCCTCAGACCGCGAGCAGAACGCCGCGGAACACCGGATCCTCCAGCGCGCGCCCGGTGCCGAGCGCGACGCAGGTCAGCGGGTCCTCGGCGACGGTGACCGGCAGGCCGGTCTCGTCGCGCAGCACCTCGTCGATCCCCTCAAGCAGCGCGCCGCCGCCGGTGAGCACGATGCCCTGGTCGACGATGTCCGCCGCGAGCTCGGGCGCGGTGTTCTCGAGCGCGATGCGCACGCCCTCGACGATCGTCCCGACCGGCTCCGACAGCGCCTCGGCGATCTGGCCCTGGTTGATCTGGATTTCCTTGGGCACGCCGTTGACGAGATCGCGGCCCTTGATGTGGATGGTGCGGCCGACACCGTCCGCGGGCGGCTTGGCGACACCGACTTCCTGCTTGATCCGCTCGGCAGTGCTCTCGCCGATCAGCAGATTGTGGTTGCGGCGGACATACGAGACGATCGCCTCGTCCATCTTGTCGCCGCCGACGCGGACCGAAGTCGAATAGGCGAGCCCGCGCAGCGAGAGCACGGCGACCTCGGTGGTGCCGCCGCCAATGTCGACGACCATCGAGCCGATCGGCTCGGTCACCGGCATGTCGGCGCCGATCGCGGCGGCCATCGGCTCCTCGATCAGCCACACCTGGCTGGCGCCGGCGTTCGACGCGGCATCGCGGATCGCGCGGCGCTCGACCGAGGTCGAGCCCGAGGGAACGCAGATCACGATTTGCGGCCAGCGCATGAACTTGCGCTGCCCGGTGACCTTGCGGATGAAATGGCTGATCATCTGCTCGGCGACGTCGATATCGGCGATCACGCCGTCGCGCAGCGGGCGAATCGCCTCGATCGTGCCGGGGGTCTTGCCCATCATCAGCTTGGCGTCGTCGCCGACCGCCTTGACCTTCTTGATTCCGTTCAGTGTCTCGACCGCCACGACCGACGGCTCGTTGAGCACGACGCCACGCCCGCGCAGGTACACCACCGTGTTCGCGGTGCCGAGATCGATCGCCAGATCGTGAGACATGAACTTGAAAAGGCGGGAAAAAACCATCTGATCGCACCGTCCTGTCGCGGCCCGCCCCCAAGCCGCTTGTTCGCACTGAGTTTATACCTTGACCCGCCCGGGGCGGATCGACTCCGGCCGGGTAAATCTGGCGGATACGGGTCGCGGAATGGCGCCGCTTGGGCTACACCGGCGTCCATGTCAATACGCCGTCTGCCGGAGCATCTTGTCAACCGAATTGCCGCGGGCGAAGTGGTGGAACGCCCTGCCAGCGCGCTCAAGGAACTTGTGGAAAACGCGATCGATTCCGGCGCCTCGCGGATCACCGTGCGGCTCGCCGGTGGCGGCATCGACCTGATCGAGGTGACCGACGATGGCTGCGGTATGGACCGCGCCGAAATGGCGCTGGCGCTGGAGCGGCACGCGACCTCCAAACTGCCCGATGACGCGATCGAGGCGGTGACTACCCTGGGCTTTCGCGGCGAGGCGTTGCCCTCGATCGCCAGCGTCGCACGGCTGACGATCGAGAGCCGGGTGCGCGGCGCGGAAGGCTGGGCGCGGACCGTCGACAACGGCGCGTTGGCGGGCGAGGGCCCCGCGGCGCTGCCGCCGGGCACGCGGGTGCGCGTCGAGGGGTTGTTCGAGAAGGTGCCGGCGCGGCGCAAGTTCCTGCGCTCGACCCGCGCCGAATATGGCGCCTGTCTCGATGTGGTGAAGCGGCTCGCGATGGCGCGCCCCGATCTCGGCTTCTCGGTCGAGCATGACGGTCGGCGCGTGCTCAGCGTGCAGGAGGGGATGACGCGGCCCGAGCGCGTGGCGGCGCTGACCGATCGCGAGCTGGCGGGCAACAGCGTGGGCGTGGACTTCGAACGCGAGGGGCATGTGCTGGGTGGGGTCGCCGGGCTGCCGACCTTCAACCGCGGAGTGGCGGATCACCAGTATCTGTTCGTCAACGGGCGGCCGGTGAAGGACCGGCTGCTCGCGGGCGCGGTGCGCGGCGCCTATGCCGAGATGCTCGCGCGCGACCGGCATCCGGTGGTGGCGCTGTTCCTCGATGTGCCGGCCGAGCAGGTCGATGTGAACGTGCACCCGGCCAAGACCGAAGTGCGGTTCCGCGACCCGCAGCTGGCGCGCGGGCTGATCGTGAGCGGGCTGCGGCGCGCGCTCGACGAAGCGGGGCATCGCAGCGTGCAGCGGGCGGACGCGGCGGTGATGGGGCTGTGGCAGTCGGAGCAGCCAGCACCTGCCCCTGAGCCCCAGCAAAATTTGTGGGGCGTAGGTGGCGACACCGCGGCGCTCGCCCGGCCCAATGCGGTGTTCGACCGCCGCCCGAGCTTCATCGCGCCGCCCCAGGCGCGTGCCGAACCCGCCGCTGCGCCAGTGCCCGGCGTCACCAGCTTCCCGTTGGGCGTGGCGCGGGGGCAGGTGGCGCGCACCTATATCGTCGCCGAGGCCGAGGACGGGCTGGTGCTGGTCGACCAGCACGCGGCGCACGAGCGGCTGGTGCTCGAGCGGATGCGCCGCGCGATGAGCGATGGCGGGGTGGCGAGCCAGGCGCTGCTGCTGCCCGAGGTGGTCGAGCTCGACGAGCCGGCCTGCGACCGGCTCGAGGCGCGCGCCGCGGAACTGGCGGAGTTCGGGCTCGAGCTCGAGCGCTTCGGGCCGCGCGCGATGCTGGTGCGGGCGACCCCCGCGATGCTGGGCGGTGGCGACGTCATCGCGCTGGTCACAGATATCGCCGACGAGTTGGCGGCATTCGATGAAGCGCTGAGCCTCAGGGAACGGCTCGACCATGTCGCGGCGACGATGGCGTGCCACGGATCGGTGCGCGCGGGGCGGGTGCTGTCGGTCGCCGAGATGAACGCGCTGCTCCGCGAGATGGAGGTCACCCCGCATTCGGGCCAGTGCAACCATGGCCGCCCGACCTGGGTGAAGCTGGCGCATGGCGACATCGAGAAGCTGTTCGGGCGGAAATAACTACGTCAGGGGTGTCCCGTCGCCGTGCGGGCAAATGTGACGACGCACATCACCTTGTAACGCTTGTGCGGGCCGCAAGCGGCGCCGGCATAGGCCCATTGCGCGGCATAGACCGACCGGCGGTGCCCGCGATCGGGCACATTGTCGTCGACGATCAGCTGGCGAACCACCTCGACCGCGCTCGGCGGGCCATAGGTGATCACCTCTGCGACGTAATCGCCGCCGCCCCGCCGGACGAGCCGCTGGCGGACGCGATCGCCATTGGCGGAAGGGTGGCCGGTGACGCCGCGCGGTCCCTGTTCCTCGACATGGTCGCGAGCGGCGCGAGTGAGCAGTGCCGCGGCGCTGACGGTCCGCACCGGCGGCTGCCGTCGCAGCACGCGGATCGCTTCGTCGACCGCGGTCACGCCCTCGGCGGTACGCAGCCCGTCAGGGTTGCCGGGGTAGCGGACGATCTTGCCGTTGAAATAGCGGCGATAGGCGGCGAGCCGGTCGGCATAGGCCCGCGGGTCGGTGCGCGCGCGGTTGAGCTCGGCGATGATCTCGCGTTCCAGCGCGGAATCGGCGGCGGCTGGCGTGGCGAGAAGGAAGGCGAGCAGAACCACCAACCCGGTTGAGCAAGCGAAATCCAACATTGCAAGCCACCTGAAACGGAAAAGGCCGCCCGGTTTCCCGGACGGCCTTCTCTGTTTCGTGCCGGAACCGGCGAGAGCGTCAGCCCTCGGCCTGCTCCTCGGCGGCCGGTGCCTCGTCCGCGGCGATCTCGCCCGGCTCGAGGTTGGGGTCGCGCGCTTCGACGAAGCCGGTCTCGTCCTTCTCGAACATCGCGGCCATGACGTCGACGCCCTGCGCCTGCATCTCGGCCTCTTCGGGCGAGCGGGCGACGTTGACCTTGACGGTCACGGCAACCTCGGCGTGGAGCGCGACCTTGACCTCGTACACGCCGATCGACTTGATCGGCTTGTCGAGGACGACCTGCGACTTGTTGACCTTGTGGCTGTCGGCGACCAGCGCCTCGACGATGTCGCGAACCGCGACCGAGCCGTAGAGCTGGCCGGTGTTCGACGCCTGGCGGATCAGGGTCACCGAAACGCCCTCGAGGCCCTTCGATTCCTTCTCGGCCTCGGTGCGCTTCGCGGCGTTCTCGGCCACGATGCGGTCGCGATTGGCTTCGAAGACCTTGCGGTTCGCCTCGTTGGCGCGCAGCGCTTTCTTGTTCGGGAGCAGGAAGTTGCGGGCGAACCCGTCCTTCACCTTCACCACGTCGCCGATATGGCCGAGCTTCTCGACCCGCTCGAGCAGAATGACTTCCATGGGTCCGCTCCTTACTTAACGATGAAGGGCAGCAGGCCCAGGTGACGGGCGCGCTTGATCGCGATGGCGAGCTCGCGCTGCTTCTTCGCGCTCACCGAGGTGATGCGCGAGGGGACGATCTTGCCACGCTCCGAGACGAAGCCCTGCAGCAGGCGGACGTCCTTATAGTCGATCCGGGGCGCGTCCTTCGCGGAGAAGGGGCAGCTCTTGCGGCGGCGGAAAAAGGGTCGTGCCATGATTCTTTCTCCTTACTCGCCGAAGCCGGTGTTGCCGGCGTCGTCGCGGTCGCGACGGCCGCGGCCACGCTCACGCTCACCCTTGCGCATCATCACGGTCGGGCCCTGCTCCAGCTCGTCCACGCGGACGGTCATGTAGCGGATCACGTCCTCGTTGATCTGCGTCTGGCGCTCGAGCTCGGCGACGACACCCGCGGGGGCGTCGATCTCGAGCATCACGTAATGCGCCTTGCGGTTCTTCGCGATCTTGTAGGCGAGCGAACGAAGACCCCAAGTCTCGGTCTTGACGACCTTGCCGTTGTTGTCCTCGACGATCTTGGTGGCGGTTTCCGCCAGTGCGTCCACCTGCGCCTGTGCCAGATCCTGGCGCGCAAGGAACACATGCTCGTACAGAGCCATGCGTCTTTCTCACTGTTGGCCGATCGCTGACGCCGCACCGTGCGACGCCCCTCCGGCTGTCGTTCCAAATACGAAAAGCGGCCAGCCGAGGCTGCCGCTCAACGCCGCGCCTCTACGCCGGGGCGGGCCAAAAGGCAAGGGGCGGAAGTTGACACTAGCTTGACACTATCGGCGCGTTCCGAGGCACGCATCATCGGCTCGGCCATCAGGATCAAGCTAAGCACCTGAATTCCAACATTGAAAGCGAAAAATCGAGCGCAGGCAGAGGCGGCGGGGTAGGTGGATACCCCGCCGCCCGGAGGAAGCCCTGGTTGCCGGTGCTCCGCAGGCTTACCGGATGATGTTCGCGATCACCGCGGCGACGATGCCGCTGGTGACGCCGACCAGCACCGCGTCATTGCCCGACTGGACATAGCGGTAGCCGCGCGGCGGCGCCTTGAGGCCGCGATAGTGGCGATAGTCGATCTGGCGATAGTTGCGGGCGTAGCGATAGTCGAACCGCTCGCCGCGGTGCCAGTTGCGGTAGCGGACAGGGGCAGACTTCACGACCTTCTTCTTCACCACGACCTTGCCGTTCGGCTTGTGCTTCACCACCGTGGTGGTGTGCCGCTGCTGAGCGGCGGCGGCCGGGGCGGCGGTCAGGACCGGGCTGGCGATCATCGAGACGGCGACCGCTGCGAGCACGAACTTCTTCATATTCTGTCTCCTCATCTTCAGGCGGTCGCCCTCAGCGGCCACGGGGACAATCTGGGGGCCGGCTGTCGCGGAAGTTTCGCGCGCGATCCGGAAAATGGTCACTGATTGTCGCAGCCCGTTCAGCTTCGTTCATCTTGCGGTCGGCGGGCGCGGGTCCTAGGGCAGCCGCCTGATTTCGAGAGGAGCCTCAAGACATGCGTGCCTTCATCTTTCCCGGGCAGGGGAGCCAGTCGGTCGGCATGGGCCTCGCGCTGAGCCAGGCGAGCGCGGCGGCGCGCGAGGTGTTCCAGGAAGTCGATGAGGCGCTCGGCCAGAACCTGTTCAAGCTGATGACCGAGGGACCGGAGGGCGACCTGCTGCTCACCGAGAACGCCCAGCCGGCGATCATGGCGCACGCCATCGCGGTGCTGCGCGTGCTGGAGAAGGAAGGCGGCGTGCGGCTGGCCGAGAAGGCCGATTTCGTCGCCGGCCATTCGCTGGGCGAATACACTGCGCTGTGCGCCGCGGGCGCGCTCGACCTGTCGACCACCGCCAAGCTGCTCAAGCTGCGCGGACAGGCGATGCAGGCCGCGGTGCCGGTGGGCGAGGGGGCGATGGCGGCGCTGCTCGGCGCGGACCTCGTCAAGGCGCAGGCGATCGCCGACGCCGCGGCCGAGGGCGAAGTGTGCACCGTCGCCAACGACAATGATCCTTCGCAGGTGGTGATCTCCGGCGCCAAGGGCGCGATCGACCGGGCGGTGGCGATCGCCAAGGACCATGGCGCCAAGCGCGCGGTGCTGCTGCCGGTGTCGGCGCCGTTCCACTGCCCGATGATGCAGCCGGCGGCGGACGCGATGGAGAAGGCGCTGGCGCAGGTCGCGATCCGTGCGCCGCTGGTGCCGGTCTACGCCAACGTCACCGCGGCGCCGGTGCACGATCCCGACACGATCCGCACGCTGCTGGTCGAGCAGGTGACCGGCATGGTGCGCTGGCGCGAATCGGTAGCGGCGATGTTCGACGCGGGTGTCGGCGAGTTCGTCGAATTGGGCGGCAAGGTGCTGGGGGCGATGGTCAAGCGCATCGCCCCGGATGCGGCGGTGACCAGCGTGGTGACGATGGACGACATCGAGGCGCTGGAGAAGGCGCTGTAGAACTGGCCAACAACACACCGTCATGCTGAACTTGTTTCAGCATCCATCGTGCCACCCGCGGCTAAGTTGCCTGTGGAGAAATGGACCCTGAAACAAGTTCAGGGTGACGGAAGAAAGAGGGAATAGAGGGACTATGTTCGACCTTACAGGCATGACCGCGCTGGTGACCGGCGCTTCGGGCGGGCTCGGGACCGCGATCGCGAAGGGGCTGGCGGCGCAGGGCGCGCGGCTGGCGATCTCGGGGTCCAATGCCGAGAAGCTCGAGGCCTTCCGCGCCGAGCTGGGCGGAGACCATGTCGCGCTGGTATGCAACCTGTCGGACGGCGCCGAGGTGGACGCGCTCGTCCCGCGCGCGGTCGAGGCGCTCGGCAAGCTCGACATCCTCGTCAACAATGCCGGCGTGACGCGCGACAACCTTGCGATGCGGATGAAGGACGAGGAGTGGGACCAGGTGATCCGCGTCAACCTCGAGGCCGCGTTCCGCCTGATCCGCGCCGCCGCCAAGCCGATGATGAAGGCGCGCTATGGCCGCGTCGTCTCGATCACATCGGTGGTCGGCGCGACCGGCAATCCGGGGCAGGCCAATTACGCCGCGTCCAAGGCGGGCCTGGTCGGCATGTCCAAGGCGCTGGCGCAGGAGCTGGCGAGCCGCAACATCACCGTCAATTGCGTCGCGCCCGGCTTCATGCGTTCGGCGATGACCGACGTGCTGCCCGAGGCGCAGAAGACCGCGCTGCTCAGCCGGATTCCGGCGGGCGACCTCGGCACGGGCGAGGACGTCGCCGCGGCGGTGGTGTATCTGGCGAGCAAGGAGGCGGGCTATGTCACCGGCCAGACCTTGCACGTCAACGGCGGGATGGCGATGATCTGAAGGTTTTGGCGGTATCCCTTTGCTTCATCCGTCATCCCGGCCTTGTGCCGGGATCCACCGGGCGGCGAGCGGAGCGGCACGAGGTTTGAAGACATTTCTTGCGGCGTCGTGGACCCCGGCACAAGGCCGGGGCGACGGTGAGACAAGGTGGAGGATCGATCCGCGTCGGAGTCGATGCGACCCCTTGCGCGGGGCCGGGCGGCGTTCTACGTGCGTTCAGGAATTAGCAATCCAACGGCCCAATTTAAGAAGGAACAGGGTATGAGCGAGACCGCCGATCGCGTGAAGAAGATCGTCGTCGAGCACCTCGGCGTCGAGGCCGAGAAGGTGACCGAGGACGCGAGCTTCATCGACGACCTGGGCGCGGACAGCCTCGACATCGTCGAGCTGGTGATGGCGTTCGAAGAGGAATTCGGCGTCGAGATCCCCGATGATGCCGCCGAGAAGATCACGACCGTCAAGGACGCGATCACCTATATCGACGAGAATCAGGGCTAAGCGGAACCGCCGCATGGCCGCCCGCACGGGCAGGAATTGACGAACGGCTCCCGGTCCCGGAAAGGGGCAGGGAGCCGTTTCGTTTTATGAAGACCATTAGCTGCCGCATCGTTGATCGCTGAAAACCGGTTCCCACTTTTCAGCACGATGCCTTGACGGAGACTGATTATGCGCCGCGTCGTCGTGACTGGCCTTGGCCTCGTGACCCCGCTGGGTGCGGACGTCGAAACCGCGTGGAAGAACATCATCGCGTCGAAATCGGGCGCGGGGACGATCACCCGGTTCGACGCCACCGACTTCCACAGCAACTATGCGTGCGAGGTGAAGCCCGCGGACCATGAATATGGCTTCGACCCCAGCAAGCGCGTCGACCACAAGGTGCAGCGCCAGGTCGACCCGTTCATCGTCTATGGCATCGACGCCGCCGGCCAGGCGCTGGAAGATGCCGGCCTGACCGAGATGAGCGAGGCCGAGCGGCTGCGCGCCGGCTGCTCGATCGGGTCGGGCATCGGCGGGCTCCCCGGGATCGAGAGCGAGTCGCTGGTGCTGGCGGAGAAGGGGCCGAAGCGCGTGTCGCCGCACTTCGTGCACGGGCGGCTGATCAACCTGATCACCGGCCAGGTGCAGATCAAATACGGGCTGATGGGCCCGAACCACGCGGTGGTCACCGCCTGCTCGACCGGCGCGCACGCGATCGGCGACGCCGCGCGGATGATCGCGATGGACGACGCCGACGTGATGCTCGCGGGCGGCGCCGAGGGCGCGATCTGCCCGATCGGCATCGCCGGCTTCGGCCAGGCGCGCGCGCTGTCGACCGGCTTCCGCGACGAGCCGTGGCGCGCCAGCCGCCCGTGGGACGAGGGCCGCGACGGCTTCGTCATGGGCGAGGGCGCGGGCGTCGTCGTCCTGGAGGAATATGAGCGGGCCAAGGCGCGCGGCGCCAAGATCTATGCCGAGGTGGTCGGCTACGGCCTGTCCGGCGACGCCTATCACGTGACGGCGCCGCATCCCGAGGGCTCGGGCGCGTATCGTTCGATGGAGATGGCGATGAAGAAGTCGGGGCTGAGCCTCGGCGACATCGACTATATCAACGCGCACGGCACCTCGACCCCGCTCGGCGACGAGCTCGAGCTGGGCGCGGTCCGCAGGCTGTTCGGCAATGCCATCGGCCAGCTGTCGATGAGCTCGACCAAGTCGGCGATCGGACATCTGCTCGGCGGCGCGGGCGCGGTGGAGAGCATCTTCTGCATCCTCGCGCTGCGCGACCAAGTGGCGCCGCCGACGCTCAACCTCGACAATCCGAGCGAGAATTGCGCGGGCGTGGACCTGGTGCCGCACACCGCCAAGGAACGGAAGATCAAGGCGGTGCTGAACAACTCGTTCGGCTTCGGCGGGACCAACGCGTCGCTGGTGATGAAGGCGGTCTGATCTCTCCATAGGGGAAGCAACGGCGATGCTGCGCAAGCTCGGGTGCCTGGGTGTCGTCGCCGTCCTCCTCGTGGTGGGCGCGGCCTTCTGGGCGGCGAACCAGTGGGGCGGGCCGGGGCCGGCCAAGACCAATGTGACGGTCGAAGTGCCCGCGGGCGCGACGATGACCGCGGCGGCGGAAGCGCTGGAGAAGGCGGGCGCGATCGAGGACGCCGGCACCTTCCTGTGGATGGCGCGGATCTTCGGCGGCGGCGAGCCGATCCAGGCGGGCGAGTATCGCGTGCCGGCGCGCCTCAGCCAGGCCGACATCCTCAAGATGCTGCAGGGCGGGCGGACGCTCCAGCGCTTCGTGATGGTGCCCGAGGGGATGCCCTCGATCCTGGTGCAGGAGAAGCTCAATGCCGCGCCGCAGATGAGCGGCAAGGTCGCGGTGCCCGCCGAGGGCAGCGTGCTGCCCGAC
Organism: Sphingomonas sp. MS122; assembly: GCF_049532975.1. GTDB lineage: Bacteria > Pseudomonadota > Alphaproteobacteria > Sphingomonadales > Sphingomonadaceae > Sphingomonas. The sequence goes on along the minus strand of NZ_CP186695.1, from coordinate 3,355,708 downwards.
AGCTATGCCTATAATCGCGGCGACAGCCGGCAGGCGCTGCTCGACCGGATGCAGGCGGCGATGCGGAAATATCTCGCCGCCGCCTGGGCGAAGCGGAAGCCCGGGATCGCGGTGGCGACGCCGGAGCAGGCGATCATCCTCGCCTCGATCGTCGAGAAGGAGACGGGCAAGCCCGAGGAGCGGCGGATGGTGGCCGGGGTCTATTCCAACCGCCTCAAGCGCGGCATGCCGCTTCAGGCCGATCCGACGGTGATCTACCCGGTGACCAAGGGCAGGCCGCTCGGCCGCCGCATCCTCCGTTCCGAGCTGCAGGACAAGAACGGCTACAACACCTATGCCAGCGCCGGGCTGCCGGTGGGGCCGATCGCCAACCCGGGCCGGGCGAGCATCGATGCGGTGCTCAACCCGGCGGAGACCAATGCGCTCTACTTCGTTGCCGACGGCAGCGGCGGGCATGTGTTCGCCGACACGCTCGAACAGCACAATGCCAACGTCCAGAAATGGTATGCGCTGCGGCGGGCGCGAGGCGAGATGTAGGCGCGCGCGCCGCACCGGCAGCGCGCGCCTGGGCGATCAATAAGCGGCGGTGAAGCGCGCGCGGCTGTGGCGATGCTGCTCCAGCTCGTCGACCATCGCGATCGCATAGTCGGCGAAGCTGATCCTGCTCTCGCCGTTCGCGTCGGTGACGAGCCGGTCGGTGCCGCCGCGATAGGCGCCGAGACGCGGTCCCTCGAAGAGCAATGCGGCGGGCGAGAAATAGGTCCAGTCGATCCCGGTCTCGCCGCGCAGGGCGTCGAGAAAGGCGATCCCGCCCAGCGCTGCGCCCTTCCATTCCTCGGGAAAGGCCGGATCGTCGATCACGCGGACCCCGGGCGCGGCCTCCAGGCTCGCCGCGCCGCCGGTGACGAGCAGGCGCGGCACCCCGGCCAGCTTAAGCGCCGACAGCAAGGTTTCGGCGGACACGTCGAAGTGCAGCGCGCTGATCACGGCGTCGCTGCCGCGGATGAGATCGGCCAGGGCGGCCGGCGAAGCGGCGTCGCCCGCATGCGGCGTGACGCCCGGCAGCCGTGGAATGGCCTCCGGCTTGCGCGCGATCGCGATGACGCTGTGGCCGCGCGCGGCCAGCTCCCTGGTGATCTCCGATCCCGCCCGGCCGCTCGCGCCGATAACCGCCACCTTCATGTCCGATTCCCTTCTTTGGTTTCCAATGGATACCAAGTCGGATATAGATACCAGTCATGCAAGAAGGCACTTTGAGGATAGATGGTCACCCCGAGGGAACCGGCGGGCCACGCGGGGATGTCTATGCGGCGGACTGTCCGACACGGAAGCTGCTCGACCGGATCGCGGACAAATGGAGCGTGCTGATCCTGCTGCTGCTCGGGCTGGAGGATCTGCGCTTCAACGCGCTCAAGCGGCGGATCGAGGGCGTTTCGCAGAAGATGCTGAGCCAGACGCTGCGCTCGCTGGAGCGCGACGGGCTGGTCAGCCGGACGGTGGTGGCGACGGTGCCGGTGACCGTCACCTATGCGATCACGCCGCTCGGCCGCGGGCTGATCGGGTCGCTGCAATCGATGATCGACTGGGCCGAAACCCATATGCAGGATGTGGCCGCAGCCCAGCGCGTCTATGACGACGCGCTGAACTGAACCGGATCATCAGCGCGCCAGCCCCGCCGCGTCGCGCGCCAGTTGCTCGACTTCCTCATAGCCCGCGCCCTTGGGCGTGACCCAGCTGCCGCCGACGCAGAGGACCGGGTCGAAGCCGAGCCACTCGGGGGCGGTGGCGGGGGTGATGCCGCCGGTGGGGCAGAACTTCGCCTCGTAGAAGGGCGCGGCGAGCGCCTTGAGCGACTTGAGGCCGCCGCTGGTCTCGGCCGGGAAGAACTTGAAATGGCGCAGGCCCAGGTCATAGCCGCGCATGATGTCGCCGGCATTGGCCACGCCGGGGAGGAAGGGAACGCCGCTCTGCACGATCACCTCGCCGAGCCGCTCGGTCAGGCCCGGGGAGACGATGAACTCGGCGCCCGCGTCCATCACCTGCGCGAACTGCTCGGTGCTGACCACGGTGCCAGCGCCGATGATCGCGCCCTCGACCTGCTTCATCTCGCGGATCGCGTCGAGCGCTGCGGCGGTGCGCATCGTCACCTCGAGCACCTTGAGGCCGCCCTTGACCAGCGCCTGCGCGAGCGGGCGGGCAGTGGCGGCGTCCTCGATCACCAGCACGGGGATGACCGCGCTGGTGCGCATGATGGCTTCGATGGTCACTGCGTATGCTCCTGGGCGTAGGCCGCCGCGGCGCCGTAGAGGCCGGGCTGGGGGTGGGTGATGAGCTTGACTGGGATCGACGACATCAGCGCCTGGAACCGCCCCTTGGCGATGAAGCGCTGGCCGAAGCCCGAGGCGAGGAGATGGTCCTTGAGCCGCAGGCCGAGGCCCCCGGCGATGACCACGCCGGTCGGGCCGTGCGCGAGCGCGAGGTCGCCCGCGACCGCGCCGAGGCTCAAGCAGAAGCGGTCGAGGGCGGCGGCGGCGAGGCTGTCCTGCCCCTCCAGCGCGAGGCTCCAGATTTCCTTGTCGTTGCGGCTCTTGACCGGCTTGCCCTCTAGCTGGGCGAGCGTCTCGTAGATCGGAACGATGCCGGGGCCGGCGCAGATCCGCTCGGCCGAGACGCGGGTATAGGTCGTGCGCAGCCGCTTGACGATCGCGTCCTCGATCCCGTCGAGCGGGGCGAAGTCCATATGCCCGCCCTCGGTCGAGATGACGTGGTAGCTGAGCGCGCCGGTGCGGAAGACCTGGGCGACGCCGAGCCCGGTGCCGGGGCCGCAGACGGTGATCGCGCCCTTCTCGGCGAAGGGCTGGTCGGGGCCGCAAAGGTGCAGGAAATGCTCCGAGGGGAGCTGGGCCACGGCATGGCCGACCGCGCCGAAATCGTTGATCAGCGAATAGCTGTCGACCTCGAGCCGCTCCTTGATCAGCGGCGGGCGGATGATCCACGGATTGTTGGTGAGCTTGATCAGCTCGTCGTTGATCGGCGAGGCGATGGCGATCGCCGCGGCGCGCGGCATGTCGCGCCCGAATTCGCGCGCTGAAGCCTGCCAGGCGAGCTGGAAGCTGCCATGCTCGGCGGTCTTCTGGGTGACCGGCTCGCCGATCGAGACGACGCGGCCGCCCTCGACTTCGGCGATGGCGAAGCGCGCATGCGTTCCGCCGATATCGACCGCGACGACTTCCACTCTGGTTCCCCTCAATTGAATTCGTCATTCCCGCGAAGGCGGGAATCCATTCGCCGTGACGCCGAGGTGCCTTCGCGAAGGCGGCCAGAATGGATCCCCGACTTCGCGGGGATGACGGTGTTTAGTGTCATAGCGGCCGACCGCATCAAAGCTCCGCCGCGGCGAGCATCGCCGAGCCGCCGGCCTCGGCCTCGCTCGCGCCGGCGCGCATCATCGCGAACAGCTCGCGGCCAAGGCCCGTTACGGGCGGCGGTGCGGCGGCCAGCTCGCGCGCGTCCCATTCGGCGGGATCGACCAGCGCCTGCAGGATGCCTTCCTCGGCGCAGAGGCGGACGATATCGCCGTCGCGCAGCTTGCCGATCGGGCCGCCGCCGATCGCCTCGGGCGAGAGGTGGATCGCCGCGGGAACCTTGCCCGACGCGCCCGACATGCGGCCGTCAGTGACCAGGGCGACGCGATGCCCCTTGTTCTGGAGCACGCCGAGCGGCGGGGTGAGCTTGTGCAGCTCGGGCATGCCGTTGGCGCGCGGGCCCTGGAAGCGGACCACCACGACCACGTCGCGGTCGAGCTCCCCGGCCTTGAACGCGTCCTGCACCTGCTGCTGGTCGCTGAACACGCGGCACGGCGCCTCGATCGTCCAGCGGTCGCGCTCGACCGCGCTGACCTTGATGCAGGCGCGGCCGAGATTGCCCGAGAGGATGCGGAAGCCGCCCTCGGGCGAGAAAGGCGCGTCGATCGTGCGCAGGATGGTGTCGTCGCCGCTCTGCTCGGGGTGGTCGACCCAGACGAGCTTGTCGTCCTCCAGCACCGGGCGCTTCACATAGTCGGCGAGGCTCTCGCCCGCGACGGTCAGCGTGTCGCCGTGGAGGATGCCGCCCTTCAAGAGCTCGCGGATCACGAAGGTCGGGCCGCCGGCATCCTCGAACCCGTTCACGTCGGCCGAGCCGTTGGGATAGACGCGCGCGAGCAAGGGCACGACGCGCGACAGGCGGTCGAAATCCTCCCAGTCGATCAGCACCCCGGCGCAGCGTGCGATCGCGGGGAGGTGGATCAGGTGGTTGGTCGAGCCGCCGGTGGCGAGCAGCACCACCGCCGCGTTGACGATCGCGCGCTCGTCGACGATCTCGCCGATCGGGCGATAGTCGTTGCCGTCCCAGCCGATCTCGGGAAGCCGCTGCACCGCCGCCCGGGTCAGCTCCTGGCGAAGCTTGGTCTGCGGATTGGCGAAGGCCGCGCCGGGCATGTGCAGACCCATCGCCTCGACCATCATCTGGTTCGAGTTTGCGGTGCCATAGAAGGTGCAGGTGCCCTTCCCGTGATAGGCGGCGATCTCGGATTCGAGCAGCTCCTCGCGGCTCGCCTTGCCTTCGGCATAGAGCTCGCGGACGCGCGCCTTCTCCTTGTTGGCGATGCCGGTGCGCATCGCGCCGCCCGGGATCAGCACCATCGGCAGATGGCCGAAGCGCAGCGCGCCCATCAGCAGACCGGGGACGATCTTGTCGCAGATGCCGAGCAGCGCGGCGCCCTCGAAGGTGTTGTGGCTGAGCGCCACCGCGGTCGACAGCGCGATCGTATCGCGGCTGAACAGCGACAGCTCCATCCCGGCATAGCCCTGGGTCACGCCGTCGCACATCGCGGGGACGCCGCCCGCAACCTGCGCGGTGGCACCGGCCTCGAGCGCCCAGATCTTCATCTGCTCGGGGTAGCGGTAATAGGGCGCGTGCGCCGACAGCATGTCGTTGTACGCGGTGACGATGCCGATGTTCATCCGGTTGGCCGGCTTCATCGCATCGCGCTGCTCGTCGGTGCCGGCATAGGCATGGGCGAGGTTGGCGCAGCCGAGCCGCCCGCGCGTGCTGCTGCCGGCTTCGCGCTGGGCGGCCATCAGGGCGCTGTAGGCGTCGCGGCGCTTCTTCGAGCGGGTGATGATGCGATCGGTGACCGCGGCGACTTCGGGATGGAGGTTGGTCACGGCTATTACTCCAGCCAGTGAATATCGACCGGCAGCTCGGTCTCGGCGAGCACGCGGCCGATCGGATAGGGCGAGGACGCGCCCTGTTTGATTGCCGCTTCGAGCACCTTGCGCTTCTCGGCGCCGGTAATCGCGACCATCAGCGACTTGGCGTTGGCGATCGCTGCGCCAGAGAGCGTGACGCGCGCGACCGGGGCCTCGGGCGGCAGCGGATCGGGCATCACGCCGAGCGCGCGGCGCTCCTTGGGACCGTTGAGCGCCTCGTCGAGATCGGGGCCGGGGAAGATCGAGGCGGTGTGGCCGTCCGCGCCCATGCCGAGCAGGACCAGGTCGAGCGGCCAGTGGAAATCGGCGAGGCGCGCATCGGCGGCGCGACCCACGGCCTTGTAGTCCTCCGCCTTCTCGCTGACGAGGGGGATGACGCGCGCACCCTTGGGAATGAACGCCTTGCCGAGCCCGGTGACGTTGGACATCGCGTCGCCGAGCGGGACGATGCGGTCGTCGGTCGGGACGATCGTCACGCGCTTCCAGTCGATCTTGGCGGCGGCGAGCTTCTCATAGGCCGGGGCGGGGGTACGCCCGCCCGCCAGTGCGATCACCGCGCCGCCGCGGGCGTCGATCGCGCTCTCGATGATGAAGCCGATGTCGCCGGCCAGCGCATCGCTCCACTCGTCGGCTTCCTCATATTCCCACCATTCGATTTCTTCGGCCATTTTGAACAACTCCAGTGGGAAACTTCAGTGTTTGAACGAGGTCACTCGTTCCAGGTTACCCCATCGCGTTCGGTCAGCGCGATGGCGGCGGAGGGGCCCCAGGTGCCGGCGGCATAGGGCTTGGGCTTGACGTCGGCCTGGTCCCAGCCGGCGCGGATCGCGTCGATCCAGGCCCATTGCGCCTCCACCTCGTCGCGGCGCACGAACAAGGTAGGATCGCCCTCGAGCAAGTCCAGCAGCAGCCGCTCGTACGCGATGCGGCGGCGCGTGCCGGCGAACTCGTGCTCGAGGCTGAGGTTCAGCGGCACCTCGCGCAGCCTAAGCCCCTCGCGGTCGAGGCCGGGTTCCTTGGCCATCACCAGCAGGCGGACATATTCCTCGGGCTGGATACGGATGATGAGGGTGTTGGACTGAAGCACCCCGCCGCGCTCGGCGAAGATCGAGTGGGGCACGGGCTTGAACTGGACGACGATCTCGGAGCGCCGCTCGGTCATGCGCTTGCCGGTGCGCAGGTAGAAGGGCACGCCCTGCCAGCGCCAATTGTCGACATGCGCCTTGATCGCGACGAAGGTCTCGGTGCGTGAGGCCTTCTCCAACTCCTCGGCATAGCCGGCGACGATCTTCCCGGTCGAGGCGCCACCGGTATATTGCCCGGTGACGGTGAGGTTGGCGGCTTCGTGCCCCGCGATCTTGCGCAGCGAGCGCAGCACCTTGACCTTCTCGTCGCGGATCGAGGTGCCGTCGAAGCGGGCCGGGGGCTCCATCGCGATCAGCGCGAGCAGCTGCAGGATATGGTTCTGCACCATGTCGCGCAGCGCGCCGACCTCGTCATAATAGCCCGCGCGGCCCTCGAGCCCGACCGTCTCGGAGACGGTGATCTGGACGTGATCGATCCCCGCGGCATTCCAGATCGGCTCGAACAGCGAGTTGCCGAAGCGCAGCGCGAGAATGTTCTGCACCGTCTCCTTGCCGAGATAATGGTCGATGCGGAAGGTGCGATCCTCGGGGAAGACCGAGGCCACGGCGTCGTTGATCTCGCGGCTGGACTGGAGATCCGTGCCGAGCGGCTTTTCGAGTCCGATGCGGACATTGCCCCCGGCAAGGCCCGCGGCGGCGAGGCCCTTGATCGTCGGCTCGAAGAATTTGGGAGCGGTCGACAGGAAGATGGCGAGCCCGTTCGAGATGTCGCCGAGCTTCTCGGCGAGCGCCGAGTAGCCGTCGATGTCGGCGGCATCGAGCGCCTGATACTGCAGCCGGTCGAGGAACGCGGCGATCGCGCCCTTGTCCTTGCGATCCTCGGGCAGGTGCGTGTCGAGCGCCTTGGCGGCGAAATCGCGGAACTCGGCGTCTGACAGCGTTGACCGTGCGGTGCCCGTGATCGTCAGGCCGTCGGGCAGCAAGCCGTCCGCATGGAGGCCGTAGAGCGACGGAATCAGCATGCGCTGCGAGAGATCCCCGGTGGCTCCGAAGAGCAGCAGCTTGCCGAATGGCTGTCGCATCGATCCTCCCAATGTCTTGCGGGCTCCCCCTAGCAGCGGATGCGCGCGATGCGAAGCGCGCATACCTATTCCACGCTAAAGCACCAGCCCCGCGGTCTGGTCGAACCCCGCCATGATGTTGAGATTCTGCACCGCGGCGCCGCCCGCGCCCTTGCCGAGATTGTCGAAGGTGGCGACGAGCCGCGCCTGACCGCGCTCGGCATTGCCGAACACGCGGATGGTCAGCCGGTCGGTCCCGGCATCGTCCTCGATCCGGACCAGCGCGATATCCTCGGCGGGCAGCACGCGCACGACCGGCGAATCGGCATAAGCGTCGGCCAGCGCCGCCTCGATCTGTGCGGGCGAGGGCCGGCGCGGCAGCGCCTGGAGCGGCAGCGGCACCTCGATCAGCATGCCGCGATAGACGCGCGCGACCGCGGGCTGGAAGATCGGGGCGTGATCGATGCGCGCATGCTTCTGCATCTCGGGCAGATGCTTGTGCTCGAGCCCCAAGCCATAGGCGCGGAAGCCGGTGGTCTCGCTGCCGTCCTCGAACTCGGCGATCATCGACTTGCCCCCGCCCGAATAGCCCGAGGCGCCGCCGGTGGTGAGCACCCAGTCGGGCGGGATCAGGCCGGCCCGGACCAGCGGGCGCACCAGCGCGAGGAAGCCGGTGGGCCAGCAACCGGGGTTGCTGACGTAGCGCGCCTCGGCGATCGCCGCGGTCTGGGCGGGCTCGAGCTCGGCAAAGCCATAGGTCCAGCCCTCGGCGACGCGATGCGCGGTCGAGGCGTCGATGATCCGCGTGCGCTCGTTGGTGACGAGCTCGACCGCCTCGCGCGCGGCGTCGTCGGGCAGGCAGAGGACGACGAAGTCGGCGGCGTTGAGCGCCTCGGAACGCTTCGCCGGATCCTTGCGGTCGGCATCGGCGAGCGTGATCAGCTCGATCTCGCTGCGCGTGGCGAGCCGCTCGCCGATCTCGAGGCCGGTGGTGCCCGCGGCACCGTCGATGAACACGCTGACCTTCATGCGGCGGCCTTCAGCTTGGCGGCGTCGACATAGCCGACCAGCCCGGCGCCGGGCGCGCGGCCCCATGCCGTGCCGGCGGACAGCTCGAGCACCTCGAACACGTCGCCGGCGGCAAGCTCGGTGAGGGCTTCGGCATCTGCGTCCTTGGCGGCGCGCAGTGAGGTGGCGGCCGCCACGACATAGGCGACGGGCGCGGCATAATGCGGTGCGAAGACGCGGTCGGCGAGGCGGACGTCGGCGAGGTCGCGGCGGGCAGCGTCGGTACGCGGGTCGATCCGGACCGAACGGCCGGTCAGCGCGAATCGGTTACGCGCTGCGCCTGACGGCTTGTCCGGCCCCGTTGTCGCCGCTGACGAAATGCCCGAATTCTGCAAGAAAGTCCGCCCCTTCCGGTGTCCGTGCGACGAAGATGTTCCGCTTGTCGGTCTCGTCGCGCTGGCGGCGCAGATAGCCGAGGGCGCCCAACCTGTTCAAGGCGCGCGTGACCACGGGCTTGGAGACGTTGAGCGCGCGGGCGAGGCCGCGCACCGTATGCGGGCCGGCATCGAGATAGACGAGCAGCATCAGCGCCATCTGGCGGTTGGTGAGGTCCGGCTCGCCCGACCGCACATAGTCGATCAGCGTGTTCTTCCAGGAATATAGCGACTGGTCGCTCATGGCGTTCATCGCGGCTCACTCGTTTTTAGTTACAGGCCCGCAAGAAGCGAGGCTTTCAGCGACATTAACGCCTCGGTCGCGAACCGGTTTCAGTGCTGCGCCGAAATGTTCCGGATATGTGACGTTCGCTGTCGGCTTTGGGCAGTTGATCATGGGGACTACCTCCCCTATGTCGCCGCTTTCCCGCGAAAGACCGACATGCTGTTCACCTTCCTCCTCGTCGTCCATGCCATCATCGCCGCGCTGCTGGTGACGGTGATCCTGATGCAGAAGTCCGAAGGCGGCGGCCTGACCACGGGCGGCAGCCCGTCGGGCCTGATGTCGGCCCGCGGCGCGGCGAACTTCCTGACTCGCGCGACCGCGATCCTGGCGGGGCTGTTCGTCGCGATGAGCATCGTTCTCGCGGTGCTGGCGGCGACTCGCGGGGCCGACACGATCGACACCAGCCGGGTGACTCAGCCGGCCCAGACGGCGCCGGGCCCGGTCACCGGCGGTCCCGCCCCGGCGACGCAGCCGACCGCTGTGCCCGCCGCCCCGGCCGACAACAGCGCCGTTCCGCTCGCGAACTAAGCGGCTTTCGAACAACTTTTTTCGGCAGCGCCCGGAGTCGGGCGCTTGCCCCAACTCGTGCTTAGAGGGTAGGCGGTGATTCCCATGACGCGGTATATCTTCATCACCGGCGGCGTGGTCTCCTCGCTTGGGAAAGGCCTGATGGCGGCGAGCCTCGCGGCGCTCCTCCAGGCGCGCGGCTATAAGGTCCGCATCCGGAAGTTCGATCCCTATCTCAACGTCGATCCGGGCACGATGAGCCCGTATCAGCACGGCGAGGTCTATGTGACCGACGACGGGGCGGAAACCGACCTCGATCTCGGTCATTACGAGCGCTTCACCGGCGTCGCCTCGCGCCAGTCGGACAACGTCACCTCGGGCCGGATCTACAAGACGATCATCGAGCGCGAGCGGCGCGGCGACTATCTCGGCGCGACGGTGCAGGTGATCCCGCACGTCACCGACGCGATCAAGGACTTCGCCCAGGCGGAGACCGAGGATCTCGATTTCGTGCTGTGCGAGATCGGCGGCACCGTCGGCGACATCGAATCGCTGCCCTTCATCGAAGCGATCCGCCAGCTGCGCAACGAGCTCGGCCGCGGCCGTTCGATCAGCGTGCATGTGACGCTGGTGCCGTACATCGCCGCGGCCGGGGAGCTCAAGACCAAGCCCACCCAACACAGCGTGCGCGAGCTCGCCTCGCTCGGCGTGCAGCCCGACGTGCTGGTGTGCCGCTGCGAGAAGCCGCTGCCCGCGGGCGAGCGCGCCAAGATCGCGCAATTCTGCAACGTCCCTGCGAGCGCCGTCATCCCTGCGCTCGACGCGCCGAGCATCTATGCGGTGCCGCTGCAATACCATGCCGAGGGGCTCGACGGCGAAGTGCTGCGCGCCTTCGGGATCGAGCCGGGCGAAGAGCCGAACCTGTCGCGCTGGACCGAGATCACCGACCGCCTGTTCAACCCCGAGGGCGAGGTCACGGTGGGCGTGGTCGGCAAATATGTCGGCCTGCCGGACGCGTACAAGTCGCTCAACGAGGCGCTGGTCCATGGCGGCATCGCCAACAAGGTGAAGGTCAATATCCGCTGGATCGACGCCGAGTTGTTCGAGGGCGACGATGCCGAGGTCGCGGCGAGCCTGGAGCCGTGCCACGCGATCCTGGTGCCCGGCGCGTTCGGATCGCGCGGCGCCGAGGGCAAGATCGCCAGCGTGCGCTTCGCGCGCGAGCGCAACGTGCCCTATTTCGGCATCTGCTTCGGCATGCAGATGGCTTGCGTCGAGGGCGCGCGGAACCTCGCCGGGATCGAGAATGCCTCCTCGACCGAGTTCGGGCCGACGCTCGAGCCGGTGGTCGGCATCATCACCGAATGGATGAGCGCGGCGGGGATCGAGAAGCGCGAGGAAGGCGGCGACCTCGGCGGGACGATGCGGCTCGGCGCCTATCCGGCGAAACTTACCGGCAATTCGGTGGTCGCGTCGATCTACGGCGCGGACGAGATCAGCGAGCGCCACCGCCACCGCTACGAGGTGAACACCGGCTATCGCGATGCGCTGGAGCAGGGCGGCCTCGTCTTCTCGGGCATGTCGCCCGACGGGATGCTGCCCGAGATCGTCGAGCGGCCCGACCATCCCTGGTTCGTCGGCGTGCAGTTCCACCCGGAGCTCAAGTCCAAGCCGTTCGACCCGCACCCGCTGTTCGCGAGCTTCATCGAGGCGGCGGTGCGCCAGTCGCGGCTGGTCTGAGGCTTCCTCTCCATCCTTTTCCGTCGCCCTGAACTTGTTTCAGGGTCCATCGTGCCCCAAGCGGCTCAGCCGCCTGTGGGGAAATGGATGCTGAAAACAAGTTCAGCATGACGGCGGAAAAGGCAGGGCTAGCTGTTCCCGCCGTCGCCGCGCTCCCGCCGCGCGAGGATCATCGCCGCGACCATGCAGCCGCCGAACAGCGCGCCTTCGAACGCGGCGGTGATCGCGTGGCTGACCGGCCCGAAGCTGCCCTCGCCGAACAGCGCGCCGATCTGGTCGAGGCGCAGGCGCGAATTGGGGAAGTGCATGGCGAGCAGCGCCAGGCTTCCCGCGAGCAGCCGGCCGCCCAGCAACGACGCCGCCAGCCCCGCCGCACCGCCCGCGAGCGCGCCCAGCGCGAGGCCGCGGCGCGGCGAGGGCGCTGGCACGCGATGCGCGAGCCAGGCGCCGAGGCCGACTCCGCCGCCGAGCAGCGTGCCTTCGGCCGCGCCCGTAATGTCGCCGGGCGACTGGCCCAGCAGCAGGGTGAAGGCGTCGAGCCCGACCAGCTTGCCGATCGCGCCGATGACTAGGCCGCCGGCCGCGCCGCCCACCATGCTCCACCGCCAGGGCCGCGCGGACAGCAGATTGGCCGCCGCGATGCCGATGCTCACCGCGGCCGCGCCGATCGTGCCGATCAGGATGGTGACGCACAGCAGCACGAGCATCACCGATGCCGCGCCCATGCTGGCCTGGAGCGGCTGGGACGCGCCGGCAAAGCCGTAGATCAGCCCGCCGATCGTCCCCGCGATGCTGCCGCCGACGATGCCGAACCCGGCGGTGAGCGCAGCATCGTCGCGGCGGCTGAATCGTGCATCCGGAGCGGGGGGAGGAGGGGGCGCGGGCACCGCGTCGCCCTCGACCGCGGCGATGAAGCGATAGCCATGCTTGGGCACCGTCTCGATGAAGCGCGGGCTCGCGGCATCGTCGCCCAATTGGCGACGCAGCGTGCGGATGCATTGCGTCAGCGCCTCGTCGGTGACGGGCACGCCACGCCACACCTCGGCCATGAAGCTGTCCTTGGACACGAGTTGGCCGGGCTCGCGGACGAGCAGGGTCAGGGCATCGAGATAGCGTGCGTTGAGCTCGATCGCTTCGCCGTCCCGCGTCAGGCGGCGATTGGCGGGATCGAGGTGGAAGCCTTCGAAGCGGTAGCTTGCGGAGGACATTCTTCTGGAAACCCTTGCCTCGCCTTGCCGCCGATCCGGCCCCGCGATGGATGCCTCACGCAGTGGCGCAGGGCAAGCGATGGTCCATCCTCAAGCAAAAGGGCGCCCGGACTCCCGTCCGGACGCCCTCAGGGGCAGCGCGCAAGGGGGTAGGTCGCGCCGCCTTTGGGTTGTCGCTCAGGCGACCGAGCGGTGCTCGATCGCGCCGTCGCCGCTCTCGCCGCCGGAGCCGATGGCGATCTTCTTGGGCTTCATCGCCTCGGGCACTTCGCGCACCAGCTCGATCACGAGCAGCCCGTCATTGAGGTTGGCGCTCTCGACGCGGACGAAGTCGGCCAGCTCGAAGCGACGCTCGAACCCGCGATTGGCGATGCCGAGATGCAGCATCTGCGCGGCGTTGTTGTCCTGCGACTCGGCCTTCTTGCCGGCAACCAGCAGCAGGTTCTGCTGCGCGGTGATGTCGATCTCGTCGGGCTTGAAACCCGCGACGGCGATCGTGATGCGGTAGCGGTCGTCGGAGATCCGCTCGAGGTTGAAGGGCGGATAATTCTCGCTGCTGGACTGGCGCGCGGTCGCTTCGAGCATGTCGAAGAGCCGGTCGAAGCCGATCGTCGAGCGGCGGAAGGGGGTGAGATCGATCTGACGCATGGTCTGAATCCTCCAATGAGCAATTACAACGTCTTGCGGCATCCAGCTGAGCTGCGATGCCAGCTTCGCGCGGCCCCGAAGGCGCCGTGCAGCGCTGATTTGGGATGCCGTCCGGCGGTTTCAAGAGCGCGACGAAATGTGCCCGGATCGCGATATAAAGCCCATCAGTCAGATAGGAATAGAATCGCTTTCTGGCTAAACCCTATCAACCTAGTGGAGTTTTAGCCCGACACCACGAAGGGGAGCCATCAAGTGAGCCTGAACACACTTTCATTGCTGCTGCTCGCCGGCGCTTCGCCCGCCGCGCTGGCGCAGGAGACGCCGCCGGACGTGACCGTGCAGGAAACCCAGCGCCCGACCGTGCCGGGCGAGACCGAGCGCGATCCCGAGGACGTGCAGCGCAGCTCGGCCTCGGCCGACATCGTCGTCACTGCGCGCCGCCGCGAGGAGCAGGTGCAGGACGTGCCGATCCCGATCAGCGTGGTCGGCGTCAAGGAGCTCGACAACACCGGAAGCTTCAACGTCGCGCGCCTCGCCCAGCTTCAGCCGACGCTGCAATTCTACTCGACCAACCCGCGCAACTCGTCGGTCAACATCCGCGGGCTCGGCGCGCCGCTCGGCCTCACCAATGACGGCATCGACCAGGGCGTCGGCGTCTATATCGACCAGGTGTATCTGAGCCGCGTGGCGGTCGCGACGCTCGACTTCCTCGACGTCGCGCAGATCGAGACGCTGCGCGGGCCGCAGGGTACGCTCTACGGCAAGAACACCGTCGCCGGTGCGATCAACATCACCAGCAAGGCGCCGAGCTTCAATTTCGAGGGCCGCGCCGAGCTGTCGGTCGGCAATCTCGAGTTCAAGCAGGCCAAGGCGTCGATCTCGGGCCCGCTGGGCGAGGACGTGGCGGTGCGCATCGGCGTCGCGGCGACCAGCCGGCGCGGCACCGTGTTCAACGTCGCCACCGGCAACTATGTCAACGAGCAGGACAATATCGGCTTGCGCGGCGCGCTGCTGTGGCGTGCGACCGACAATCTCGACCTGACGCTGAGCGCCGACTACAGCCGCCAGAACCCCGAATGCTGCGCGCAGATCTACGTCAAGTATGGGCCGACCCAGCGCGCGGCGAACCGGCAATATCCGGCGCTGACCGCGGCGCTCGGCTATGCCCCGCCGAGCACCAATCCGTTCGACCGGCTGACCGACCTCGACGCCGACCTCAACGCCCGCAACACGCTCGGCGGCGTGTCGCTGCGCGCCGAATGGGATGTCGGCCCGGGCACGCTGACCTCGGTGACGGCATGGCGCTTCTGGGACTGGCTCCCGGCCAACGACCGCGATTTCACCGGGCTCCCGATCACCACCCTGTCGCAGAATCCGACGCGGCAGGACCAGTTCACCCAGGAATTCCGCTTCGCCGGCGAGGGCAGCGGGTTCGACTATGTGATCGGCGCCTTCGCCTTCTACCAGGACATCCACACCACCGGCACGCAGCGCCAAGGCCCGGCGGCGAGCCGCTGGCTGATCAACCCGAGCAACCCGCTGTCGAACGACCCGACCGTGCTCGACGGGCTGACTGCGGAGAACGACATCCGCCTCAAGAATTTCAGCGGCGCCCTGTTCGGCAAGCTCAACTGGAAGCTGACCGACCAGATCACCCTCTCGCCCGGCATCCGCGTCAATTACGACGACAAGGTCGGCAGCTACGTCTCGATCGTGCGCGACGGGCAGGGCAACCTCGTCCCCGCCACCGGCGGCACCCCGCGCCAGGCTGAGCAGCGCGCCGCGCTCCAGCCCCAGGCGTTCCGCGACGAGGCCTATCGCGCATGGAACGTCTCCTACGACCTCACCGCCTCGTACAAGCCGTCACGCGACGTACTGCTCTACGCGACCTACGCCCACACCTTCAAATCGGGCGGCCTCAACCTCAACGGCGTGCCGGTGGTCGCCGGGGTCGCGCAAACCCAGCTCGCGCAGGTCGATCCCGAGAAGGTCGATCATTTCGAGATCGGCGCCAAGACCCAGTTCTGGGACCGCAAGGCGACCTTCAACATCACCGGCTTCTGGACGAGCATCAAGGATTACCAGGCGCTGGTGAACGACGGCCAGAACACCACGCTGCGCGGCTATCTCGCCAATGCCGGCGAGGTGCGGGTGCGCGGGATCGAGGCGGACTTCTCGATCCGGCCGAGCGAGCGGCTCAATCTCTACGTCAACGGCGCCTATACCGACCATGAATATGTCGAGTTCACCAACGCGCCGTGCCCGCCCGAGCTGTCGGGCGGCGGCAGCGGCGCGGTGATCGGCGCGCCGGGCGTGCCGGGGACCAACAGCCCGGCGGTGTGCGACATCTCCGGCCAGTGGCTGCCCGGCATCTCCAACTGGGCCTTCTCCTACGGCGCGGAGTACAACCTCCCCGCGAAGATCTTCGGCAAGGAGGGGGAGGTCTATCTCGGCGCGGATGCGAGCTCGCGCTCCAAATTCTCGTCCAACGCCTCGCGCTCAATCTACACCGACATCGACGGCTACACGCTGGCGAACTTCCGCCTCGGCTTCCGCACCGACGAGGGGCTCAACATCTTCGGCTGGGTGCGCAACGCCTTCGACGAGCAGTATTTCGACGTGCTCGCGACCACGCCGGGCAATACCGGCCTGATCGCCGGCAATGTCGGCGACCCGCGCACCTATGGCGTGACGGTGGGGCTGAGCTTCTAGCCCCGGCAAGAGACGTATCTGTCCCCGCGATTGAACATGAACAGGCCAGCGCGGGCGACAGGTACCAGGGGAGGGGCCGCAACCAGGCTCCTGCGGTTCCTCCCCGACCTGTTCGATCAGGCGGTGTGCGCGCGGCGGCCGCTGCGCAGGCCGCGCACCAGGCCGAAGCCGATCCCGGCCAGCGCGAACGCCCCGGCCAGCAGGATCACCGCCTTGACCAGGCCGAGATAGCCGAGGCCGCCGGCGGACAGCAGCAGCCCCGAGCCGAGCAGGAGGGGCAGCAGCAGGCAGGCGATGCCGAACATCACCCGCACCGCCAGGTCGCTCTTGGCCACCTCCGGCCAGATCGCGAACAGTCCCATGAGCAGGGGCGTGCTGAGCGAAAGCGTCAGTGCGACGGCAATGGACAGGCTCATTGATCGGTCTCCTGATGTGACCGCATCATCGCATGAAAGGTGGAGGGCGGCAATTGACGCGCTATTCGCCGGTCCAGACGCGGAAACGCCCGGGCCGTTTCCAGCCCGGGCGCCTGCGTGACGATGCCTCGTCAGCCCCCTTGTGGCCACCTCTGCCCGCGCGTCTTTCGAGAAAGACGGGGCGAAGGAGCCTCCCCGAACCACGGCCATTGCCTGCGCTTCGTAGGGACGTGCTAGGATGGCCTTGCCCGCTTGTCACGGGGCTATGACGTCAGCCGCAGCGCTTTGCGTTCATCCTGTGTTTATTTGGCAACAGGCCCGTGCGCCGTCACATCAAAATCGCGTCTTTGCGAATTCCCGAACACGCCCTAACACCGCCGCCATATGCTGCTTTCCCGATATGAGCGGATGATCGCCCGCCGCTACCTCCTGCCCGGGCGGGGGGAGGCGTTCATCTTCCTCGTCGCGTCGATCAGCCTGATCGCGGTGATGCTCGGAGTCGCCGCTTTGGTGATCGTGATGAGCGTGATGAACGGCTTCCGCGCCGAGCTGTTCGACAAGATCACCGGCCTCAACGGCCATGCCGTGGTGCAGGGCTATGGCGGCCAGTTGCGCGACTGGCGCGAGATCGTCGAACAGGCGCGCAAGACCCCCGGCGTCACCAGCGCCACGCCGCTGATCGAGCAGCCGCTGATGGCGAGCTTCCAGGGCCGGGTCGAGGGCGTGCTGGTGCGCGGCATGAACGTCGCCGACATCCGCGCCAACCCGACGCTCAACAGGAACGTGCTGATCGGCGACCTCCGGCAGCTCACCCCGGGCTGCGAGTGCATCGCGATCGGCTCGCGGCTGGCGCAGTCGCTCGGCGCTTCGCCGGGCAGCAGCGTGTCGCTGCTCAGCCCGCAGGGGCTGACCAGCCCGTTCGGCACGGTGCCGCGTATCGTCTCCTACCGCGTCGCCGCGATCTTCGAGGTCGGCGTGTACGATTACGACAAGGCCTTCGTGGTGATGCCGATGCAGGATGCGCAGACGCTCCTGCTGATGGGCGACACGGTCGGCATGGTCGAGATCGACACCAACGACCCCGACAAGGTCGGCGACATCCTCCGCCCGCTCGCGCAGCAGGTTGCCGGCGTCGGCCAGCTCACCGACTGGCGCACGCTCAACGCGACCTTGTTCGAGGCGCTGGCGGTCGATCGCCTCGTCACCTTCACCGTGCTCTCGATCCTGATCCTGGTCGCAGTGTTCAACATCCTTTCGTCGCTGATCATGCTGGTGCGCGCCAAGACCCGCGACATTGCGATCTTGCGCACGATGGGCGCGACGCGAGCGGGGCTCATCAAGATCTTCGTGACCGTCGGCACCGTGATCGGTTCGCTCGGCATCCTCGCCGGGCTCATCCTCGGCTTCATCCTGCTCTATTTCCGCCAGGGCGTGCTGGGCTTTCTCGGCTTCGTCACCGGGCAGCAGATCTGGGACCCGTCGATGCGCTATTTGACCGAGCTGCCCGCCAAGACCGATCCGGTCGAGGTCGCGGGGATCGCGCTGATGGCGCTCGTGTTCAGCTTCCTTGCCACGCTCTACCCCGCGTTCAAGGCGGCGAGCACCGATCCCGTGCAGGTGCTGCGCTATGAGTGAGCCGGTTCTCGAAACGCGCGGACTGAAGCGCTCCTTCACCCAAGGCGGGGCGGTGATCCATGTCCTGCGCGGCATCGACCTGACCGTCGGCCAGGGCGAGATCGTCGCGCTGCTCGGTCCCTCGGGCTCGGGCAAGTCGACCCTGCTCCAGGCGGTCGGCCTCCTCGAGGGCGGGTTCGAGGGATCGATCCGCATCGCCGGGGTCGAAGTCGGCAAGCTCGAAAGCCACCAGCGCACCGTCACGCGGCGCGACAAGCTCGGCTTCGTCTACCAGTTCCACCATTTGCTGCCCGACTTCAACGCGCTCGAGAATGTCGAGCTGCCCCAGCTGATCCAGGATGCGACCTTCGCCGAGGCGCGCGAGCGGTCCGAGGCGCTGCTCACCGCGCTCGGCCTCGGCGCGCGGCTGACGCACCGGCCGAGCCAGCTCTCAGGCGGTGAGCAGCAGCGCGTCGCGGTGGCGCGCGCGCTCGCCAACCGCCCGGCGCTGGTGCTCGCCGACGAGCCCACCGGCAATCTCGACGAGAAGACCGCCGACGTCGTGCTCGCCGAGTTCCTGCGGCTGGTGCGCGGCGAAGGCGCGGCGGCGCTGATCGCGACGCATAACGAGCGGCTCGCGGCCAAGATGGACCGCGTGGTGCGGCTGCACGAGGGCGTGCTCGAATGAAGTGGTGGGCCGGGCTCGCGGGCGCCGCGGTGCTCGGCATGGCGGTCTATGGCGCGATCGGCCTCACCCAGGGTGATCCGCGCTCGCCCTTCCCGTTCAGGCAGCTGCGCCTGGTATCGGAAAACATGGCGCCGACGCTCCGTCCGGGCATGCGGGTCATGGCGCGGCGCAAGCCGGCGTCGGAGCTAAGGCGCGGCGACGTTGCCGTGTTCTTCGTCGGCGATAATTTCTGGGTGCAGCGCGTGGTCGGCCTGCCCGGCGACCGGGTCGAGATGCGCGGCGGCTTGGTCATCCTCAACGGCACGCCGGTGCCGCAGGCCGATCGCGGGAAGATCGAGATCGACGGAAGGACCTCCACGATCCGCTCCGAGCAACTGCCCGGCGCCACGGCGGCGCATCGCGTGCTCGACGAGGGCGCGACGCCGGGCGACGAGCTGTCCGCGGTGGTGGTGCCGCCCGGCAGGCTCTTCCTGCTCGGCGACAATCGCGACAATTCGATGGACAGCCGATTCCCGGCGACGGCGGCGACGATGGGCGGCGGCATGGTCGCGTTCGATGATGTATATGGCACCATCGCTCCGGAGGACGTGAGCGACTGAAGCCAAGGGAGGCAGGATGCGCGGCATGACCGGATTGTCGGCGGTGCTTCTGGCAATCCCCGCATCGGCACAGACCGCGCCGTCGGCCGGCTGCACCGCGCCCGAATTCGCGCAGTTCGATTTCTGGGTGGGCGAGTGGGACGTCTATCCCACCGGCAGCGACAAGCTCGTCGCGCACAGCCGGATCGAGAAGCTCTACAAGGGTTGCGCGGTGCGCGAGAACTGGATGCCGCTCAACGGCAATGACGGCGGCAGCCTCAACACCTATGTCGCGAGCGCGAAGCAATGGCGCCAGCTATGGACCGACTCCTCGGCAAGCTGGGCGGAGTTCCGCGGCACGTTCAATGGCAAGGCGATGGTGCTGACCGGCACCGGCTTCGCCCCGAACCGCGCGCTGACGCGGATGACCTACAGCCGCAATCCCGACGGATCGGTGCGGCAGCTCGGCGAGAATTCGAGCGACGAGGGCGCGACCTGGACGCCGAGCTTCGACTTCACCTATCGCCCGGCAACGGCGCGCGCGGGCTCCAGCTGACGGCGGCCCGGCGCGGGAAGGCTCGCGGCGCGGCGTTGCGCTGCTATAATGATTGACGGCCAATCCTCGTCCGTTCCCGATCCTGAGGAGAAAAGCGCATGAATCTGACCGACATCCTCGCCCAGGCAGGCGGCATCGAATCGATGGCCCGCGATCTCGGCGTGCCGCCCGAAGTGGCGAGGACGGGCGCCGACGCGCTGCTGCCGGCGATCCTCGGCGGCTTCAAGAAGCAGGCGCAGGGCAGCGGCGGCCTCGAGGGGCTGGGCGGGCTGCTCGGTCAGCTCGGCGGCGGCGAGCTGCTCGACGCGGTGCTGGGCGCGCAGCCGACGCCGGTCGACCAGGGCAATGACGTGCTCGGCCAGATCTTCGGATCGAAGGAGGTCAGCCGCACGGTCGCCGGCCAGGCCGCGGCGCAGACCGGGCTCGATTCCGGGCTGCTCAAGAAGATGCTGCCGATCCTCGCGATGCTGGTGGCGGGCTATCTCGCCAGGCAGAGCGGGCAGGGCGGCCAGGCGGGCGCGGGCGGCGGCCTCGGCGGGCTGCTCGGCAGCATCCTCGGCGGGGGCGGCGATGCCGCGGCACCGGCCGGCGGCGGGCTTGGCGGCCTCGGCCAGCTCATCGACCTCAATGGTGACGGCAATCCGCTCGACGACATCATCGGCATGGCCGGCAAGTTCGCACGCTGATGACCGCGCTCACCGACATTCCCGTCACGACGCCCGAAGGGACGCAGATCGACCTGTCGGCCTATGCCGGCAAGGTGCTGCTGATCGTCAACGTCGCCTCGCAATGCGGCTTCACCCCGCAATATGAGGGGCTCGAGGCGCTGCACCGGCGCTATGCCGGTCGCGGCTTCGAGGTGCTGGGCTTTCCCTGCAACCAGTTCGGCGCACAGGAGCCCGGCGACGCCGCGGAGATCGCGAGTTTCTGCTCGCTCACCTATGACGTCACCTTCCCGGTGTTCGGCAAGATCGACGTCAACGGGCCCGACGCCGCGCCGCTTTATCGTCACCTCAAACGCGCGGCCCCCGGCCTGTTCGGGACCGAGGGGATCAAGTGGAACTTTACCAAGTTCCTGATCGACCGCGAGGGCAAGGTGGTCGACCGCTACGCCCCGCAGACCAAGCCCGAGGATATCGCGGCGGACATCGAGAAGCTGCTCTGAGGCCCGCGAGCGGGAGCCGGCTGCGCCGGCTCCCGCTGCGCGTCAGAGGAAGAAGTCGGTGCCCGTCAGCGAGACCGCGGTGTTGAAGCCGATCGCGAAATCGGCGAGCCCGTCGCCGTTGAGGTCGCCATAGATCACGCCGCCGGTGTCGTAGCGCAGCTGGCCCGCCACGCCGCTGAACGCCGTGGTGCCGATGAAGGTGAAGGCGTCGTCCGCCCCGCCGGCGATCGCATCGATTCCGGACAGGTCGATGCGGTCGCCCGCCGCGCTGCTGAAGCCGAAGATGCGGTCGGCGGTGCTCCAGTTGATGCCGGCCATGTCGCCATCGTCGAACACATAGCGATCGGCCCCGCTGCCGCCGATCAGGTCGTCCCGGCCGGCGCCGCCGATCAGCACGTCGTCGCCGTCCAGGCTGTTCACGGTGTCGTCGCCGCCCGCGCCATTGAGGACGTTGGCCGAGTTGTTGCCGTTGAGGACGTTGGCGAGGCCGTTGCCGGTGCCGTCGATCGCGCCGGCATAATAATCGAGCGTCAGCCGCTCGATATCGCTCGCCAGCGTCCACGAGATCATCGTGGTAACCGCGTCGATGCCGCCGCCGGCGCTTTCGACGGTCGAGTCGCCCAGATTGTCGACATAATATTCGTCGTTGCCGGCGCCGCCCTGAAGCGTGTCCGCGCCGGTGCCGCCGTTGAGGGTGTCGTTGCCGTTGCCCGTGATCAGCGTGTCGTTGCCGTCGCGGCCATAGAGCGTCGTCGCGGTCGAATCGGCCCAGGCATAGATGGTGTCGGCCCCGTTGGTCCCCATCACCGTGCCGATGTCCTCGATGCTGACCAGCGTCGTGCCCAGGATCGTGTCGCTGCCGCTGGTCAGCAGCGTGGTGAAGTCGATCGTGACGCCGCCGCCGCTCGTGATCAGGTCGATATTGAGCCGGTCGATTCCGGTTCCGCCGTCGACATGGTCGCCGATCCCGCACGACAGGATGTCGTTGCCGCCCAGGCCGTAGAGCACGTCATAGGCGGTATCGTAGACGGTCGAATAGGGGCCGACCGCGGTCTGGGCGTCGAGATAATCGGTGCCCGCGCCGCCGGTGAGCTGGTCGTTCCCGCCGAGGCCGCTGAGCTGCGAGGTCTCGCCGGTCGGGGTCCCGCTGGTCAGGATGTCGCCATAGGCGCTCCCGGTGGCCCAGTGCAGCTTCTCCATGCCCTGGATCGTCGCGCCGGCGAGCGTGTAGGTGGCGCCGCTCCACAGCGAGGTGAAATTGAAGTTGATCCCGGTGTTGGCGTAATCGAGGCGCAGGATCAGGCGATCGACGCCTGAGCCGCCATCGATATTGTCGAGAAAGCCGCCATAGATATAGTCGTCGCCGCCCCCGCCGCGCAGCGTATCGGCGTAGAGATCGGGACCCTGCCCGTCGAAGTCGAGGATATTGTCGTTGCCGTCGCCGCCGTCGATATAGTCGGCGCCGTCCCCGCCGAGCAGATTGTCGGCCCCGCCGAAGCCATAGATCGAATCCGATCCGGCCGTGCCGCCATACCAATCATTGCCGCTCGTTCCGTTGTAGACTGCCATGATCGCCCTCCTGGTTGCGGCGCCATCAGAGCGGTCGGTTTCCAACAAGTCGACAGCTGAAAAGACCGAATCCGACCTCAATGATCGCGCTGCCCGCACCATGGCCCGGCATGATGAAAGCTGTGGGTAAGCCGGGGCTCCGGCTGGTCATTTCCAACGCCCGACCCTAGGTTGACCGCATGCCCCATTCCGGCTTCGTCCCCCTGCGCATCTTCTCCGCCTACACGATGCTGGAGGGGGCGATCGAGCCCAAGGCAATCGCCGCACGGGCGCGCGAGCTGGGATTTCCCGCCGCGGGGCTTTGCGACCGCAACGGACTCTATGCCGCGATGTCCTATTGCGACGCGGCGAAGAAGGCCGGCGTGCAGCCGATCGTCGGCGCGCTGCTCAGCGTCGCGCGGCCCGACATGCCCGACGGGGTCGAGCCGCCGCTCGACTGGCTCGCGCTCTATGCCCAGGACCAGCGGGGCTATGAGAATCTCTGCGACCTCGTCTCGCGCGCGCACCTCGACCGGCCGATCGAGAAGGACGCGCACGTCCGCTTCGCCGACCTCGAGGGCCGCACCGACGGCGTGATCGCGCTCACCGCGGGCAAGGAGGGCGCGCTCGCCCGGCTGTTCGCCGAGGAGCAGGACAGCGCCGCCCTCGCTTATGCCGACCGGCTGCAGGCGCTGTTCGGCGACCGGCTCTATATCGAGATCGTCCGCCGCCTCGACGAGGTCGAGGGCAAGGCCGAGCCTCGGCTGCTCGACCTCGCCTATGACCGCGGCCTGCCCATCGTCGCGACCAACCCCGCCTGCTACGCCGAGCCCAATTTCCACGAGGCGCATGACGCGATGCTGTGCATCGCCGGCTCGGCCTATGTCGCAAGCGACGAGCGTGCGCGGTCATCGCCCGACGCCTGGATGAAGCCCGCCGCCGAGATGAAGCGGCTGTTCGACGACCTGCCCGAGGCGATCGCCAACACCCTCGTCGTCGCCCGGCGCTGCGCCTATGCCGCGCCCAAGCGCAAGCCGATCCTGCCCAGCCTCGCCGGCGACCGCGAGGGCGAGGCGCAGGCGCTGCGCGACGATGCGCGCGCCGGCCTCGAAGCGCGGCTGGAGAAGGCCGGAATCACCGATCCCGAGCGCCGCCGCGAATATTTCGAGCGGCTGGCGTTCGAGACCGACATCATCATCCAGATGGGCTTCCCCGGCTATTTCCTGATCGTCGCGGACTTCATCAAATGGGCCAAGAACAACGGCATTCCCGTCGGCCCGGGTCGCGGCTCGGGCGCGGGCTCGGTGGTCGCCTGGGCGCTGACCATCACCGATCTCGACCCGCTCGAGCTCGGCCTGCTGTTCGAACGCTTCCTCAATCCCGAGCGCGTGTCGATGCCCGACTTCGACATCGACTTCTGCGAAACCCGGCGCGGCGAGGTGATCCGCTACGTCCAGGCCAAATACGGCCGCAACCAGGTCGCGCAGATCATCACCTTCGGTACCATGAAGGCGCGCGCGGTGCTCAAGGACACCGGCCGCGTGCTGCAGATGAGCTACGGCCAGGTCGACCGCCTCGCCAAGCTCGTCCCCAACCACCCGACCGATCCCTGGACGCTGCCGCGCTCGCTCAACGGCGTGAGCGAGTTCAAGGCCGAATATGACGGCGACGAGGGCGTCCGCCATCTGATCGACCTCGCGATGCAGCTCGAGGGCCTGCCGCGCCACAGCTCGACCCACGCCGCCGGCGTGGTGATCGGCGACCGCCCGCTCGCCGAGCTGGTGCCGCTCTACCGCGATCCGCGCTCGGACATGCCGGTCACGCAATTCGACATGAAATATGTCGAGGGCGCCGGCTTGGTGAAGTTCGACTTTCTCGGCCTCAAGACGCTGTCGGTGCTGCAGAAGGCGGTCGAGCTGCTCGCCGCGCGCAACATCGAGATCGATCTGAGCACGCTCGGCTGGGACGATCCCGCGGTCTACGACCTGCTCCAGCGCGGCGAGACGGTCGGCGTGTTCCAGCTCGAATCGGAGGGCATGCGCCGCACGCTCACCGCGGTGCGGCCGACCAATTTCGGCGACATCATCGCGCTCGTCTCGCTCTATCGCCCGGGTCCGATGGACAACATCCCGATGTTCGGCCGGCGCAAGCAGGGACAGGAGCCGATCGAATATCCGCATCCGCTGCTCGAAGGGATCCTCAAGGAAACCTACGGCATTTTCGTCTACCAGGAACAGGTGATGCAGGCCGCGCAGATCCTGGCCGGCTATTCGCTCGGCGGCGCCGACCTGCTGCGCCGCGCGATGGGCAAGAAGATCAAGGCGGAGATGGACGCCCAGCGCGCTCTGTTCGTCGAGGGCTGCGCCAAGGTGAACGCGATTCCCGAGGCCAAGGCCAACGAGCTGTTCGACTTGATCGACAAGTTCGCGGGGTACGGCTTCAACAAGTCGCACGCCGCCGCCTATGCGCTGCTCGCCTATCACACCGCGTGGCTCAAGGCGCATTACCCGCACGAATTCTTCGCCGCCTCGATGTGCTTCGAACTCGGCCAGACCGAGAAGCTCGCCGTGTTCGTCGAGGACATGAAGCGGCTCGGCGTCCCGTGCCTGCCGCCGGACATCAACGCCAGCGAGGCCGAATTCTCGGTCGAGGCGGTCGATGACGGGTTCGCGGTGCGCTACGCGCTCGCCGGGCTCAAGGGCGTCGGCGAGAAGGCGATGGAGCTGCTGGTCGAGGAGCGCCACGCCAAGGGCCGCTTCCAGAGCCTCGACGATTTCGCCCGCCGCGTCGATCCGCGGCTGCTCAACAAGCGCCAGGTCGAGGCGCTGGCCGGGGCGGGGGCGTTCGACAGCGTCGCGCCCGACCGGCCGGGCGTTTATGCCGCGGCCGAGACGATCCTCGCCGTCGCCCAGCGCACGCACGAGAACCGCACCAGCGGGCAGGGCGGCCTGTTCGGCGAGGCCGAGCCGGTCGGCGCCGCGATCCAGCTGCCCAAGAGCGCGCACTGGACCCTGGGCCAGCGGATCGAGGCGGAGAAGGACTCGTTCGGCTTCTTCTTCTCGGCGCACCCGCTCGACCGTTACCAGCATCTCGCGCGGCTTCACTCGGCGAGGACCATCGTCAGCCTCAACGACATCGAGATCGCCGAGGGCGGCCGCGCCGGCGCGACGATCGCGGCGCTGATCGAGGATGCGCGGTGGCGGACCTCGGCGCGCGGCAAGCGCTACCTCATGGCGACACTCTCCGACGCCAGCGGCACCGTCCCCTGCACCTGTTTCGACGACTTGACGGCCAAGGAGATGGAGGACGCCTCGCGCGCTGGCGGCTGCGGCATCCTGACCCTCGAGCTCGACCGCCGCGCGGGCGAGGATTCCGCGCGAGTCACCGTGCGCAAGGTCCAGCCGTTCGAGAACATGGCCAAGGACGTCCGCCTCACGCTGCGCATGAGCGTGAACGATGCCGGCGTGCTGCCGACGATCGCCCGCCTGCTCGAGGATGCTCGCGGCGGCCGCTGCGAGGTGATCCTCGACGCCCCGCTGCCCGGCGGCGGCGAGGCCGAGCTGGTGCTGGGCCGCAACTTCCGCCTCGACGGCGAGCTCGCCGCACGGATCGAGGGACTGCCCGGCGTGATCGCCGCCGAGCTCAAGCCGACCGAGCAGCCGCGCCTCGCGCTGGCAAGCTGAACCAAAATCCTCCCCCGCCGGGGAAGGCGTCGAGGGGGAGGGCATGAATCGCTCACCTCCCGCCGTCCGCTCGCCCGTTCGGCTGCGCCTGTCACCTCCCTCGCCAGGGGGAGGATCAATTCACTCCCCTTGCATCCCGCTCTTCAAATCCGCAGGATGCCCTTACGGACACGGAAACCCGTGCGGATGAGGAGAGAGCGATGCTGGGCGCGATGCAGGATTTCGAGCTTCGGGTACCGCGGCTGATCGAGCATGCCGAGCGCGAGCACGGCAGCCGCGAGATCATCAGCCGCTGGGCCGACGGCAGCGAGACGCGCACCGACTGGGCCGGGATCGCGCGCGATTCGCGCAAGCTGGCGCAGGCGCTAGAGCGGATGGGGATCATGCCCGGGGACCGCGTCGCGACGATGGCGATGAACCACAGCCGCCACCTCGTCGCGTGGCACGGCACGATCGGCATGGGCGGGATCATCCACACCATCAACCCGCGCCTGTTCGCCGACCAGCTCGCCTATATCGCCAACCATGCCGAAGACCGCGTGCTGATCTACGACCGCATGTTCCAGCCGATCGTCGACAAGATGAAGCCCGAGTGGAAGACGATCGAGCATTACATCGTGTTCGATGGCGACGGCCCGGACAGCTTCGAGGCGGTGATCGGCGCCGAGGACGGCGACTATCGCTGGGTCGAGGGCGACGAGCGCGAGCCGTGCATGCTCTGCTACACCAGCGGCACCACCGGCAATCCCAAGGGCGTGCTCTACTCGCACCGTTCCTCGGTGATCCACGCCATGGCCGAGCTGCAGCCGGCGGTGTTCGACCTGTCGACCCAGGCAGTGGTGCTGCCAGTGGTGCCGATGTTCCACGCGGTCGGCTGGGGCCTGCCCTTCGCCGCGCCGATGGTGGGGGTGAAGCTCGTCATGTCCGCGATCAACGAGGGCAAGGTGCTGTGCGAGCTGATGAACCGCGAGAAGGTCACCCACACCGCCGGCGTGCCGACCGTATGGTTCGCGATGTTCCAGCATATCGACGAGACCGGCGAGACGCCCAAATATCTGAAGGTCGTCACGATCGGCGGCTCGGCCGCGCCGCGGGCGATGATCGAGCGCATCATGAAGATGGGCGCGCGCGTCAACCACGCCTGGGGCATGACCGAGACGTCGCCGATCGGCACGATGGGCGCGCCGAGCTACGACTGGGACGAGCTCGACTTCGACGCCAAGGTCGACAAGACCGTGTTCCAGGGCCGCGCGCCCTTCGGCGTCGAGCTGCGCACGGTGGACGAGAACGGCACCGTCCTGCCGCGCGACGGCGAGAGCTCGGGCCGGCTCCAAGTCCGCGGCCCGTGGATCATCAAGCAGTATTTCCAGGACGAGAGCGGCCCGTGCCTGACCGAGGACGGCTGGTTCGACACCGGCGACGTCGCGATCCTGCATCCCGACGGGGTGATGCAGATCACCGACCGGGCCAAGGACGTGATCAAGTCGGGCGGCGAGTGGATCAGCTCGGTCGAGCTCGAGAACGCCGCGGTCGGCTGTCCCGGCGTGGCCGAGGCGGCGGCGATCGGTATTCCGCATCCCAAATGGGACGAGCGCCCATTGCTGCTGGTGATCCGCAAGCCGGGCAGCGAAGTCACCGCCGAGGAGATCCAGCAGCATCTCGCCAGGCACGTCGCCAAATGGTGGCTTCCCGACGAAATCCACTTCGTCGAGACGCTGCCCCACACGGCGACGGGCAAGCTGCTCAAGACCGCGATCCGCGATCAATATAAGGGTTTTCAGTTCGCGGCCGCCTGACCTGCCCTTGCGGAAACGCAACGAATCCGTTAATCGGCCGCCCGCTCGCAGCCAGTAGCTGCGCGCCAACGGAGACGTGAATTGCTGGACCGACACTTCCTGACGGGCTTTGTCCCAGGGATCGCCAGCACCCTTCCATAACGCGCCTGCCCAGGCGCCGCGGGGGGTGGGCGCCCCCTGCGGAAATCCCACAATCGAACGGACAAGACCCGTGGGGCACGCGTGCGCGCGCCTGCCGCGGGCAGGGATGGGTATGTTGCACGAACATGATGTGGTCCGGGCGATGTTGCTCCGGATCGGGCGGGAGGTGCCGGGCACCTCGCCGCTCGCCAAGGCGGTGCTGGGCTGGGCGCGGACGAACGCGCAGTGGCTGTTT
Organism: Sphingomonas sp. MS122; assembly: GCF_049532975.1. GTDB lineage: Bacteria > Pseudomonadota > Alphaproteobacteria > Sphingomonadales > Sphingomonadaceae > Sphingomonas. The sequence continues at coordinate 3,327,347 of NZ_CP186695.1, read as the reverse complement.
GGCGCCCCGGTGAAGAAGTTCGGCTGGGCCGAGCTCAAGCGCCGCGCGGCGGGGATCGCCGCGTGCGGTGAGGACGCGCCTGCGCTGGGCCTCAGCGCGCGGCTCGCCGAGGCGCTGTGCCTCGGCGAGACGGACGCGCGCGTCCTGATCGGCGCGGTCGCGATCGAATGCAGCCCGCAGGTGCGCAAGCTCGCGCGGCTGATGCTCGATCAGGAGACTGACCTCGGCATGATGCTCGCGGAGGTCGCGGGCATCGAGACGCTCGCGCTGCGCCGCGCCCAGCCGCTTCGGCTCGGGCTGGTGCGGTTGCGCGACCGGCGCGGCGGCGGGGTCGAGGTCGAGATCGGCTGGACGCTCGAACGGCTGTTCGAACGGCCCGCAAACGGTCCCGACGAGCTGCTCGAGATCGTCATCGGCCCGCGCCAGCAGGCGCGGCTCGCGGCGGGCGACTTTGCCGGCCGCGCGCGCGAGATCGACTTCCTCGTGCGGCTGCTGCGCGGTGCGCTCGGCCGGCGGGCGAGGGGCGTCAACATCCTCATCCACGGCCCGCCCGGCACCGGCAAGACCGAGCTGGCCCGGACGCTCGCGGCCGAGGCCGGCGCGGTGCTGTTCAGCGTCGGCGAGGCGGACGAGGACGGCGAGGAGCCCAATCGCTGGGAGCGGGTCAGCGCGCTGCGTCTCGCGCACCGCATGCTCGCGAGCCGCGACGGCGCGATGCTGCTGTTCGACGAGATGGAGGACGCGATCGGCGACGCCAGCATGACCGAGGGCGGCTGGATGAAGGGCCGGCAAGGCTCGAAGCTGTGGGTCAACCGGCTGATCGAGACCAACCCGGTCCCGGTGATCTGGACGACCAATGCGCTCGGCAACATCGATCCCGCGATCCTGCGCCGGATGAGCTTCGTGCTGCGGCTCGATCCGCCCGTCGGCGACGGCGCGGCGGCGATGATCGACCGCGTCGCGCAGGAGGAGCAGGTCGAGATGCCCACGGCGGTGCACGCGCTGGCGCAGGCGGCGCCCGAGACCACCAGCGTCGCGCGCGTCGCGGCGCGGGCGGGCCAGCTTGCCGGCACGTCCGAGGATATCGGGCTGGCCGCAGCCTCGCTCGTCGCCGCGCTGCGCCACGGCGAGCCGGCGCGCAGCGTCCAGGAGGCGATCGATCTCGACCTGTTCGAGGCCGATCGCGACATCCCCGCGCTGTTCGCCGCGATCACTGCCGCGGACGCGCCCGCCGATGTGTCGCTGCTGCTCACCGGGCCGCCGGGGACGGGCAAGACCGGGCTCGCCGCGCACCTCGCGCGTGCGCTTGGCCGGCCGCTGATCGTCAAGCGCGCCTCGGACCTGCTCTCCAAATGGGTCGGCGGGACCGAGGCGAACATCGCCGACGCGTTCCGCGAGGCGGAGCGGCGCGAGGGCATGCTGTTGTTCGACGAGGCGGACTCGATCCTGTTCGATCGCAGCACGGCCAAGGCGAGCTGGGAGGTGAGCCAGGTCAACGAGTTGCTCACCTGGCTCGACCGGCATCCGCTGCCGTTCGTCGCCGCGACCAACCATGTCGGCCGGCTCGATCCCGCGGCGCTGCGGCGCTTCGTGTTCAAGCTCGATCTCGGCGCGTTGGGACCGGCGCGGACGGCGCGGGCGTTCGAGTGCTTCTTCGCGATGCCCGCGCCTGCGGGTCTGGCGGAGATCGTCGGCCTGACGCCGGGCGACTTCGCCGTGGTGAAGCGGCAGCTGCGCTTCAGCGGCGGCGATGCGGCGTGGATCCTCGACCGGCTGCGCGCTGAGGTGGCAGCGAAGCCGGGCGGGATGGGGCGGATCGGGTTCTGATCCGCCCCATTTCACTCACTGCACCTCGCGCGGCAGCGGCATGAAGCGCGGGTTGCGCAGCAGCGCGGCGGAGACCAGCGAGACGAGGAGCCCGACCGGGAAGATCTCGCTGAAGGTGATCGGCGAGCGGATGAGCGGATTGGCGTACATCGCGCGGAACCCTTCCATCTGCGCCTGCAATGCGGACAGCTCCGCCGCGCTCACCCCAGCCACGCGCTGCCGCTCGACCTCGGCCGCCATCATCGTCTCGACATAGTCGGCGCCGTTGATCGCGAGCACGGCTTCCCAGGTCAGCACGTACAGCAGCCCCGCAACGGCGGAGATCGCGACGCCCAGCCCGAACGCCGGCCAGAACTTGATCACCCCGCCCAGGTCATGGTCGCGCCGCCGCTTGATCGCGACGAACACCGCGCTCAGCGCGATCAGCATGGTGAGATAGCCGATCGCCATGCCCAGCGGGCCGGTCGGCGGATTGTCCTTGAGCAAGGTGGCGATCAGGAAGAGCTGGATGCTCACCACCACGCCGGCGATGAGGCCATAGGTCAGGATCAGGCGCTGCATGTCATGTCCCCTTTGACGTGTATCGATGCAGGATCGATCTCGCGCAACGGCATCCGGGACAATCGCCCAAAGAGGTGATTTGGCCGGAATCGCCCGAATTCAGGGCAACAGCCCCAGCTCGCGCGCGCGGGCGAGCGCATCGGTGCGGCGGCTCGCGCCGAGCTTCTCGAACAGCCGCGCGACATGCGTCTTCACCGTATTGGGCGAGATGCGCAGGTTGCGCGCGATCTGCTTGTTGGCGTGGCCCGCAGCGAGCTCGCGCAGCACCTCCATCTCGCGCTCGCTGATGCCAAGCGACGCCTGCGCCGCCGGGTTGCCGGCTGGGCTCGGCGGGGCGGGACGGCCCAGCACCCGCGCGCCGACCACCAGCCCGATTGCGAGGAACGCGGCGGCGACGATCAGCAGGTAGAGCTCGGTCGAATGCGCCCGCGCCAGCCAGCGATAGTCGAGCCACTGCAGCAGCGCGGTGCCGAGCGCGAGCAGCGCGCCATAGCCCAGCGCCTGCCGCCACCAGGAGGGAAACCGCATCGTCCGCATCGGCGCGAGCATCGCGCGGGTCGAGGCTGCGCGCAACTACGGTGTGAAGGCGCGAACGACTGCTGTTGTCGCGAGGATGGAATGTCCGGAATCGGGTGGTTAGCGGACCTGCTCGTTGCTTCGCATGACCTTGGCGATCCTGCGGACCTGCTCATTGAACTGAGAGATAGCGGCGAGCTCGTCGTATGCGCCCCACTGATCGCTGATGTGCCAGCCCAATGCTTGACAGGCTCGCTCAAGACCCGGTGCAGATGGGTCTGCCTCTAACGCAGCTATGAAGGTGCGAAGGTTGTTGAAACCATACCATGTCGCAGAGCCTTCCTGCGGGCACCGGCTGCGTGGCAAGCCAGTTACGAGCATCGGAAACTACGGCGTTCAGATCACCCATGTTAAGGGAGGTGCCATTGCTTCCGGCTGTCCGCAATGGTGGCGTTTCCCGCCAGCCCGCCTCCATAAGTCTACGCCCTAAAACAACTCCCCCTGCGCCCCCGGCGGCGGGCGGAACAGGTCGCGGCGCAGCGGGATATATTCCTTGTCGAGCCCATAGCGCCGCGCCGCCCGCTTGAACCGCGTGCGCAGCAATTCGGCCCACGGTCCTTGCCCACGGAAGCGCGTGTGGAAATTGGGGTCGTTGTCGCGCCCGCCGCGGATCGACTGGATCGTCGTCATCACCTTGCCCGCGCGCTCGGGGAAATGCGCGTCGAGCCATGCCCTGAACAGCGGCGCCACCTCGTGCGGCAGTCGCACCGGGAGGTAGAAGCACCCCAGCGCCCCGGCCTCGGCCGCGCGCTCCATGATGTGCTCCATCTCGTGGTCGGTGATCTGCGGGATCACCGGCGACAGCGAGACATAGGTCGGGATGCCCGCCGCGCGCAACTTCGCCACCGCCGCCAGCCGCCGCTCCGGGTGCGGCGCGCGCGGCTCGACCGTGCGCGCGATCTTGGGATCGAGCGAGGTGACCGAGATCATCACCGCCGCCAGCCCCTTCGCCGCCATCGGGCCGAGCAGGTCGATGTCGCGCGTCACCCGGTCGGACTTGGTGGTGATCGTGATCGGGTGGTCGCACTCGGCCAGCACCTCGATGCACCCGCGCGTGATGCGCCACTCGGCCTCGATCGGCTGATAGGGGTCGGTGTTGGTGCCGAACGCGATCGGCTGGCAGACATAGCCGCGCTTCGCCAGCGTCTCGCGCAGCAGGGCGGGGGCATCGGGCTTGGCGAACAGCTTCGTCTCGAAGTCGAGCCCCGGCGACAGGTCGTGATAGGCATGGGTCGGCCGCGCGAAGCAGTAGATGCAGCCATGCTCGCACCCGCGATAGGGGTTCACCGAGCGGTCGAAGGCGATGTCGGGCGACTGGTTGCGCGTCAGGATCGTCTTCGGCTTCTCGACCGTGACGGTCGTGCGCAATGGCGGCAGCTCGCCATCGATATCCTCGCGCGCGTCGAGCCAGTCGCCATCGGCCTCCCGCTCGGGCAGGTTGAAGCGAACACTCTCGCGGTTGTGCGTGGCCCCGCGCACGGGGCGGGTCTTTGCCATCCGCCGAGACTAGGCTCGCGTTGAGAACATAGCAAGAACGAATCTGATCTCAGACGTGCGTCCTGATCCACGCCGCGAACCAGCTCATCCACTTCGCGCCGGGATTGGCCGCGGGCAGGTTGAGCGCCCCGAAGCCATGTCCCCCGCGCTCGAGGAAATGCGCCTCGACCGGCACGCGATGGCGCCGCGCGGCTTCCATCAGCGCGATGCTCTGGCTCACCGGCACCGTGCCGTCGTCGATCGCATGGCACAGGAACAAGGGCGGCATCGCGGCGCTGGCCCGTGCGAGCACGTCGAGCCGCGCGGCCGCGCCGGGTTGCGGGTTCGGCCCGAGCAGGTTCGGCCCCGAACGGCTGTTCGGCCCCGCGCTCGAAAACTGCGTGACCGGATAGATCAGCCCCGAAAAGGCCGGCCGCGCCGAGAGCCGGTCGGCGGCGTCGACCGGGCGATAGAGTGCATCCTCGTGCCCCACGGTCAGCGTGCCCCCGAGATGCCCGCCCGCCGAGAAGCCGCAGATGCCGAGCCTGGCCGGGTCGATCCGGAACGCCGCCGCGCGCGATCGGATCAGCCGCATCGCGCGCTGCGCGTCCTGCAGCGCCACCTCGGTGCGGTTGAGCCAGCCTTCCCCGGGCAGGCGATAGGCGAGCACGAACACGGTGATGCCGAGCGGGTTGAGCGCCCGCGCGACGTTCACCCCCTCGTTGATCAGGCTGACGAAGACATAGCCGCCGCCCGGCATCACCAGCACCGCGCGCCCGTCGGGCCGGACCGGGCGGAACACGCCGACATAGGGATAGCGGATGCCCTTCTCCCAGCGCTGCGGCGTGCCGAGCGGGAGCGGGACGGGCACGTTCGAGCGCGCGATCCCCGGCGGCGTGCCGGGCGGCAGGCCGGGCCACAGCATGAAATGCTCGCGCGGCGGCCAGGGCGGGGCGGGGGCGAAGATCTTGGGCGGGAAAATCTGCGCCTGCGCCGGACCCGCGAACCCGAGCGCGGCGGCGCCCCCGATGAATGCCCTGCGATCGATCGTCTTTTGCATGTCACGTTGATAGCCAACAGGATCGCCCTTTGCATCCGGGGCGTTGCTCTCATATGGGGCGTCATTCCCCGGGACATTTTGAGGAAGGACAAGGCGTGAAGGACGTTCTCGTAATCGGCGCAGGCGGCGTTTCGTCGGTCGCGGTGCACAAGATGGCGAAGAACCCCGATCTGTTCGGGAAGATCACGCTCGCCAGCCGCCGCAAGTTCAAGTGCGACGCGATCGCCGAATCGGTGAAGTCGCGCTTCGGCGTCACCATCGACACCGCCGAGGTCGATGCCGACGACGTCGCCGCCACCAGCAAGCTGATCGAGGCGGTCAAGCCCAACCTGCTGGTCAACCTCGCGCTGCCGTACCAGGACCTCAACCTGATGGACGCGTGCCTCGCCACCGGCACCGACTATCTCGACACCGCCAATTACGAGCCGCGCGACGAGGCGCGGTTCCATTATGGCTGGCAGTGGGACTATCAGGACCGCTTCAAGCAGGCCGGCCTGATGGCGCTGCTCGGCTCGGGCTTCGACCCCGGCGTCACCTCGGTCTTCGCGATGTACATCAAGAAGCACCTGCTCGACACGATCCGCACGCTCGACATCCTCGACTGCAACGGCGGCGATCACGGCCAGCATTTCGCGACCAACTTCAACCCAGAGATCAACATCCGCGAGATCACCGCGCCCGCGCGGCACTGGGAGAATGGCGATTGGGTCGAGACCCCGGCGCTGTCGTCGCGCCAGGTGTTCGAGTTCGATCAGGTCGGCGCCAAGAACATGTACCTCATGTACCATGAGGAGCTGGAGAGCCTGGTCAAGTTCCTCCCCGAGATCGAGCGCGCGCGCTTCTGGATGACCTTCGGCGAGCAGTATCTGACGCATCTGCGCGTGCTGCAGAATGTCGGCATGACCTCGATCGAGCCGATCATGTTCGAGGGCCGCGAGATCGTGCCGCTCCAGTTCCTCAAGGCGGTGTTGCCCGAGCCTTCGACGCTCGGCACTACCACCAAGGGCAAGACCAATATCGGCGACATCGCCACCGGCACCAAGGACGGCGTGGAGAAGACCTTCTACGTCTACAATGTCTGCGATCACGAGGACGCGTTCGAGGAGACCGGCAACCAGGCGGTGAGCTACACCACCGGCGTCCCGGCGATGATCGGCGCGGCGCTGATGCTCAATGGCACGTGGAAGGGCGAGGGCGTGTTCAACATGGAGCAATTCGACCCCGATCCCTTCATGGACATGCTCAACCGGCACGGCCTGCCGTGGCAGGTCCACGAGCTGGCGGAACCGCTGAAGTTCTGATCGAATCGAGCGCGGCGCGTCCCAAATCCTCCCCGGAACGGAGAGGGGGACCGCCGCCGAAGGCGGTGGTGGAGGGGGCCCTCCACCAGCGACACCGCGTGAGGAGGGCCCCCTCCGTCAGCGCAATGCGCTGCCACCTCCCCGTGCCGGGGAGGATATTGGAGCCGCCCATGGAAACTCGCGCCGCATCGCCCGTGATGTCGACCAAGGCCGGGGACCCCGGCGCGTTCGCTCGGTTCGACCTGTCGCGCGTCCCGTCGCCCTGCTTCGTCGTCGACGCCGCGGCGGTCGAGCGCAACCTCCAGGTCATCGCCGATGTCCGCGACCGCGCCGGCGTCAAGATCCTCCTCGCGCTCAAGGCCTTCTCGATGTGGTCGCTCGGCGATCTCGTCGGCAAGTATCTCGACGGCGTCGCCACCTCGGGCCTGCACGAAGCCAGGCTCGCCGCCGATCACTATCACGGCGAGATCGCCACCTACTGCTCGGGCTACAAGGCGGCCGACATGGCCCAGGTCTGCAGGCTCTCCGACCACGTCATCTTCAACACCCCGTCGCAGCACGCGGCGATGAAGGCCGAGCTCGACGCCGCCCGCGCCCGCGACGACACGTTCGACGTCGGCCTGCGCCTCAACCCGATGCATTCGGAGGGCGAGGTCCAGAAATACGACCCCGCCCAGCCGCACAGCCGCCTCGGCTTCCCCGCCGACCAGCTTCGCCCCGAGCATCTCGAAGGCGTCGACGGCCTCCATGTGCACTCCCTCTGCGAGCAGGACTTCCCCCCGCTGCGCCGCACCTGGGAAGCCTTGAAGCCCCGCATCGCGCCCTATTTCGGCCAGCTCAAATGGCTCAACTTCGGCGGCGGCCACCACATCACCCGCGCCGATTACCAGCGCGACGACCTGGTCGAGTTCCTCCGCCAGGTCCGCCAGGAGACCGGCCTCGAAGTCGTGCTCGAACCCGGCGAGGCGATCGCGCTCGACACCGGCATCCTCGTCGGCGAGTTCGTCGATCTATTCGACAATGGCATGCCGATCGGCGTGGTCGACATCTCCGCCACCTGCCATATGCCCGACGTGATCGAGGCGCCCTACCGCCCGGCGCTGCTGGGGGAGGGCGGCGAGGTCCTCGTCCGCCTCGGCGGCCCCTCGTGCCTCGCCGGCGACATCCTCGGCGACTATCGCTTCCCGCAGCGCCCACAGCCCGGCCAGCGCTTCGCCTTTCTCGACCAGGCGCATTACTCGATGGTCAAGACCACCACCTTCAACGGTGTCCCGCTCCCGAGCATCGCCCTGTGGGACAGCCGCACCGACGACCTCCGCATCGTCAAATCGTTCGGCTACGAAGACTTCGAGGGCCGCCTCTCCTAAAATCCTCCCCGGTACGGGGAGGTGGCAGCGCGCAGCGCTGACGGAGGGGGCCCAAGGCAAGCGAATCGGGTGCCTCGGGTCCACCAGCCTGCGGCTGGTCCCCCTCCCCGTGCCGGGGAGGATTGAATGCCGGCCCACTCTGCCTTAGGCGCCCCGCCATGCTCAACCTCTCCGCCATCACCGTCCGTCTCGGCGGGCGCGTCATCATCGACCGCGCCAGCGCCGCGCTGCCCCCGCGCGGCCGCATCGGGCTGGTCGGGCGCAACGGCGCGGGCAAGTCGACCCTGGTCAAGGTGATCGCCGGCCAGATCGACCCCGACGAGGGCAGCGCCGAGATGCCGCGCGGCGCGCGCATCGGCTATGTCGCGCAGGAGGCGCCGGCCGGTAAGGCCACCCCCTTCGAGACCGTGCTCGCCGCGGATATCGAGCGCGCCGCGCTGATGGCCGAGGCGGAGGGCCTCGAAGACCCCGACCGCCTCGGCGAGATCCACGAACGCCTCGGCGCGATCGACGCCTATTCCGCGCCCTCGCGCGCCTCGCGCATCCTGGTCGGTCTCGGCTTCGACGAGGCGGCGCAGCACCGCTCGCTCGACAGCTTCTCGGGCGGCTGGCGCATGCGCGTCGCGCTCGCCGCGCTGCTGTTCAGCCAGCCCGACCTGCTCCTCCTCGACGAGCCCTCGAACCACCTCGACCTCGAGGCCGTGCTGTGGCTTGAGGACTTCCTCCAGTCCTACCCGGCGACCATCGTCATCGTCAGCCACGAGCGCGATTTCCTCAACAACGTCGTCGACCACATCCTCCATCTCGAGCGCGGCAAGCTCACCCTCTATCCCGGCGGCTACGACTCGTTCGAGCGCCAGCGCGCCGAGCGCCAGGCGCAGCAGGCCGCGGCGCGCGAGAAGCAGCTCGCCGAGCGCGCCAAGCTGCAGGACTATGTCGCGCGCAACTCGGCCCGCGCCTCGACCGCCAAGCAGGCCCAGTCGCGCGCCAAGGCGCTCGCGAAGATGCAGCCGATCGCCGCGGTGGTCGACGATCCCACCCTGTCCTTCGGCTTCCCCGATCCCGAGCAGCTGCGCCCGCCGCTGATCACGCTCGACCACGCCAGCGTCGGCTATGACGGCAAGCCGATCCTCCAGCGCCTCAACCTGCGCATCGACCCCGACGACCGCATCGCGCTGCTCGGCCGCAACGGCAACGGCAAGACCACGCTCGCGCGCCTGCTCGCCGCGCAGCTCGCGCCGATCGAGGGACAGAAGGCCGCCTCGGGCAAGATGCGCGTCGGCTATTTCACCCAGTATCAGGTGGAGGAGCTGCACAGCGACGAGACGCCCTACGACCATATGGCGCGGCTGATGGAGGGGCAGAAGCCCGCCGCGGTCCGCGCCCAGCTCGGCCGCTTCGGCTTCCCCGGCGACAAGGCGATGACTGAGGTCGGCAAGCTCTCGGGCGGCGAGCGCGCGCGGCTCGCGCTGGCGCTGATCACCCGCGATGCGCCGCACATGCTGATCCTCGACGAGCCGACCAACCACCTCGACGTCGACGCGCGCGAGGCGCTGATCCAGGCGCTCGCGGCGTACACCGGCGCGGTGGTGATCGTCAGCCACGACCGCCACATGATCGAGATGACCGCCGACCGCCTCGTGCTGGTGGATCAAGGGACGGCGCGGCCGTTCGACGGCAATCTCGACGATTACATCGCCTTCGTCCTCGCCAAGGAGCCGAGGGCCGAGGGGGCGGGGAAGGGCGGCAACCGCAAGGACGCCCGGCGCGAGGCCGCCGAGCTGCGCGAGAAGGGCAACGCCCTGCGCAAGTCGGCCAAGGCCGCCGAGGCCGAGATGGCGAAGCTCGGCGAGAAGCTCTCGGCCATCGACCGCGCGATGTTCGACCCCGCCAGCGCCGCCCCCGACCTCGCCAGGCTCACCATGACCGAGCTGATGAAGCAGCGCGACACCGTGGCGAAGGCGATCGAGGCGGCGGAAGCCACCTGGATGGAAGCCAGCGAGGCGCTGGAAGCATTGGCCGCGTAGAATCTAATCCTCCCCGGCACGGGGAGGGGGACCGCCGCCGAAGGCGGTGGTGGAAGGGGGCCCGCCTCGCCGGAATCGCTTGCCTCGTGCCCCCTCCACCACGCTTCGCGTGGTCCCCGTCCCCGGCACGGGGAGGGTTGAGGGTAAACCGCCCTTTGCAGAACATATCGACTCGCTCGCCCCGGCCAACGCCGCCCCGCGTCCGCAAACCGGCCATTCCCTCACCCGAACGCGGAACGCCGAAATCCCCGATAATCAAACATCGTGTGCACCTTGTTCCACTTTGGGGGCGCTCCACCACACCCCCGGAGCCCCCTCCAGCCGCATTTCCCGCCCCTTCGCCGCACGCAGGTCGCTGCCCGAAACCCGCGGAAATCCGCCAAGAATCGCGCCTCGCTTTCCTACACGCCGCCATCCGGCCTATACTCGAACAAACGAGGACACAGCCGGCGACAAAGTGGAAACAACTGATCTTTCCCGCACGCAAAACGTTCTGAAAGAAGCGATTGCAACCACGCCCTGTCATTCTACCTTGGAGTCAGCGCCCCGATCCTAGAGGGTGCAGGAAAATTGCAGGAAGAGACTGAATGGCCACTGCCGCCCATCAGGTGACCCCGGAAGAGGCTTCCGCCAATCCCCCGCCCGAAGCGGTCGTCGTCCGCTTCGCCGGCGACTCCGGCGACGGCATGCAGCTCACCGGCGGCCAGTTCACGCTCTCGACCGCGCTGGCGGGCAACGACCTCGCCACCTTCCCCGATTTCCCCGCCGAGATCCGCGCGCCGCAGGGCACGCTGTTCGGCGTCTCCGCCTTCCAGATCAACTTCGGCTCGGCCGCGATCGAGACCGCGGGCGACGCGCCCGACGTGCTGGTGGCGATGAATCCGGCGGCGCTCAAGACCAATGTCGGCGACCTGAAGCCCGGCGGCCTGATCATTGCGGACGAGGGCGAGTTCAACAAGCGCAACCTCGACAAGGCGAAGTACGCCGAGAACCCGCTCGAGGATGGCAGCCTCGCCAAGTGGCAGCTGCTCAAGCTCAACATCTCGCAGCTCACCCTCGACGCCGTGAAGCCGTTCGGCCTGGGCAACAAGGAGGCGCTGCGCTGCAAGAACATGTGGACGCTCGGCCTCGCGCTGTGGATGTTCGACCGCGACCGTGCGCCGCTGGTCGAATGGCTGCGCACCAAGTTCGCCAAGGCGCCCGAGCTGGCCGAGGCCAACATCGCCGCGCTCAACGCCGGCCATGCCTATGGCGAGACCGCCGAGCTCGGCGCACAGGGGGTCGGCCAGCTCCACGTCCCCGCCGCCCCGGTCGAGCCGGGCCTCTACCGCACCGTGACCGGCGCGGATTCGATCAGCCTGGGCCTCGTCGCAGGCGCGCAGCTCGCCGGGCTCAAGCTCTTCTACGGCGGCTATCCGATCACCCCGGCTTCGGCGATCCTGCACCATCTGGCGCGGCTCAAGGAGTTCGGCGTCACCACCTTCCAGGCGGAGGACGAGATCGCCGCGGTCGCCTCGGCGCTCGGCGCGTCCTATGCGGGAAGCCTTGGCGTCACCTGTTCCTCAGGCCCCGGCATCGCGCTCAAGACCGAGGCGATCGGGCTGGCGATCATGACCGAGCTGCCTTTGGTGATCGTCAACGCCCAGCGCGGCGGGCCCTCGACGGGTCTTCCGACCAAGACCGAGCAGTCGGACCTCTATCAGGCGGTCTATGGCCGCAACGGCGACGCGCCCATTCCGGTGATCGCGACCCGCTCGGCCGCCGACTGTTTCGACTGCGCGATCGAGGCGGTGCGCATCGCCACCCAGTACATGACGCCCGTGATGCTGCTCACCGACGGCTATCTCCAGAACGCGGCCGAGCCGTGGAAGGTACCGGACATGAGCGACTACGAGCCGTTCCCGGTCGAGTTCCACACCGAGCTGCCGGCCGAGGGCGAGAAATTCCTGCCCTATGCCCGCGACGAGAAATTGAAGCGCCCCTGGGTCAAGCCGGGCACGCCGGGCCTGCTCCACCGCATCGGCGGGATCGAGAAGGCGCTCGGCACCGGCAATATCGACTATGCCCCCGCCACCCACCAGGCGATGACCGACCTGCGCAAGGCCAAGGTCGACGGCATCGCCGTGCCCGATCAGGAAATCGAGCTGGGCGAGGCGGGCGGCAAGCTCGTCGTGGTCGGCTGGGGCTCGACCTATGGCCCGATTACCCAGGCCGTGCGCCGGGCGCGCCGCAAGGGGCTCGACGTCAGCCACATCCATATCCGCCACATCTGGCCGATGCCGAAGAATCTGGGTGCGTTGCTAAAGAGTTACGATCGTATCCTCGTGCCAGAAATGAACACCGGCCAGCTCAAGACCGTGCTGCGCGACCAGTTCCTCGTCGACGCCAAGCCGCTCAACAAGGTCAGCGGCCAACCCTTCCGCATCCACGAGATCGAAGCTGCGATCGAGGAGGCGCTGGCGTGACGGTAATTGATCAGGATGATGAAGTTGGGCTCCGGCTCAGCTCGCGCACTATCGGGAGCGGGGAACGATCGGTCACGTTGTATGAAGTCCATCAATGGCTAGCGGGCAATTGGCTTCCTATCGGAAATGACGATTCATCGGGGCTAGAGGAGGCACGCGAGCGTTACTTGAAAGAGCTCAAGCAATTGCGGGGCAAGCGGTCATGAACGAGATCACCACCATCAAGCCCTCCAGCCCCAAGGACTGGGAGACCGATCAGGAAGTCCGCTGGTGCCCCGGCTGCGGCGATTACGCGATCCTCAAGGCGGTGCAGCGCACGATGCCGGAGATCGGCGCGACGCCGGAGAACACCGTGTTCATCAGCGGCATCGGCTGCTCGTCGCGCTTCCCCTATTACATGGAGACCTACGGCTTCCACACCATCCACGGCCGCGCGCCGGCGGTGGCGACGGGGGTCAAGCTCGCCAATCCCGATCTCGACGTGTGGATCATCACCGGCGACGGCGACGGCCTGTCGATCGGCGGCAACCACACGATGCACCTGCTGCGCCGCAACCTCAATTGCCAGGTGCTGCTGTTCAATAACGAGATCTACGGCCTGACCAAGGGCCAGTATTCGCCGACCAGTCGCGAGGGCACGCGCTCGCCCTCGACCCCGTTCGGCTCGGTCGATCATCCGGCCAAGCCCTGCGCCTATGCGCTTGGCAGCGGGGCGCGCTTCATCGCGCGCGGGATCGACGTGCACAAGAACCTGCCGTCGGTGCTCAAGGCGGCGCACGCGCATCAGGGCGCCGCCTTCGTCGAGATCTTCCAGAACTGCATCGTCTATAATGACGACGTCTTCGCGCCCTTCACCGAAAAGGCCAATGCCGGGCACCAGCTCTGGCTGGAGGACGGCCAGCCGATGCTCTTCGCGGGCGGCACCAAGGGAATTGCTCTCGATATTCAAAGGCTCACGCTGAAAACAGTAGATGTCGTGGAAGGGGACTGGCGGGGCGCCGGGGTGATCGTCCACAACGTCGCCAACCGCGCCATCGCGCACATGCTGGTCGAGATGCCGTTCGGCCCGTTCCCGATGGCGCTCGGCGTGCTCTACGACGATCCCGCCCCGACCTTCGAGAGCGCCGTGGTCGCTCAGAACGCGGCGGCGAGCGAGGGCAAGGTCGCCGATCTCCAGAAGCTGGTGAGCAAGGGCCAGACCTGGATGGTCGAGAAGGAACCCCACGCGATCTGATCGTTACGCGAGCGGCAACTTGCCGCTTGCCCGACTCGATCCCGGCGTGGTTTGTGCGCCCGATGCACGCGCCGGCACGAAACAGGGGCCGCCGGGATGGCTGGGGCGACGGCGTCAAGGCGCCGGGTCGGGTCGTGCTCGCGCCGCTGCTGACGCCACTCCTGCGCAAATTGCTCGACCGGATCGATGCCGGGCTCGCCGAGGGCGCGATCGATGTGACGCTGCCCGGCGGGAGCCAGCGGCGGCTGGGCGGGCGCGGCGCCGGCCCGGAGGCGATCGTCGAAATCCGCAGCTGGCGCGCGCTCTGGCGGCTCGCGACGGGCGGCTCGGTCGGCTGGTACGAGGCGTGGCAGGCGCGCGAATGGACCAGCCCCGATCCGGTGCCCCTGTTCGACCTGTTCATGCGCAACCGCGCGACGCTGGGCGATACCGGGCGGGCCCATGGCGCGACGCGGCTGGCCAAGCGGCTGTGGCACTGGCTGCAGCGCAACGACCGCGACGGCGCGCGGCGCAACATCGCCTATCACTATGATCTCGGGAATGATTTCTACGCCCCCTGGCTCGATGCCAGCATGACCTATTCGAGCGCGCTGTTCGCCGATCCGGGCATGACGCTGGAGGCGGCGCAGCAGGCCAAGCTGGCCGCGATCCTCGAGCGGACCGGTACCGCGCCCGGCGACCGCATCCTCGAGATCGGCTGCGGCTGGGGCTCGTTCGCCGAGGTTGCAGCGCGCGGCGGACGGCGCGTGCACGGCATCACCCTCTCGACCGAGCAGAAGGCCCATGTCGAGGCGCGGATGACCGCCGCCGGGCTCGACGGGGTCGAGGTCTCGCTGACCGACTATCGCGACGTCGCCGGAAGCTATGACGCGGTGGCCAGCATCGAGATGGTCGAGGCGGTGGGCGAGGAATATTGGCCCGCCTATCTCGGCGCCATCGCCCGCGCGCTGAAGCCGGGCGGCCGCGCGGCGATCCAGTATATCGCGATCGACGACGCGATCTTCGAGGCCTACGCCCGCAACGTCGACTTCATCCAGACCTATGTCTTCCCGGGCGGCATGCTGCTGTCGGAAGGCCGCTTCCGCGCGATCGCCGCCGAGCATGGCCTCGGCTGGCACGACCGCCACGTCTTCGGGCTCGACTATGCCGAGACGCTGAAGGCCTGGCGCGAGCGGTTCGACGCGGCGGTGGCGGCGGGGCGGATTCCGGCCGAATTCGACCCGCATTTCCTCGATTTGTGGCGCTATTATCTCATGTATTGTGAGGGCGGGTTCCGCGGCGGCGGGATCTGGGTGGCGCAGGTGACGCTCGTAAGAGACTGAAAAGGAGAGGGGCATGCGGACGGCCTGGATCGCGCTTTCGGCGGTGGCGTTGTGGGGCTGCGCGCCTCGGGCCGAAACGTCCGTACCGGCACCGGCGCCCGCCGCGCAGGACGAGGCCCGGCTGCACCAGGTCGGCGCCGCGGTGCTGTTCTGGTCGCAGGAGGAGCGGCTCCGGAACTTCCCGGCGATGGAGAAGATCTTCCCCGGCAACACCGTGAAGGCCGGCGGCAGGGTGAGGCCGCTGCCCGACGGTGCGCCGCTGCCGATCGCTGCGGCCGAGGTCGATGCCTTCATGAAGGCGCAGAATGTCGCCGGCCTCATCGTGCTGCAGGACGGCAAGGTGCGGCTGGAGCGCTATGCGCTGGGCTATTCGCGCGAGGGTCGCTGGACCAGCTTCTCGGTCGCCAAGTCGGTGACCTCGACGCTGGTCGGTGCGGCGATCAGGGACGGGTACATCAAGTCGCTCGACGAGCCGGTGACCAAATATATCCCCGACCTCGCCGGCGCCGGCTATCACGGCGTCACCATCAAGCAGCTCCTCACCATGACTTCGGGCGTCAAGTGGAACGAGGACTATACCGACCCCAACAGCGACGTCGCGCGGATGTTCGCCGAGGCGGTGCCGGCGGGGCAGGACCCGACCGTCGCCTATATGCGCAAGCTGCCCCGGGTCGACGCGCCGGGCGCCAAGTTCGTCTACAAGACCGGCGAGACCAACCTGATCGGCGTGCTGGTGCGGCGCGCGACGGGCCGGAAGCTCGCCGACTATCTCACCGAGAAGGTATGGCGCCGCTACGGCATGGAGCGCGACGCTTTCTGGATGACCGACCAGAGCGGGGCGGAGGTGAGCGGATGCTGCCTCTCGGTCTCGCTGCGCGACTATGCCCGGATCGGCCAGCTGACGCTCGACGGCGGCAAGGGGATCGTGCCCGAGGGCTGGTTCGCTGACGCCACCCGAACCCACGCGACCTTCCCCGGCGGCGGCTATGGCTATCAGTGGTGGACGCTGCCCGGCGGCTATTATGCCGCGCAGGGCATTTTCGGGCAGGTCATCCTGGTCGACCCGGCGACCCGGCTAGTGATGGTCGCCAGCAGCGCCTGGACCAAGGCCACCGACCCCGACATGCGTCAGGCGCGGCTGGCCTTCGCGCTCAAGGTGCTCGAAGCGGCGAAGCGCTAGGTCCGCAGCCGCTCGATCGCCTGGGCGAGCGCGACATAGAGCTTGCCCATGTCCGAGGAGAGCAGGGTCACCCCGAGCGGCGAGCCATCGCGCAGCGCCAGCACCTGGCGCAGCATCGCCTCGAAATCATGGATGTAGCGGTTGACCTGCTCGCGGAAGGCGGAGTCGGCGTCGTAGAGCGCGGCGATCTCGCGCGCCTCGCCGGTGTCGAGCAGGCGCACGGCGCGGCGGGTGAAGACGCCGCGGTCGCCCTTGAGATAGGCCGACCAGGCGCTGTCCGAGACCTCGTGCGCGAACGCCTTGGTGATGTCGATCGCGGCGGAATTGAGCGATTCGACCAGCAGCGAGACGCGGCGGGCGAAATTGTCGCGGTCAGCCTCCTCGCGCTCGGCGCGGGCTTCCTCGATCCGGCGCTCGACCGTGGCGGTCGCCTCGCCGATGCTCATCATCTGCTGCGTCAGCCGTTCGGAAGCGCGGCCGGCGGTGGTGACGGCGGCCTCGGCCGCCTGGCCCAGCTCGACGAGCTGCTGGCGGACGCCGGAGTCGATCGCGCGGCGCATCGCCGTGCTGCCCGCTTCCTCCAGCCGGCGCTCGGCCTCGGGAACGAGGCCCGACAGCGTCGCGCGCGCCTGTTCGGCGGCGGCGCTGGCGGTCTCGCGGATGCGGAGCAGCGCGTCGACCAGCTGCGGCGCCGCATCGTCGGCGAAGCGCCGGGCATTGGCGATGGCGCGATCCACGATCTCCTCGAGCTGATCGGTCTTGGCATGACCCGAATCGAGGGTCTCGATCAGCGCCGCTTGGGTCTTGATCAGCGTCTCACGCTGCCGCGAGACGACGTCGGCGATGGCCTCGATCGCGTCGTGGGTGCTCTCGGCGGCGGTGACGAGCGCGAGCAGCTCGGGCTTGGCGCCGGCAACGACGGTGCGCGTCGCGCCGATCCGGTCGTCGAGCCGCGCGAGCGCCTCGGGCATGGTCTCGTCGATCTCGCGTGCCGAGGAATCGAGCGCGACGAGCAGCTCCTCGGCGGTGGCGATGACGCGGCGGGCGGTCTCGTCGCCGACCTTGAGCGTCTCGGTCATCGCCGCGGTCGAGCTGTCGAGCGCGCTGATCGAGGCGGACAGCGCCTGGGTGCGCTCCATTCCGGCCGAATGCAGCGCGGCCATCGCACCGTCGGCCTGGGCGATGCCGCCGGTGACCGAGGCGAGCAGGATGTCGACGCGGGTCTGCTCCTCGCCGAGCTTGTCGGCGATGCGGCCGATCGTCTCCTCGACCTGGGCGATGCGCGCGCCGACCGCCTCGACGCTCTCGCGGCCCGCGGCGTCGAGCGAGGCCTGGTTGGCGGCGAGCATCGCCATCATCGCTTCGCCCTGCGCGGCGATGCCCTTGCGCGCCTCGTCCACCGCGGCGGCGGCGCGGTCGAGCATCGCGTCGACCGTCGCCGACATCTCGCCCGCCACGCCTTCGAGCCGCGCGCCGGCGGTCTCGCTGGTCGCTTCCATCTTGGCGATATGCGCGGCGAGCCGCTGGGCGGCGCCGCCGGCGACATTGTCGGCCTCGCGCCCGCGCTCGGCGAGCGCGGCGAGCTGCGCATCGAGCGCCGCGGCGTGCTCGCCGGCCTTGAGCCCGGCGGCGTCGAGCGTCGCCGCCATGCCGGTCATCCCCTCATGCGCCTTGGGGAGCGAGGCGAGGACGATCGCGACGCTCTTCTCGGCGGTCGCGGCGCTTTCCATCAATGTCTTGGCGCTGGCGTCGATCGAGCGCGCCTCGGCCGCCATGCCGTTGGAGACGGCCTGGAGCCGCTCGGCGGCGCCGTCGCCCATCGCCATCAGCGCGGTGGTCTGGGCGGCGAGCGCGGCGCGGTTCGCCTCGATCTTGCGCGAGAGGGTGGCGACGACGCTCTCGAGGCTTGCGGCCTCCGCCCGCATCGCGCGCGCGGTGTTGGCGAAACGCCGCGCCTCGGCGCGGCTCGAGCGGCGGGCGAGCAGCCACAATATGCCGATCAGGATCGGCGGCACGCACAAGGCCGCGATCAGCTGGACGAGCTGGACCGGCGGCATCGGCGCGGCGAGCGTCGGCTGGAGCAGCCAACCCATCACGCCGAACCAGGCGAGCGTGAGGCCTGCGGCGAGCAAGGGCACGAGCCATTCGCCCGGCGCCCGGTACGGTTCGTCCGGCTCGATATCCTCGCCCGGATCATATTCCGGATGGGCGGCGCTCGTGGGCACCGCTTCGTCGACCAGCATCAGCTCGTCGCGCTCGTTCGCCGCAATGCCGGCTGCGTTGCTTCCCCCGTTCATTGTCCCAGTCTAGCACGGTTTCGCGACAATGGGATAGCGCTGGGAAACCAGTCATTAAGCACGGCGTATTAGACGCACGGCATGGCGTATGATCCCGGTGCAATCGATGCGACGCTGGCGGCGGCGGTGGGCGACGAGCCCGGGCTGATCGCCGAGCTGCGCGAAGCCTTTCTTGACAGCGCGAAGCGGTCGCTGAAGCTGCTCGCGACCGCCGATGACCCGGAAAGCTGGCGCGGCGCCGCGCTCCGGCTCAAGGGGCTGGCGGCGAGCTTCGGCGCGGTGCGGCTGATGGCGCTGGCGCAGGAAGCGGCCGATGCGCAGGCGGGCGATTCCGGCGTGCTGCGCAAGCTGCAGCGCGCGGTGGAGCGGCTGTAGCGCCGGGAAGATCGGCCGCGAAAAGTCCTAAAAGTCACACTGCCACGCGCGTGAGGCATGGCGGCGGTTGACAAAGCTGACTCGTTCGAGCGTGTCACGCGCCCGTGTCAACCAGTTCGATCCGACGATTTCAAAGAGCGGCATCGAGCCAAGCATCTGAAATCCAACATTTCAAGTCGCGACAGGCGGCGCATCAGATGCGTCTTCATCATCGATCAGCGGTTCGAATGCATCTGTCTCCCAATTGCGGATGAACCTTGCGCCAACCGGCTCGTCGATAAGTCTGATCCAGCTATCATCGCGATTGAGGACAGCGCCGAGCGCAACATAAGCCGCTTCGCGTTCGTCGACTTCCGTGTCACTGATGTTGCGATAGTCGCCGCGTATGCGCCACCCGCTGTCAGGATAGGTGTCATCCGGCTCGCCCATGTCCGGGAGCTCGCGATAGAGTAATGAACCCGAGCATCTCCATCGAGCACGCACTGATCGACCAAGCAGCGATCCCAATATTCCCGACGCGGCGTCATTCCGGGCGGCGGAGCCGATCGATCATCGGCCCAGATGATGTCGGTCACGTCGCTTCGGCGAAACTGCAGAGCGGCGCCCGGACGAAGTTGAGGGATATCGGACGGCTGATTTTCCAACCTGCCGGCGAGATCGTCGCCCGAAGCTGCCGTCACTAGAAACCACATGCGCTCAGCATCCCACTCCGGTGAAGGTGGGTGCGAGCGAACAATGATCTTGACCTGATCGCCAGGCGCGAGAGCGAGCAACTCGTTTGCCGACGGCAGGAAATAAGTGTACGGCGCGCGGGCCGCATTCTCGCGCGGGTCATCGATCGAGACGGTGCCGAAGTGCCGGCGGAGCATCTGCCGCGCGGCGTGGGGAAGCAGCTTCATGTCTTCCGGCTCAATTCACGCATCGCGTCGTCCAGCCCCGCCAGCGTCAGCGGGTACATGCGGTCGTTCATCAGCTCGCGCAGGATGCGGACCGACTGCGAATAGCCCCATTGCTCCTCGGGGATCGGATTGAGCCATACGCTTGCGGGATAGGTGCTGGTGACGCGCTGCATCCATATCGCGCCGGCTTCCTCGTTGTAATGTTCGACCGAACCGCCGGGGTGGCTGATCTCGTAGGGCGACATCGAGGCGTCGCCGACGAAGATCACCTTATAGTCGTGGCCGAACTTGTGGAGCACGTCCCAGGTCGGCGTGCGCTCGGTGAAGCGGCGGCGATTGTCCTTCCACACACCCTCGTAGAGGCAGTTGTGGAAATAGAAGAATTCGAGGTTCTTGAACTCGGACGTGGCGGCGCTGAACAGCTCCTCGCAGAGCTTGACCCAGGGGTCCATCGATCCGCCGACGTCGAGGAAGAGGAGGAGCTTGACCGCATTGTGCCGCTCGGGGCGCATGCGGATGTCGAGCCAGCCCTGGCGCGCGGTGCCGTCGATCGTCGCGTCGATGTCGAGCTCGTCCGCCGCGCCTTCGCGCGCGAAGCGGCGCAGGCGGCGCATCGCGACCTTGATGTTGCGCGTACCGAGCTCGCGGGTGGAGTCGAGATTCTTGAACTCGCGGCCTTCCCAGACTTTGAGCGCCCGCTTGTGCTGGCTCTCGCCGCCGATGCGCACGCCCTCGGGATTGTAGCCGGAATTGCCATAGGGCGAGGTGCCGCCGGTGCCGATCCACTTGTTGCCGCCCTGATGCCGGCCCTGCTGCTCCTCGAGCCGCTTGCGGAGCGTCTCCATGATCTCTTCCCACGAGCCGAGCGACTGGATCGCGGCCATTTCCTCTGGCGTCAGATATTTCTCGGCGATCGCCTTGAGCCAGTCCTCGGGAATCGCTGCGGCCGCGTTGCCGAAGGTGGTGGAGATGCCGCGGAAGACCTTGGCGAAGACCTGGTCGAAGCGGTCGAGCAGCCCCTCGTCCTTCACGAAGGTGGCGCGGGCGAGATAGTAGAAGGCCTCGGGCGTGCGCTCGATCACGTCGCGGTCGAGCGCTTCGAGGAGGATCAGATGCTCCTTCATGCTGGCGGGAATGCCCGCGGCGCGGAGCTCGTCGACGAAGGAGAAGAACATGATGGGCGGCTCGCCATTCCGCTCATACGGGCCTGCAAGCGCGATCCTCTGCGCTCCGTTGCTCACGTACCTGAGTACGCTGCGCTCCGGTGCTCGACGATCACACTTTTCGGCTCCACCTGAGCGAAATGGCGAGCCACCCATCGCGGGCAGTCTGGCGCGGACGGGTCTCCGCGTCCAGCGTCAGCGCGCGTAGGCGTCGATCAGCGAGCCGACATAGTCGGGATTGCGGCCGGTGAGCTCGGTCGTGACCTTTGCTCTGGCGACCTTCGCGCCGTTCGCGGGGCGGCCGTAGATGAAGCCGTGGACCGGATAGGTGGTCGAGCCGAGCCCGCGCGTGTCGCGATACCAGACCTTGACCTGGCTCCAGTCGCCCGCTGGAGAGACGTCGAACAGCGTCACATCCTGCTCGACCTTGCCGCGCTTGCCGTCGAAGCGCGACCAGTTGGCATGGGTGACCATCACGACGCGCGGCTCGATGATGCGGCTGACCACCGAGACATGGCCGAGGGGCAGGGAGCGCGACTTGGCGAAGGCGACCACCGCGCCGACCTCGGGCACGTCGCCGCGCTGATATTTGCCCGCGGCCTGGCTCCACCACGTCCAGGCGTCGCCCCAGATCTGGATGCCCGAGGCCTGGCGCGCGAAGGGCACGCACTCACCGACATAGTCGAGGATCGACGCCGATGCCGGGGCCGCGAGGAAGAGCGCGCCGAGCAGCGGAAGCGCGATCCGGCGGGGGGTCCGGTTCGTCGTCATGGCGCTGTACCTAAGCGATCGTGCGCTTCGGAACGGTTTGCGGGTTCGGTTAAGCGCGTGGTGACCATGGCGGCGCGAGGAATCCGCGGGCGCGCAATTGGTTCCCCGGCTTTACACGCTGGGCCCACCTGCCTATCGGCTCGCCATGACACAGCCGGGCGAATCCATCCTCATCGTCGATTTCGGCAGCCAGGTGACCCAGCTCATCGCGCGCCGCGTGCGCGAAGCGGGCGTCTACAGCGAAATCGCTCCCTTCAGTTCCGCCGCCGAGGCGTTCGAGCGGATGAAGCCGGGCGGGGTGATCCTGTCGGGCTCGCCGGCGTCGGTGCTCGAGGAGGGCTCGCCGCGGGCGCCGCAGGCGATCTTCGATTCGGGGCTGCCGATCCTCGGTATCTGCTATGGCCAGCAGGTGATGATGCACCAGCTCGGCGGCACGGTGACGCTGGGCGACAGCGGCGAGTTCGGCCGCGCCTTCATCGAGATCGAGGACAGCTGCGTGCTGTTCGACGGCCTCTGGGCCGAGGGCGAGACGCACCAGGTGTGGATGAGCCATGGCGACAAGGTGACCGAGCTGGCGCCGGGCTTCCGCTCGGTCGCGACCAGCCCCGGATCGCCCTTCGCGGTCGTGGCCGACGACGCGCGGCGCTATTACGCGACCCAGTTCCACATGGAGGTGGTGCACACGCCCGACGGGGCGAAGCTGCTCGCCAACTTCGTGCGGCACGTGTGCGGGCTCAAGGGCGGCTGGACGATGGCGGAGTTCCGCCAGGCCAAGATCGAGGAGATCCGCAAGCAGGTCGGCAAGGGGCGGGTGATCTGCGGGCTGTCGGGCGGGGTCGACAGCGCGGTTGCGGCGGTGCTGATCCACGAGGCGATCGGCGAGCAGCTGACCTGCGTGTTCGTCGACCACGGGCTGATGCGCGCGGGCGAGGCGGACCAGGTCGTCTCGCTGTTCCGCGGGCACTACAACATCCCGCTGGTGCATGTGAACGCGGAGACGTTGTTCCTCAACGGCCTTGCCGGCGTCACCGATCCCGAGGCCAAGCGCAAGTTCATCGGCAAGACCTTCATCGACGTGTTCGAGGAGGAGGCGCGCAAGATCGGCGGGGCCGAGTTCCTCGCGCAGGGCACGCTCTATCCCGACGTGATCGAGAGCATCAGCTTCACCGGCGGGCCGTCGGTGACGATCAAGAGTCACCACAATGTCGGCGGCCTGCCCGAGCGGATGAACATGAAGCTGGTCGAGCCGCTGCGCGAGCTGTTCAAGGACGAGGTCCGCGCGCTCGGCCGCGAGCTGGGGCTGCCGGACGTGTTCGTGGGCCGCCATCCTTTCCCGGGGCCGGGTCTCGCGATCCGCATCCCGGGCGAGGTGACCAAGGAACGCTGCGACATCCTGCGCAAGGCCGACGCGATCTATCTCGAGGAGATCCGCAACGCGGGGCTCTACGATGCGATCTGGCAGGCGTTCGCCGTGCTGCTGCCGGTCAAGACGGTGGGCGTGATGGGCGACTTCCGCACCTATGACAGCGTGTGCGGACTGCGCGCGGTGACCAGCACCGACGGCATGACCGCCGACATCTATCCGTTCGACGCGAGCTTCCTGTCGCGCGTTGCGACGCGGATCGTCAACGAGGTCAAGGGCGTCAACCGCGTGGTCTACGACTATACGTCGAAGCCGCCGGGCACGATCGAGTGGGAGTGACGCGTACGAGCGGCGGCGATGGCGTCGCGGCCCGCGATCTCCTAGCTCATCTTCGAACCGCTTCGACGGAGATCATGGCGTGACCGGTGTGATCGAGATCCGCAGCTACGAGCTCAAGGCGAACGCCCAGGCGGCATTCGAGACGTTGTTCATCGAAGAGGTCACGCCTCTGCTCGCGGCATGGGGCCACCGGATCGTGTTCGCCGGTCGCTCGCTGCATGGCGACGATAGCTTTGTCCTGATCCGGGCATATGACAGTGAAGATCACCGCCGCGCGAGCCAGGACAGCTTCTACGCCAGCGACGAGTGGCGAAGCGGTCCCCGCGAAGCGCTGCTGTCCATGATCGACCGGTTCACCTCGAGCGTTCTCCCGATCGCCGATGAGGCACTGGCACTCTGGCAGGCAGAGCTTTCAGAGGCGAGCAACGCGAATGGGCGGCGCTAGATCGACCGGATGGGAGTAAGGCATGAGACGGGCGAAGAAGCGATGAGCAAGACCTCTCGCGCCGTCGTCAAGGGCCTGCGCCAGTTCGTCGACCTCGCGCAGCAGCGCGACTGGCTCGAGGGCGAGGCGGTTCTGCCGGACGCCGAGGAACGCTCGGAATCGCTCGAGCACCGCTTCAAATATGCCGAGCGCTTCCGGAAGCTGCTGCGCCGCCCGCAGGCGGATGAGACGCTGGAGATCCTCGGGCACTACGGCGCGGCCTGCATCCCCGTGCCGCGCATGACCGAGCGCTATTACTGGTCGGTGTCGTGCCTGCCCTCGACCTCCGACAAGCCGCTGGTCCGCGTCAATGCGAGCTGGATGGAGCTGTTCACGCTCTATGCCGACGGCGAGGGGGTCCGTGCCCGGTTCATCCTCCACCTCTCGGATTTCACTACGGACGGTTCGCTCGACCCGGAGCGGCTGGACGAGGGCTTGATCGAGGGCTGCGTCGCCGCGCCCGAGGATACCGGGTGGTTCTTCCCGCGCGGGAAGGACATCTTCGGCATCAACGTGCGCGGCAGCGGCTCGATCCGCACCTTCCTTGAATCGGGTCATGGGCTGCGCGCGATTCGGCGGTTCAACCTGACGCATATGAACCGCGGGCGGAACGCCTATCAGGCCAGCCACAGCTACAGCGTGGCGGACCATATGCTGGGCGATTGACCGGACTTTTCGTTCCGGGACGGCCCTGCGCGCAGCCCGCTTGACGAACCGCTGCCGCGCTGCCACGGGACTCGCCGTTTTGGGCAGGGGCCGCAAGCGGCGCGTGTCCGGACGAGGGCCGACCACAGGGGCGCGGCCGCCGGTATCCAAGCCTGACCCATGCGATCGATCGACGCGACGGCAAGACGGATCAGGGCGCTGGGTGAGGAATTCACTGCTGGCGAGCTCTCGGGACTGTTGAGCGGGACCGATGCGGCTGCCAAGGTGACTGCGATCTGGTCAGGACAGGTGTGCAATCTTCGATGAGCGTCTCCTTCTACGGCATCCCCAATTGCGACACGGTGAAGAAGGCGCGGACGTGGCTCGATGCCAATGGCGTCGCGTACGAATTCCACGACTATAAGAAGGAAGGCGCCGATCCCGCGCGGCTCGCCAAATGGGCCGAGGTGGTCGGATGGGAGCGACTGCTCAACCGCGCGGGCACGACCTTCCGCAAGCTCGACGAGGCGGACAAGGCGGATGTCAACGAAGCGAAAGCGTTGCGACTGATGGCCGCGCACCCGTCGGTGATCAAGCGGCCGGTGGTCGAATATCGCGGCGGCGTACTGGTGGGATTCAAGGTCGAGGAATGGGCGGCGGCGTTACTGTAACGAAACGATTGGCAAAACCACCATTTAGGGTAGGTTGCGCGGCATCGAACGACCCATAGGGGAGATGTTCCGATGGCAAGCAGTTTCGCGCAGAAGCCACCCGCCTGGCTCTATATTGTCGGCATTATCCTGCTTCTTTGGGGCCTGGCGGGATGCTGGGCCTTCTATATGCACGTCACGTTGGGCGCTGCGGCAAATCCTCAGGCAACTGACTGGGATCGCGCTTATTTCGCAGCGCTGCCGAGCTGGTTCACGATCGATTTCGCCATTGCGGTCGGCGCCGGTGTGCTGGGATCGATCGCCTTGCTCCTGCGATCGAAATGGGCGGTGACGCTCTACTGGCTGTCGTTGATCGCGGTGATCATCCAGTTCGGCTACATGTTCCTCGCGACCGATGTGATCGCGGTGAAGGGCGTGTCGTCGACTTTCTTTCCCGCCTTCATCTTCGTGATGGCGCTGTTCCAGGTCTGGTTTTCGAGCATGGTAAAGAGGCGCGGCTGGCTGCGCTGAGCCGGGCGGCTAGCCCCCCTGCCATTCGAACACCTCCTCCAGCGGCTTGCCGAACACGCGGGCGATGCGGAACGCGGTCTCGAGAGTGGGAGCGTATTTCCCCTGCTCGATCGCTGCGATCGTCTGACGCGTGACGCCAACTCGCTCGCCGAGCTCGGCCTGAGTCATTTCGCCCGCCATGAAACGCAGCATGCGAATCTGGTTGGCGATGGGCGGGCTAGCCATGCCAGCCCCTCCGGTAACCCGCGATTTCGGCCGCGCAGCGCACCACCTCCGCCACAACGATCGCCGCGAGAACGGCATTGACGAGTACCGACAAGCTGGAACTCACGAACAGTGTAGCCAATGCCAGCCAGAGCGCCGGAGCTAGCACGGCATAAGCGATGGAGGAGGCGCGGCGGGCGATCATGCGGTCCCGCTCATCGCTGGGACGCTGAGCCTCGCGGAGATTGGTCAATGCCACACCGATGGTCCCCACCGCCATCACTGTCGCAAGCACCGAGACCATACCGATGAACCAAGCGGCGCTGATGGGATTCAGCGCCCAGGGCGGAGTCCCCGATAGCAGCATCGCGAAATAGGGTCCGAAAGCCAGCAGAATTCCACCGAGCGATAACCAGGAGATTTTCTCGCGAAAAGGCATCTTGGGTTCCAGTGTTCGTTGAATGCGACTCTATGTAATTTTTATATAACATGGAGTCAATAACTTCGAACATACGCTCCGCCGTTTCGCTGGAATGGGGCGAAACGATCGGCTATCGCGCGGCCATGTCCACGACCTTCACCATCGACACCGCCACCAGCCGCGTCACGCCGACTCCGGCGCCGATGAAGCGGATGACCGTGCCGGCGATCCAGGCGCGCAAGGGCAAGGATCCGGTGGTGATGCTGACCGCCTATACCGCTCGCATGGCCCAGCTGCTCGACCCGCATTGCGACGTGTTGCTGGTCGGTGACAGCCTGGGGCAGGTAATCTATGGCCTGCCCTCGACGCTTCCGGTCACGCTCGACATGATGTGCGCGCACGGCGCCGCGGTGGTACGCGGCAGCTATCACGCGGTGGTCGTGGTCGACATGCCGTTCGGCAGTTACGAGGCGAGCCCCGAGCAGGCGTTCGCCTCGGCCTCGCGGATCCTGGCCGAGACCGGCTCGGCGGGGATCAAGCTCGAGGGCGGCGAGGCGATGGCCGAGACGGTCGCGTTCCTGACCCGCCGCGGCATCCCGGTAATGGGACATATAGGCCTCACCCCGCAGGCGGTGAATGCGCTGGGCGGCTATGGCACGCGCGGCCGCGACAACGCCGAATATGCCAAGATCATCGGCGACGCGAAGGCCGTGGCGGAGGCCGGCGCCTTCTCGATCGTCGCCGAGGGGGTGGTCGAGACGCTGGCGAACGAGATCGTCGCGGCGGTGTCGTGTCCGGTGATCGGAATCGGCGCCTCGGCGCAGTGCGACGGGCAGGTGCTGGTGACCGAGGACATGCTCGGCATGTTCGAGCGGACCCCGCGCTTCGTACGCAAGTTCGACGACATGGCCGGCCGCATTTCCGCCGCGGTTGAGACCTATGCGGCGGCGGTGCGCGACCGGAGCTTTCCGGGGGACGAGCAGGTGTACAAGCCCAAGGATTGATCCGCTTTCGTTTCCCGGTGACCGCGGCTAAGGTCCGCGCCCGCACGTCCTATATCCCCGATGGAGTTACCCTTGGCGCTGAGCCCGCAAAGCAATGAAGCCTTTATGCGTGAGGTCGATGAGGAGCTCCGCAAGGACCAGGCGTTGCACATCTGGCAGAATTACGGCCGCTGGATCATCGCGGCGGTGGTCGCCGGCCTGATCGCGTTCGGCGGCTGGCTCTACTGGCAGAGCCACAGCGACGAGCGCCGCGGCGAGGAAGGCGAGAAGTTCAAGGCCGCGATCAAGTCGCTGAGCCAGAACAAGGCGCAGGAGGCCGAGGCACCGCTCAAGGAGCTGGCGGCATCGAGCTCGCAGGGGTTCAGCGCGGCGGCGCGCTTCGCCCAGGCCGATGTGCTGTTGACCAAGAACGACCTCAAGGGCGGTGCCGCGATCCTGGCGGCGATCGCCGCGGACACGAAGGTGCCGCAGGAATTCCGCGACCTGGCGCTGATCCGCCAGACCGCCGCCGAATATGATTCGCTGAAGCCCGAGCAGGTCGTGTCGCGGCTGGGCGCGCTGGCGACCAAGGACAGCCCCTGGTTCGGCAGCGCGGGCGAGATGGTGGCCGTGGCCTATCTGCGGCAGGGCAAGCGTAACGAGGCCGGCAAGCTCTATGGCGAGATCGCCAAGAGCGAGGGCGTGCCGCGGGCGATCCGTCAACGCGCGGTTCAGATGGCCGGCGTACTTGGCGTCGATGCGGTCCCGGACGAGGGTGAGGACAAGAAGGCGAAATGATGAAGTCGGTTCGGATTCCCGTCGCGATGGCGGCGCTGGTCGCGCTTGGTGCCTGCGGCATCTTCAAGGGCGGCGACAAGAAGACGCCGGTGCTCGGCCAGCGCGTGCCGATCCTGGCGGCGGAGACGAGCATCGTCGCCGACAAGACAATCGCCGAGGTACAGGTGGTGCTTCCCGCACCCGAGACCAACGCGGCGTGGAACCAGCCGGGCGGCAATGCCGCCAAGGTGATGGGGCATCTGGCGCTGAGCGAGATGCCGGCGCGCGTCTGGTCCGCGAAGATTCCCGGCACCAGCGGCCGTACCCGGCTCGGCGCCGCGCCGGTGGTGGCGAACGGCACGCTGTTCGTGATGGATACCGAGGGCGTGGTGCATGCGTTCGACGCGGCGACCGGCGCGCGGCGCTGGCAGCTCTCGACCGTCAAGGGCGAAGAGAATCGCCGCGCCGCATTCGGCGGTGGGGTGAGCGCCGACGGCGGCCGCGTCTATGCGACCAATGGCCTGGGCGACGTGGTCGCGATCGACGCCGCCGCGGGCAGCGAAGTGTGGCGCAAGAAGCCCGGCGGCCCGCTGCGCGGCGCGCCGACCGTGGCGAACGAGAATCTCTACGTCGTCTCGCAGGACAACCAGCTGTTCGCGCTGAACCAGGCCGACGGCAACGTCACATGGACTCAGTCGGGCACGCTCGAATCGCAGGGCGTGTTCGGTGTCGCGGCACCCGCCTCGGCACAGGGCACGGTGGTCGCCGGCTTCTCGTCGGGTGAGCTCAACGCCTATCGCTACGAGAATGGCCGCACGCTGTGGAGCGACACGCTGTCGAGCTCGACCATGTCGACCTCGGTGTCGAGCCTCGCCGATATCGATGCCGAGCCGGTGATCGATCAGGGCCGCGTCTATGCCGTGGGGCAGGGCGGACGCATGGCGGCAGTCGAGCTCGCCAGCGGCCAGCGGCTGTGGGAGCAGAACATCGCCGGCATCTCCACGCCGTGGATCGCGGGCGAGTGGCTGTTCGTCGTCACCGACGATGCGCGCCTCGTCTGCATCGCGCGCGGCAGCGGCAAGATCCGCTGGATCTCGCAGCTGCGCGCGTTCCGCGACGAGGAGGACAAGAAGGGCCCGATCACCTGGGTCGGGCCGATCCTGGCGGGCAACAGGCTGTGGCTGTCCAATTCGCGCGGCGAACTCGTCTCGGCGTCGCCGACCGACGGCAGCGTCGGCGTGTCGCTCAAGGGCGAGGACGCAGTGAGCCTGAGCCCGGTGGTCGCCAACGGCATGCTCTATGTCCTGACCGACAAGGGCGAGATCACTGCCTATCGCTGAGCCACGGCTTGGGTTAGAGGGCGCAGATGTCCCGTCCCACCGTTGCGATCATCGGCCGGCCCAATGTCGGCAAGTCGACGCTGTTCAACCGCCTCGTCGGCAAGCGGCTGGCGCTGGTCGACGACCAGCCCGGCGTGACGCGCGACCGGCGTGAGGGCGACGCCGAGTTGCTCGGCGTGCCGTTCCGCATCATCGACACCGCCGGGTTCGAGGATGAGGATCCCTCGAGCCTGCCCGGTCGTATGCGCGCGCAGACCGAAGCGGCTGTGCGCGAGGCGGACGTCGCGCTGTTCATGATCGACGCGCGCGCCGGCATCACCCCGCTCGATGAGGAAGTCGCGCGCTGGCTGCGCAGCGCCGACGTGCCGGTGGTGCTCCTCGCCAACAAGGCCGAGGGACGCGCGGCGGAACCGGGCGTGCTCGAGGCGATGGCGCTGGGGCTGGGCGATCCAGTGCCATTCTCGGCTGAACATGGCGAGGGCATCGCCGATCTGTTCGAGGCGCTGCTACCGCATATCGACCGTGAGGACGAGGAAGAGGCGGAGGATTCAGAGGGCGACGAAGGACCGCTCAAGCTCGCCGTGGTGGGCCGACCCAATGCCGGCAAGTCGACCCTCATCAACCGGCTGATCGGACAGGATCGCCTGATCACCGGGCCGGAGGCGGGAATCACCCGCGATTCAATCGCGATCGAATGGCTGTGGGAGGATTTCGAGGGCAATGAGCGCCCGGTCCGCCTGATCGACACCGCGGGTATGCGCAAGCGCGCTAAGGTGCAGGAGAAGCTCGAAAAGCTGTCGGTCGCCGATGCGCTTCGCGCGGTGGACTTCGCCGAGGTCGTGGTGCTGCTGCTCGACGCGACCAAGGGGCTCGAGGTGCAGGACCTCAAGATCGCCGACAAGGTGCTGCAGGAAGGGCGCGCGCTGGTGATCGCACTCAACAAATGGGACGTCGCGGAGAATGCGTCGAGCCTGTTCAACGGCGTCAAGGCCGCGCTCGACGAGGGGCTGGCGCAGGTCAAGGGCGTGCCGCTGCTCACCGTCTCGGCGGCGACGGGGAAGGGGCTCGACACGCTGATCAAGGTCGCGTTCGAGACGCGCGAGGCGTGGTCGCGGCGCGTGACCACGGGACAGCTTAATCGCTGGTTCGAGCGCGCGATCGAGGCCAATCCGCCGCCCGCGCCCGGGGGCAAGCGGATCAAGCCGCGCTACGTCACTCAGGCCAAGACGCGGCCGCCGAGCTTCATCCTGTTCGGGACGCGGGTTGACCTGCTGCCGACCAGCTACCAGCGCTATCTGATCAATGGCCTGCGCAAGGAATTCGGATTCGGCGCGGTACCGGTGCGGCTGACGATGCGGCCGTCGAAGAACCCGTTCGACCGTGAATGAGGTGAGGCGGATCGACGCGCGCGGGCTAAGCTGTCCGTGGCCGGCGCTGCGGCTGGCGCGCGCGTTGCGGCAACAGGGGACGCCGCTCGAGATCCTCGCCGATGATCCCGCCGCTGAGCGCGAAATCCGGGCGCTGGCGGCGGCCCTGGGTGCGCCGGTGACGGCATTCGCGATCGATGGAAGTCCCGCATTTCGCGTAGGGTGAGCGCCCGCGTCAACCGGACGTTTACCGATTTGCCCTTATTGATCATACAGATGATACCGCATTCCGCGGGAGGGTGAATTTGGCGCCGCAAGATCCGAACGGGCTGGTTGACTGGGCCGCGTTTTCGCAGGCTCGTACCGAGCTCGGCGCCAATTTCGTGCGCATCCTCGGCTATTTCCATGAGGACGGCGTCAAATCGGTCGCGCAGATCGAGGAAGCGATGCGGTCCAACAACGCCGCGGCGCTCGTCCTGCCGGCGCATACGCTGAAGGGCGAATCGCACCAGTTCGGTGCCGAACCCCTGGCGGATTGTGCAGCGGCGATCGAGACGATCGCGCGCCATTGCGTCGAGAATCGCTACGAGCCGAGCGAGGCGCTGCCGCATGTCGTCGAGCTGCGCCCGCTGTTCGAGGCGACGCTGGCGCTGCTCGAGCGCGAGGCCAATCCGCTGGTCGAGCGGCGCCCGGCCGCCGCCTTTGGACGCCGCCCGGAGTTCTAGCGCCTACTCGCCCTCTTCGGGCTTCGAGTTGAGCTGCACGTAGTTCTGGATGCCCATGCGTTCGATCATCTCGAACTGGGTCTCCAGCGTGTCGATATGCTCCTCCTCGCTATCGAGGATCTGGCGGAACAGGTCGCGGCTGACATAGTCACGCACCTTCTCGCTATGCTCGATCGCATCCTTGAGCACCGCGACCGCCTCATATTCCAGGTCGAGATCGGCCTTGAGAATCTCCTCCACCGTCTCGCCGATGCGCAGGCGGCCGAGCAGCTGGAAATTGGGGAGGCCGTCGAGGAACAGGATGCGCTCCGACACCATGTCGGCATGCTTCATTTCGTCGATCGACTCATGGCGCTCGAAATCGGCGAGCCTCTTGACGCCCCAATGATCGAGCATTCGGTAGTGCAACCAATACTGATTGATCGCGGTGAGCTCGTTCTTGAGGACTTCGTTGAGGTAATCGATGACCTTCTGGTCGCCCTTCATGGGATGCGCCTCTTGTTGTTCAGGCGCGCGAGTATAGCGCCGAAAGGGCGCTTCAGACAGTCAAAAAATGGCGGTTTTCTGCGGCTTTCCGGACTTGCGAACGCTACGCAGCCGCACGCTCCGCATCGATAATCGCTCGCGCGAACGGCACGCACTGGCCGCATTTGGCCTGGCGCCCGAGCGCGCGATAGGCCTGGCAGGCACTCATCGCGCCCTCCCGCGCGGCCGCCCGCACATCCTTCTCGCGAATAGCATTGCAGACGCAGACGACCATCGAAACCCTCTCGCAGTTCGCAACAGTTAGGGCGACTGCGACTGATTCGCAATGGTTATTGCGTAACGTTCGCAACTGACCGGGGGAGCGCGCCGCCGGCCATTGATTGCAGCTTCCCGCGGGCGAGGCTGCGCCAGAGCCATTCGAGCGGGCCATAGGCGAATCGCTCGAGCCAGGGTTTCGACCAGATCAGCATCAGCGCCCAGATGGCGAACACGACGAGATAGACCTCGGCGCGCGACAGCTCGCCGTACCAGCCGAGGCCGTAGCCGTAGAAGAGGGTAGAGCAGATCAGGCTGGTGGCGAGATAGTTGGTGAAGGCCATGCGGCCCGCCGCGGCGATCCGCGTGGTGAGCGCGCCGCCGGGGCGCATGAGCAGGATGATCAGGCTGGCCCAGGCCATGATCATCAGCGGGCGGAACGGCACGACTGCGAACCACACGCCGGTCGTCACCGCGACGAGGCTGAAGTCCCTCGAGAGGATGAAGACGGCGAGCAGCGCATAGGCGGGGATGCCGATGCCGAAGCCGGTCAGGAGCCAGTTGCGATAGCGGCGGCGGTCCCAGCTTCCGGTAAGCATGCCGCTCTTCAGCCCGGCCATGCCGAACAGCATATAGGCCAGCGTCTCGCTTCCGAACTGGAACAGGCCGGCGAAGGGCAGGAAGCGCGCCTCGGCAAAGCGATGGACGGCGATTTGCCACCAGCTCCCGCGATAGATCGCCACCTGCTCGGCGAGCCAGGTCGCGGAAGGCTTGCCGAAGCCGCGTTCGAGCGCCACGGCCGCCTCGGCCATGCCCCGCTCGGCCGGCATCGCCTCGGCGACCGCTGCGGTGAAGGGTATGAGCGCGGCAATTCCGAGGTGGACGACGAGCAGGATCACGCCGACGGTCACAAGCGTCTTCACGCGCGCCTTGCGGAACAGGAAGGCGATCATGCCGATCAGCGCGTAATGGTTGAGAATATCGCCCCACCAGATCAGCCAGCAATGGAGCAGGCCGAACACGAGCAGCCACACCATCCGGGCATAATGGACGCGCGCCGGGCTCTCGCCCTTCGCTTCGGCGCGTTCGATCACCAGCAGCAGGGAAGCGCCGAACAGGAAGGAGAAGAGGCCCCGCATCTTGCCGTCGAACAGGATGAAGTTGACCAGATAGACGGCAAGGTCGACCCCGGTGTCGCCGCCATAGGCCGCCGGGTTGAAATAGGCGGGGCTGGGCATCGCGAAGGCGATGATGTTGAGCAGCAGGATGCCCATGACCGCGACGCCGCGCACGGTGTCCAGCGTGAGAATGCGGTCGCCCGCCGTGGTGGCCATGAAGTTCCCCGTAGGTGCCTGGGCTAGCGCCGCGCAATCAGTGCGATCGGAATGCCGACGAGCACGATGTGGCAGAAAAGCTGAGTCGAGATCCCGATCGCGCTCACGGGGAAGGTGCCGAAGCGCAACGGCACCGCGACGAGGTTCATCACCACATACGTGACTAGGCCGTAGATCACGCCCCACAGGATCGGCTTTGCCTTGAGTTGCGGCATGCGGTTGGCGGTGACGACGAAGACGGCGGCCATCACCGCCATCAATGCGAAATGGACCGCGAGCCCCGCCCAGGCCCCGGCGGCGCCCCATTCCTTCGCCGCGGGGAAGGGGCCCGAGGCGACGTAGCGAAGCATCGCATCGACCTTGCGGCCAAAAGCGAGCGTGAGGCCGGTGGCGGCGAGGATGTCGAGCGTGCCGGCGACCAGCGTGGCCACGGCGATGCGCTTGACGGTGCTCCAGTTCTGCATGCCTTCCCCTTCTTGTTATCCCGCAGGCCGCAATTCCTTGCGGATCATGAGCTTGAGCCCCGACCAGGTCTCGTCCACCGCGCAGACCTTCACATCGACCAGCCCCAGCGGCAGCGCGACCTCACGGATCGTATCCTCGGTGATGTCGGTGTCCGCCTTGGCGGCTTTCTTGGGCCAGGAGACCCAGATGAAGCCGCTCGGCGCGATGAGCTGGCGCAGCGCGGCGAGTTCGCATTCAAGCTTCGCGCGCTGCGTGACGAAAACGTGCGCCGCATCGATGCCGGCGCCCGGCGCCGCGAGCAGCTCGAGCCCCAACGCGTCGAGCGCGATCGCGGCACGGACCTCCGCGGGCATGTCGGCGATGAAGGCGCGCATGCCGGGCTTGAAACCGAGCTTGTCGGCGAGCGGGGTGGTCGAATAGCCGGCGGTCACTTACTGTCGTTCCTCTCGTGATCCGTTCAGAAAGTCACAAAGGTCTCACCGCCAACGCGCGAGGCCGCGATAGGACCCTCGGACGCTGCCGCACGCGAAGGTGGCACAATTCAGCGCTGTAGGAAATGACCGCACCGCGTGCACCGCCCCGCGGCGTTCCGGATGGAGCGGACTGGTAACAAACGTTAACGACGCGGGCGTATAGCCGTGGGATGGGCGGGCGTGCATCTCCTATTGCCGGGCAGCAGCGTGACGATGCAGGCGCCGCCAGTGAGCGTATCGCGGCGCTTCTCGCAATGGTGTTGCCATTGTTGTTCGTGCCGGCGCACCTCGTGACGGCGCTGGCGAACTGGAACCCCGTCGCCTGGCCGCCGCTGCTGTTCGAGACCATGGCCGCTTTCATCGCCTGTGCGGCATGCGCCTGGCGGGCGTCGCGCAGTCGTGGACGCGCGCGCCAGGGCTGGCTGGCGGTCGCGGCGGCGATGCTGTGCTGGATGGCCGGAGTCGGCTGCCAGTTCGTGGGATCGCTGACACCGGCGGGCACGAGTGGAACCGGTGCGATATCGATGCTGCTGTTCGTGCTCTACGGCGTGCCGCTGGCCTTCGTGCTCGCCAGCCCCGGCGCCGACCCGTGGCGGGCGCGACTGGTGGACGGGGCGCTGGCACTGGTGCTGGGTGCATTGTTCGGCGCTTATATCTTCAGCTTCGTCGCACTCGCGGGCACGGACGATGCCGGTGCGCTGACGCTCGCCTGGACGTTCGACATCCAGAATGGGTTCATCGCGTTGTTCGCGCTGGTCCGGTTCCGCGCCAGCTCGATTGAACGTGAACGGCGGCTGTTCGGCGCCCTGACCGGCTATGCGCTGGCCTATATGGCCGTGGCCGGCTTCTACAATCATTTCGTCGACGACGGCGTCTATGGCGTGCTGGCGAGCCCGCTCGTCGGTCTCCCGTTCCTGCTGCTCGCTGCGCTTGCCCTTCGCGGCGCCGGGTTGGCCAGAGCGCCGCAGAGCGGGCGGATGTTCGAACGCGTCGTGGTGGCGGGCTGCCCGCTGATCCTGCCGAGCGCGCTGCTGATCGTTTCCGCGGCGCTGGTGCCGCACATGCCGATACTCGCGATCGCCGGGTGCGTCATCGCCACGCTGGGCTATGGCCTCCGAGCGGTGCTGGTGCAGATCCACGGCATTGGCGAGCGCGAGGAGTTGGCGCAGCTCTCGCAGATCGATCCGTTGACCGGCCTGCCCAATCGCCGCCAGTTCGACGAGGCGCTGCGCCGCGAGCTGACGCGCGCCCGGCGTTCGGGGCAGGGGGTGGCGCTGCTGATGATCGACATCGATCATTTCAAGCTGCTCAACGACACGCTCGGCCACCGCGTGGGCGACGACCGGCTGCGCGCTGTGGCGGCGGCACTGCAGGGCTGCGCGGTCCGCGCCAGCGACCTGGTCGCGCGCTATGGCGGCGAGGAGTTCGCCGCGATCTTGCCTGGCGCGAGCCCGACGGAGGCGCTGATCGTCGCCGAGACCATGCGCGCGACGATCGAGGAGCTGGAATTGGCATCGCCCGCACCCGATGGCCTGGTCACCGTGAGCATCGGCGCAGCGCGGATATCGGATATCGAGACCGACACCGAGCAACGGTTGGTCGAACGCGCGGATCGCGCGCTTTACGATTCCAAGCGCGCGGGCCGCAATCGCGTCACCGCGGCATGGCCGGTCGAGGAGCCGACGCGCGCGCTAGGCTAGCTGGTCCGCCGGGCCCATCAGCTTCGGAAAGAAGCCTTCGTGCGCCTCGCGCAGATCGGCGAGGCTGACGCACCAGTCGCCCTCGTCGAGCTCGAAGATGATGCGGTCCCTGATCGTGCGGCCGAGCGGGTCGGCGGGCACGTCGGCCTCGGCGGCGGCGGTGAGGAACTCGGTCAGCGCCTCGTCCGGCACGGTGACGAGGTAGAGCCCCTGATCCTCGCCGAAGAAGGAGCCCGCGACGCCGAACGGCTGGGCCTGGTCGATCATCGCGCCGATGCCGCTGGCCAGCGCCATCTCGGCGAGTGTGACGGCGAGGCCGCCGTCGGATACGTCGTGCACGGCGTTGACGAGGCCTCGGTCGATGCAGCTGCGGACGAAGTCGCCGGTGCGCTTCTCGGCCTTGAGGTCGACGGGCGGGGGCGGGCCCTCTTCGCGGCCATGGATCTCGCGCAGCCAGATCGACTGGCCGAGATGGCCGCCGCGCTCGCCGACCGCGATGATCGCGTCGCCCGTCGCCTTGAAGGCGATCGTCATCGACTTGGACCAGTCGGCGAGCAGGCCGACGCCGCCGATCGCGGGGGTGGGCAGGATCGCCGAGCCGCCGCCGGTCGCCTTGGACTCGTTGTAGAGCGAGACGTTGCCCGAGACGATCGGGAAGTCGAGCGCGCGGCAGGCGTCGCCCATGCCCTCGAGGCAGCCGACGATCTGGCCCATGATTTCGGGCCGCTGCGGGTTGGCGAAGTTGAGGCAGTTGGTGACCGCGAGCGGGGTTGCACC
This sequence comes from Sphingomonas sp. MS122, assembly GCF_049532975.1. Classification (GTDB taxonomy): domain Bacteria; phylum Pseudomonadota; class Alphaproteobacteria; order Sphingomonadales; family Sphingomonadaceae; genus Sphingomonas. Next base: position 3,290,127 of record NZ_CP186695.1, on the reverse strand, counting down.
GACGCTGGTCAAGTTGCGCCACGCTTCGGCGATCGCCTGCTTGCCGCCCTCCACCGGGTCGGCGAAGCAATAGCGCGGGGTGCAGTCGGTGGTGATCGCGAGGCCTTTCTGCGTGCCATGGACGCGCACCACCGCGGCGTCGCCGCCGGGGCGCTGTACGGTGTCGGCGCCGACCATGTGGTCGTACTGCTCCCAGATCCAGCGGCGCGAGGCGAGGTCGGGCGAGGCCATCAGCTTGAGCAGGTCAGCGGCGATATCGGCGGATTCGGGCTCGTCGGCGAGATCCGCGGGCGGCGGGGTGGGGACGTGCGGGCGGTCGTAGAGCGGGGCTTCGTCGGCGAGCGGAGCGAGCGGGATGTCGGCGACGGTCTCGCCCTTCCACTTGAGCACCATGCGGCCGGTGTCGGTGACGTGACCGATCACGGCGAAGTCGAGCTCCCATTTGCGGAAGATCGCTTCGGCGAACGCCTCGCGGCCGGGCTTCAGGACCATGAGCATGCGCTCCTGGCTTTCCGAGAGCATCATCTCGTACGGCGTCATGCCGGTTTCGCGCTGCGGCACGTCGTCCATGATCATCTCGATCCCGACGCCCCCCTTCGATGCCATCTCGACCGAAGAGGAGGTGAGGCCGGCGGCGCCCATGTCCTGGATCGCGACGATCGCGTCCGAGGCCATCAGCTCGAGGCATGCCTCGATCAACAGCTTCTCGGTGAAAGGATCGCCGACCTGGACGGTGGGGCGCTTCTCGTCGCTATTCTCGTCGAAGTCGGCGCTGGCCATGGTCGCGCCATGGATGCCGTCGCGGCCGGTCTTGGAGCCCACATAGACCACCGGATTGCCGATGCCGGCGGCGGCGGAATAGAAGATTTTGTCGGTCTGGGCGACGCCCACGGTCATCGCGTTGACCAGGATGTTGCCGTCATAGGCCTTGTGGAAATTGACCTCGCCGCCGACCGTCGGCACGCCGACGCAATTGCCATAACCGCCGATGCCGTGGACCACGCCGGCGATGAGGTGCTTCATCTTGGGGTGGTCGGGACGACCGAAGCGCAGCGCGTTCATGTTGGCGACCGGACGTGCGCCCATCGTGAACACGTCGCGCAGGATGCCGCCGACGCCGGTCGCCGCGCCCTGATAGGGCTCGATATACGACGGGTGGTTGTGGCTCTCCATCTTGAAGATCGCGGCCTGACCGTCGCCGATGTCGATCACGCCGGCATTCTCGCCGGGGCCGCAGATCACCCAGGGCGCCTCGGTCGGGAGCTTCTTCAGGTGGATGCGGCTCGACTTGTAGCTGCAATGCTCGGACCACATGACCGAGAAGATGCCGAGTTCGGTGAGGTTGGGCTCGCGGCCCAGCGCGTGCAGGACGCGATCATATTCCTCGGGGGACAGGCCGTGCTCGGCGACGATCTCGGGGGTGATCTGGGCAGTGGTCTGAGTCATGGCGCGCGCATAGCGGGGGCGGGGCGGTTCGTCACCCCCACGGAAAGCGCCGGTTCAGGGGATTTGTGCGTTTAGGCGAGCATGACGGCGATCGCCTTCTCCAACTGGCGCGAGCGGACCGGCGGCGCGGTGGCGGCGCTGGCGGTGACGGCCGCGCTCGGGGCGGTGCTCGCGCTCGGGCTGGCGGTGCGCGAGCAACTCGCCGGTCCGGACGACGAGGTGGCGATGTTCGAGGTGCTGCCCGAGCCCAAGCCGAGGCCCAAGACGCAGCGCATGCCCGAGCGGAACACACGGCCAGCGGGCGAGGCGGCACCGCCCAACCTGCGTTCGCGCGCGACCGAGGTGGTGGTGCCCAAGCCGTTGGTCCCGATCGTCGTCCAGCCACTGGTGATCGTGACCGAGAAGGCGGCCGACGGGGTTCAGACCACGAGCGGGGCGGCTGAGGTGGCGGGGCCGGGAACCGGCGCGGGTGGCGAAGGGGACGGCTTTGGCGGCGGGGGCAGCGGCGACGGCGATGGCGCGGGCGATCCAGACGCGACGCCGCCGCGACAGATTCGCGGGCGAATTCGCGATTCGGACTATCCCGACGATCTCGCCGACGCGGGGGTCGGGGGGCGGGTGACCGTGGTGTTCCTGGTCCAGACCGACGGGCGGGTGACCGAATGCGAGGTGGACGGGTCGAGCGGGATCGCGCGGCTCGATGCGCTGACCTGCCGGCTGATCCGGGAGCGTTTCCGCTTCCGGCCCTCACGCGACGGCAAGGGCAGGCCGGTCCCCGCCTATGTGCGCGAGACTCACGAATGGGTGTTCGAGCGGCTGCCGCCAGAGCCGGACTAGAACCGGCGTCCGGCGACAGGTCACGCAGGGGTTAACTGGACTTTGCAAGGGCGAATGCTAACCCGCCGGGATGCAAGGAGACGCGATCCGATGCCGCAAGTGATGCCGATCCAGGCAGCGTGGCAATGCGACCTGCGGGACGATTCGCTGATTTGGAGCGATGGGGTCTACGATCTGTTCGGCCTTCCGCGGGGCAGCGCGCTCGACCGCGACGCCATCGTCGCCATGTATCTGCCGGAATCGCGAGCCGAGCTGGCGCGGCTGCGCAGCGCTGCGGTCGCAGGTTGCGGCAGCTTCACCTTCGAGGCGCAGATCCGCCGTGCCGATGGTGAGGTGCGCTGGATGCGCGTGACCGCCGACGTGATGCGTGAGGATGGCGTTGCGCGCTATCTCTACGGCACAAAGATCGACGTGACCGCGGAAATGGCTGCGCGCGACCGCGCCGCCTAGAGGATCTCGCGGACCGTCTCGGGCGGACGGCCGAGGCGTACGCCCTTCTCGGTCTCGACCAGCGGGCGCTCGATCAGGATGGGGTGGGCTGCCATCGCATCGAGGATCGCATCGTCGGAGGCGTCCTTGAGCGCCTTGGCTCCGTTCTCGGCCTTTCGCAGACCCTCGCGCGGGGAGAGACCTGCCCTGGCGTAGAGCCGCGCGAGCTCGTCGCGGCTGGGCGGGGTCTCGAGATATTCGACCACCGTCACCTCGGCCCCGGTATCCTCGAGGATTGCCAGCGCCTCGCGCGACTTGGAGCAGCGGGGGTTGTGGTAGATGGTGGCCTTCATCATGGGATTCCCGAACTGGACGGGCTGCGTAGATAGGCGCGGAGTTTTGCGGGTGCCAGCGGCGAAGGAGCGGCGATGACCGAAAAGCGGGCGTGCTTCGATTTCGAGGTGAGCTTCACCAATGGCGGCGGGTTGCAGGGGCAGGACTTTCGGCTGGATATCGACGGCGACGATATCGATGACGCCGAACTCGCCCGCTATGTGATCAGCGACCTGCGGCTGCTGATGGTGGGCGAGGTGCGAATCCTCAACAAGCGGATCATCGAAGAACGGCACAAGCGCGACGAGGTGATAGGCCCACCGGCGGCGGCTGCACCGGGGCAAAGGCTGGTCGACCTCAGCCATGTGATCGAGGCTGGGATGGTCACCTACAAGGGCCTGCCCGCGCCGCTGATCTGCGACCATCTGTCGCGGGAGGCGTCGCGATCGGTCTATGCCGAAGGGACCGAGTTCCAGATCGGCCGGATCGAGATGGTCGGGAACACCGGAACCTATCTCGACACGCCCTATCACCGTTATGCCGATGGGCATGATCTGGCCGATCTGCCGCTGGCACGGGTGGCAGATTGCGAGGGTGTGGTGGTGCGGGTCGCAGGCGCGGCGGGATGTGCGATCGACTGGACGGCGTTCGCGGCGCAGGAGGTGCGCGACAAGGCAGTGCTGGTGCACACCGGCTGGGACCGGTACTGGCGCACCGACCAGTATTTCGAGGACCATCCGCACCTGACCGAAGCGGCGGCGGTCTATCTGCGCGACCAGGGCGCGCGGCTGGTCGGAATCGATTCGCACAACATCGACGACACGACCGGCAACACGCGGCCGGTGCACAGCGTGCTGCTGGGCGCCGGAATCCCGATCGTCGAGCATATGACGCGGCTGGGGGAACTGCCCGCGAGTGGTTTCCGCTTCTCGGCCGTCCCGCCCAAGATGCGGCGCATGGGGACGTTCCCGGTGCGGCCCTGGGCGATCCTGCCGGGCTGAACCAATCCTGCCGGGTCAGGGTTCGACGGGCTTTCCGGTCCGCCATTCAGCAAGCGCGTTGCTATATTCGCGCGACGCCTTGAGGCGGGACATGTAGCGGATCGGGCGTTTGCTGGCATAGGACAGGGTAACGCCGCTCAGCGTGCCGCGGACGCCGCAGTATCTGGGCCAGCAGCTGGTCAGCTCCCGTCATCGATCGACAGCGACTTGCCTGCGCGCCGGACGGTCAACATACAGCGCCCATATTTGCGGAAGGCCGGTCGAGGGTCGCGATAGACGAGTGCGTCGCCTTGCGCCTGGGCGACGCCGGCAATCGAGCACATCCGGCACGATCTCGAGGATCTTCTCGCCAGTATATTTGCTGCCGTCGATCATCCCGTTCGGGACTGGCGATAGTAGCGCCCGGCGAGTTCACGCGCCGGATCGGGCGGCGAGGCGCCGGTCGCGAGCAGTGGGAGAGCGAGCACCGGCGCGAGGAGCAACCGGTGCTTCAGCTTCACGCGGCGGTGTCCTGCTTGGCCAACCACTCCTCCAGCCACTTGATCGTGTAATCGCCCTGCTGGAATTGCGGGTCGTCGAGCAGCGCCTGGTGCAGGGGAATGGTGGTCTTCATTCCCTCGATCACGAATTCCTCGAGCGCACGGCGCAGGCGGCGGAGCGCGCCGTTGCGCGTGGTGCCGTAGACGATCAGCTTGGCGATCATGCTGTCGTAATAGGGCGGCACCTTGTAGCCCGCATAGAGCCCGCTATCGACGCGCACGTTCATGCCACCCGGGGCGTGATACTGCTTCACCAAGCCGGGCGAGGGCGCGAAGGTGCGCGGATCCTCGGCATTGATGCGGCATTCGATGGCATGGCCGCGGAAATGCACGTCCTCCTGGCGCAGCGTCAGCGGATGGCCCTCGGCGATGCGGATCTGCTCGCGGACGAGGTCGAGGCCGGTGATCGCCTCGGTCACCGGATGCTCGACCTGGAGGCGCGTGTTCATCTCGATGAAGTAGAACTCGCCGTCTTCCCACAGAAACTCGATCGTGCCGGCGCCGCGATAGCCCATGTCGGCCATCGCCCTGGCGCAGATGCCGCCGATCCGCTCGCGGTCCTCGACCGAGAGGATCGGGGAGGGAGCTTCTTCGAGCACCTTCTGGTGACGGCGCTGGAGCGAACAGTCGCGCTCGCCGAGGTGAATGGCATTGCCGTTGCCGTCGCCGAACACCTGGATCTCGATGTGGCGCGGGTTGCCGAGATATTTTTCGAGATAGACGGTGGCGTCGCCGAACGCGGCCTTGGCCTCGCTGCCGGCCTGCTGCATCAGCGTCTCGAACTGGTCTTCGGACTGGCACACCTTCATGCCCCGCCCGCCGCCGCCCGAGGCCGCCTTGATGATCACGGGATAGCCGATCTCGGCGGCGAGCTTCTTCGCTTCCGCGACGTCGCTGATCGCGCCGTCCGAGCCCGGGACCAGCGGCAGGCCGAGCGCGCCGGCGGTGCGCTTGGCCTCGACCTTGTCGCCCATCACGCGGATATGCTCGGGCTTCGGGCCGACGAAGATCAGATTGTGCAGCTCGACAATCTCGGCGAACTTGGCGTTCTCCGAGAGGAAGCCATAGCCGGGGTGGATCGCGTCGGCGCCGCTGATCTCGGCGGCCGAGATGATGTTGGGGATGTTGAGGTAACTGTCCGCCGCGGCCGGCGGGCCGATGCAGATCGCCTCGTCGGCGAGGCGGACATGCATCGCGTCGGCATCGGCGGTGGAGTGTACCGCGACGGTCTTGATCCCCATCTCGTGGCACGCACGGTGGATGCGCAGCGCGATCTCGCCGCGATTGGCGATCAGGAGCTTCTTGATCTGTGGCAAGGTAGCTTACTCGACCACAACCAGGGGCTGGTCGAACTCGACCGGCTGGCCATTCTCGATCAGGATCGCCTTGACCGTGCCGCCATGCGGTGCGGCGATCGGGTTCATCACCTTCATCGCCTCGACGATGATCAGTGTGTCGCCGGCCTTGACCTGCTGGCCGACCGCGATGAACGGCTTGGCGCCGGGCTCCGCGGCGAGATAGGCGGTGCCGACCATCGGCGACTTGACCGCATTCTCATGCATCGGGGTGATCGTGGCGGGATCGGAGGGCATCGCGGCGGGCGCCGAGGCCAGCGGGGCCGCGGCGACCGGCGCGGGTGCGGCATAGGCGACCGGCGCGGCGCTGACCTCGCGCGCGACGCGGACCTTGCGGTCGCCGTCCTCGACCTCGATCTCGGTCAGGTTGGTTTCATCGAGCACGGCGGCGAGCTGGCGCACCAGCTCGATGTCCACGTGCATGTTCCCTTTGCTATCTTCGCTCATGCGACCTCAAAATTCGGAAGCGCGCCTTTAGTTTATCTGGGCCCGCTTGGAAACGGCCCCTCTGTCAGAGACGCGCGGCAGCTTCAAGCGCAAGGACGTACGAAAGCGCGCCGAACCCGGCGATTGTTCCCTTGGCGGCACGGCCGACATAGCTCAAATGTCGGAATTCTTCGCGCGCATGGGGGTTGGAAAGATGTACCTCGATGACGGGCGTCTTGATCGAGCGGATGCAATCGTAGAGCGCCAATGAGGTGTGCGTATATGCACCGGCGTTGAGCAGAATGGCCTTTGCGCCGCGGGCCTGCGCCTCGTGCATCCAGTCGACCAGATGGCCCTCGTGATTCGACTGGCGCATGTCGATCGCAAGGTCGAGCTCGCGGGCGCGATCCTCAAGCATGCCCGCTATGTCGTCGAGCGTGTCCGAGCCGTAGATCTCCGGCTCGCGCGTGCCGAGCAGGTTCAGGTTCGGGCCGTTGAGTACGTAAATCGTATCGGCCATGCCGACTCCCGCATTTGAGCTTTGGCGCAAGCCCCTATATCGCGCCCGAGCGAAAGGACCAGCATGCAGACTCACAGCGACGGCACCATCACGATCACGGTCAATGGCGAGCACCGCCGCGTCGCGGGCGGGATCACGCTCGCGCAGCTTGCGGGCGAGCTGGGGCTGGTACCGGAGAAGGTGGCGGTCGAGCGTAATCTGGAAGTGGTGCCGCGCTCGACGCTAGGCGACGTGCAGGTCGAGGATGGCGACGAGATCGAGATCGTGCATTTCGTGGGAGGCGGGGACCATGCCGGGACGCTGGCGGACGATAGCTGGACCGTCGCCGGCAAGACCTTCCGCTCGCGGTTGATCGTCGGCACGGGCAAGTACAAGGATTTCGAGCAGAACGCCGCCGCGGTCGAGGCGTCGGGCGCGGAGATCGTGACCGTCGCGGTGCGCCGCGTGAACGTCAGCGATCCCAACGCGCCGATGCTGACCGATTATATCGATCCCAGGAAGATCACTTACCTCCCCAACACCGCCGGTTGCTTCGACGCCGAGAGCGCGATCCGGACGCTGCGGCTGGCGCGCGAGGCGGGGGGCTGGGAGCTGGTCAAGCTCGAGGTGCTGGGCGAAGCCAAGACGCTCTATCCCGACATGGTCGAGACGCTTCGAGCCACCGAAACCCTCGCGAACGAAGGCTTCAAGCCGATGGTCTATTGCGTCGACGATCCGATCGCGGCGAAGCGGCTGGAGGATGCGGGCGCGGTGGCGATCATGCCGCTGGGCGCGCCGATCGGCTCTGGGCTCGGCATCCAGAACCTCGTCACGATCCGCATGATCGTGGAGGGCGCCAAGGTGCCGGTGCTGGTCGATGCGGGCGTCGGCACCGCAAGCGACGCGGCGGTGGCGATGGAGCTGGGCTGCGACGGCGTGCTGATGAACACTGCCATCGCCGAAGCCAAGGACCCGATCCTGATGGCGCGGGCGATGCGCTTGGCAGTGGAAAGCGGACGGCTCGCCTATCTCTCGGGCCGGATGGGCAAGCGGCGCTACGCCGATCCGTCGAGCCCGCTGGCAGGACTCATCTAGACTTTCCCTACCAGCCACACGGTCATTCCGCCGCAGGTCGCGTCCTCGATGACGTTGCCGATCACGGCGAGCCCGCTGCGGGCGAAGAGCGCGCGATATTCGCCGGGATCCAGGCTGGCGTGGAACAGCGCCTCGCCTTCGAGCTCGCCGATCGCGACGCCGCTGGCGGGGCCAGTGTTGAACAGGGCGACGCCGCCGCGCTTGAGCCATACCGCGATGCGCGGGATCAGCTTCTCCTGCGCTTCCGGGTCGAGATGGAACAGGCTGCTCCACGCGACGATGCCGTCATAGGCGCTCGACTCGGCGCCGAACCTGCGCATGTCCCCCTCGATCCAGCGATGCCGGGCGAAGCGGGTGCGGGCGAGCTTGATCATCGAGGGCGCGATATCGACCCCGGTGAGGTGATAGCCGCGGTCGATGAGATAACGGGCGACCGGCTCGCCGCCGCCGCAGCCAAGATCAAGCACCGCGCCGCCCGCGGGGATGTGGCGGATGAAGCGGTCGAACCAGGTACGCTCGGGAAAGCTGCGGCGGCGCGCCGCGTCGAAGGCGAGCGCGTGGCGCTGGTACAGCTCGGCGATACGATCAGGCATGCCGCATCCCCCGTCCCCCCGGCGACTATCATGAGCGAACGCGCGGGCAAGTCAAAGCCAAGCTGAGTTGCCGGACGTTGGGGCAAATGGGGTAGGCGGCCTGGGACACTTGACACAAAACGGTATGAATCCCCGGTTAGGGTCGTTTCCTGCGGGAAATGGCCCTTTTTCGTGGATGGGCTGATTCGACTCGTTAACCTTCGCTGTGCATTATCCTGTCTTTCCGGGGCGGTTTCCCGGGCATGGTCAGCCATTCCGGGGGGCTCGACTCAATGAACATAAACGTGGTCGCAGAACATCCAGTTCTTCCTTTCGCACAAGGTGAGTGGCGCATGGAACCGCGCGGCAGCCTTGGCGACGCTCTCGCGCGGGCGCGGCTCGAACGCGAGATGACGATCGAGCAGGTCGCCGCGGTGACGCGCGTGCCGATCCGCTACCTCGTGGCAATCGAGGCCGAGCGGTTCGACGTGATCCCCGGCCGGATCTACGCCAAGGGGTTCGTCAAGGCCTTTGCCCGTTCGGTCGGCCTGTGCGACCGTTGGGCCGGCGAGGCGATCACCGCGGCGATGGCCGAAAAGCGGCCGCTGGTCGCAGCCTGATCCTTCCTATCCGCGGATCGCGCTGATCGTGGTGCCGGGGGTGATGAACTCCACATCGGTCTTGAGGTGCAGCAGGCGCACTCCGTTCTGCGCGAGTGCGCGGTCGAGCGCCGGGGCGAAATCTTCGGTGCGCTCAACGGTCTCGGTCCAGCAGCCATAGGCGCGACCGAGCGCGGCGAAATCGGGATTGTGCAGTGTGGTGCCGGAGAGGCGCGCGGGGAACTCGCGCTCCTGATGCATGCGGATCGTGCCATAGGCGCCATTGTCGATCACCAGCACGAGCATGTCGGCGCCGTACTGGACCGCGGTGGCGAGTTCCTGCCCGTTCATCAGGAAGTCCCCGTCACCGGCAAGCGCGACGGCGAGCTTGTCCTTGCGGCGCAGCGCGGCGGCGACCGCGGCGGGCGTGCCATAGCCCATTGCGCCGGCGGTGGGGGCGAGCTGTGACGGCTGGGCGCCATAATGCCAATAGCGGTGCCACCAGCTCGAGAAATTGCCCGCGCCGTTGCAGATGATCGCTTCGTCCGGCTTCAGCCGTTCGCGCATCGCCGCGACGCATTGGCCGAGGTCGAGCGCGACGCCCTCCCGGGGCCTGGGCGTAGACCATTCGATCCACTCGGCATGGGCGTCGGCGGCTTCGCCGCGCGGCGTTGCGGGAGGTTCGACCCCGGCCAGCATCGCGACGAACTCGAACACATCGGCGGCAATCGCCACATCCGCTCGATAGACGCGATTGAGCTCTCCGGCGTCGGGGTGGACGTGGATCAGCGTCTGGCCCGGGTGATCGGGCGTGATCAGCGTGTAGCCGTCCGTCGTCGCCTCGCCCAGCCGCGCGCCGATGACGAGCAGCAGGTCCGCCGCCTTGATCCGCTCGACCAAGCGCGGATTGGGGCCGTAGCCGAGATTACCGGCCCATGCCGGTGAGACGTTTGGAATGGCATCCTGACGCCGGAAGGCGCCCGTGACGGGAAGGCCCCAGCTCCGCGCGAAATCGTCGAACGCTGCACCGGCCGCGATATCCCAGTCCGCACCCCCGACGATCGCGAGCGGCCGCTCGGCGGTGCGAAGCAGATCGAGCACATCGGTGAAATCGGCGGAATCGAGCCCTGCCGAATGGCGCTCGAGCCGCGGCCGATCCGCCGCCTCGACCTCGTCGAGCAGCATGTCCTCGGGCAGCGCGATCACCACCGGGCCCGGGCGGCCGCTGGTCGCGACGTTCCAGGCGCGGGCGATATACTCGGGGATGCGGCGCGCGTCCTCGATCCGCGTGGCCCATTTGGCGAGCGGGGCGAACATCGCGGGGAAATCGACCTCCTGGAAGCCCTCCCGGTCGCGCATCGAGCGGTCGACGTCGCCGATGAACAACAGCATGGGCTGCGAATCCTGCAGCGCGACATGCACGCCGATGCTGGCGTTGGTCGCGCCCGGTCCGCGGGTGACGAAGCAGACGCCCGGCTTCCCCGTCATGGTGCCGTCGGCGCACGCCATGAACGCCGCGCCGCCCTCCTGCCGGCAGGTGACGAGGTCGATCTGCGGCGTGTCATGCAGCGCGTCGAGCACCGCTAGGAAACTTTCGCCGGGGACGTGGAAAATGCGGTCACAGCCCTGGGCCACAAGGTTGTCGACCAGGATGCGGCCGCCGTTGCGGAGATTGGTCATGCGTAGCGTCCCTTCAGCAGCGCCCAGGCCGCGCGCAAGCTCATCGCGTCGCCGCCCTTCGGCCGTCCCGGCTTTGCCGCAGGGCGCCAGGCGAACAGGTCGAGATGCGCCCAGGCGATGTCCTTGGGCACGAAGCGGCGCAGGAACAAGGCTGCGGTGATCGGCCCGGCGAAGGGGCCGTCGGGCGCGTTGACCATGTCGGCAATGTCGGACTTGAGCATCTCGTCATAACCGTCCCAGAGCGGCAGACGCCACAGCGGGTCCTTGTGCGCGATGCCGTGGTCGAGCAGGTCATTCGCGAGGCCGTCGTCATTGGCGAAGAGCGCGGGCAACTCGGGCCCGAGCGCGACGCGAGCGGCGCCGGTCAGCGTGGCAAAATCGAGGATCAGCGCCGGCTTGGCTTCGACCGCCTTGGCCAACGCGTCACCGAGGACCAAGCGGCCTTCGGCGTCGGTGTTGGTATTTTCGACCGTCAGGCCCTTGCGCGTCTTGAGGACGTCGCCCGGGCGGAAGGCGTTGCCTGCGACCGCGTTCTCGACCGCGGGGATGAGCAGGTGAAGACGGACGGGCAGACGCTGAGCCATCACCACGCCGGCCAGCGCCAGCGCGTGCGCTGCGCCGCCCATGTCCTTCTTCATCAGTCGCATGCCGGCTGAGGGCTTGAGGTCGAGCCCGCCGGTGTCGAAGCACACGCCCTTGCCGACCAGCGCGATGCGCGGATGCTTGGGATCGCCCCATTCGAGCTCGATCAGCCGCGGCTCGCGCCCGCGTGCGGCCGCCATGCCGACCGCATGGATCATCGGATAGCCCTGTTCGAGCGCATCGCCGCGGGTGACGGTGAGCGTCGCCTTGTGCGCCTTGGTCAGGGCGGCGGCTTCCGCTTCCAGGTCGGCCGGACCCATGTCGGCGGCGGCGGTGTTGACCAAGTCGCGCACCTTGAAGGTTGCGGCGGCGAGGCGCAGCGTCTCCTCGATCCGGCCGGGTTCGCTCGTCAGCAGCGTGCGGGGGCCGCTGGGATTCTCTTCCTTGCGATAGCGCTCGAACCGGTATTGTGCGAGCACCCAGCCGAGCATCGCGGCGCCAGGTTCGCCATCGGCCAGGCGATAGGTGCCGGCAGGAAGCTGCTCGCCGAGCGAGGCGATGCGGAAGGGCGAGGTCTCCGCCTCGTCGCAAACCAGCAGCATCGACCAGTCCTCGTCCTTGTCGCCGGGCAGGACGGCGCGGTTGCCCGCCTTGCCGGTGAGCTTGTGGGCAGTGACCGCGGTGCGCACGCGCGCCGGCTGGGCCTTGAGCCATTCGGCCCATTTGTCGGGATGGACGAGGTGGATGGTGCGCGCGGGCTGGCCGCGATCGGGCTGAAGCAGCGGGGACAGGTCGGTCATTGCGGCGATGTAAACACCCTGGGGCATGACCGCCAAGCGCTTATCCGTGCAGGCAGAGCCTGAGGGCGCGGTCGACCATCGCGACGAGGCGGTCGCGGCTCTCGGCCAGCGCGGCGGGATCGAGGCCGCGCTCCCGCGTCTCGAAATTCACATAGTCGAGCCCGCGCAGCAGGGCGTAGTTGGAGAGCGATCCGTCGCTGACCGCCACGCGTTCGAACACGACATTGAAATCGGCCTTCGCCAGCGCCCGGCCGCACCAGGCGGTGGCAGGGGAGGTACCGCTGCGCCAGGCCACATAGGCGAGGCTGTCCTCGTCGTCGAACGGCCAGGCGCGACTTTGCGACGGGCGCGGCTGCATCACGTCGTCGCAGAAGCGGATCGAGACCTCGCCTCGGCCGGGCGGGTCGGACTGGTTGCAGCGCGAGGCGCCGGTATCGAATCCCGGCGAGTTGGTGTGGAGCGCGATGATCGGACGGACACCATGGGCATAGTCGGCAAGGATGGCGTTGGCGTAGCGCGGATAGCCGTCGCGGAAATTGCGGTTGGGGTCGATCGGGCGGCCGCGGTCGACCGCGGCGTTGCGGCGCTTGCCGTCCTCGGTGATCCCGGAATCGACCGCGATCACCACGCCGCCATGTTTCCGTACCCCGGCGAGGGCGGCTTCGAACCCTGCATTCTCGTTGTCGTGGGGCACAAACCAGAAGGGACCGCGAGGCTTCCTGGTGTTGGCGATGCGGAACAGGCGCCAGGCGCCGCGTTCCTCCTGAAACTCGAGGCGGGTGACGGCGAGCCCGCGCCACTCGGCGGGATCGCGGTGGCGGGCGAAATCGTCGTCGGCGATCGCCAGCGGGTCAACCGGGGTGCTGCGGATGCCGTCTTCCGCCAGGGCGCCGGCAAATGTCAGCCAAAGAGCCGGAGCGACGGCGGTCACAACCAGGGGTCGCACGGTCACCGCCACCACCGGCACCCGCCCCAGGGTGAATGGAATGCGATGACGGCTGACGCGCTCCTCTTCGCAGGAGAAAGCGCGGCGGGGCGTGGAAGCTGACGGCGCACCAGCATTCCCCCCGTCACCGACTAGGCCAGCGGCACGCCGTAGAGGTCGTGATCGTCGGCGTCCTCGATCTCGACACGAACGATATCGCCCTGCGCGAGATGGCCGGCGTCGCGCAGGAACACCGTGCCGTCGATCTCGGGCGCATCGGCCTGGGACCGGGCATTGGCACCGTCCCCGTCGACCTCGTCGACGATCACCTCGAGCGTGCGGCCGACCTTGGCCTGGAGCTTGGCGGCGCTGATCGCGGCGGTCTTCTCCATGATGCGGGCGTAGCGCTCTTCCTTGACCTCTTCCGGCACCGCGCCGGGCAGGTCGTTGGCCGCCGCGCCTTCGACCGGCTCGAAGCGGAACGCGCCGACGCGATCGAGCTGGGCTTCGTCGAGCCAGTCGAGCAGGTACCGGAAATCCTCCTCGGTCTCGCCGGGAAAGCCGACGACGAAGGTCGAGCGGATGGTGATGTCGGGCGCGATGCTGCGCCAGTTCCTGAGTCGCTCCAGCACCTTCGCCTCGTTCGCCGGCCGGCGCATCGTGCGCAGGACGCTGGGGGAGGCATGCTGGAAGGGAATGTCGAGATAGGGGAGGATCAACCCCTCGGCCATCAGCGGAATGACCTGGTCGACATGGGGGTAGGGGTAGACATAATGGAGGCGCACCCAGCCATCGACTTGGGCGACGATCCTGCCCAGCTCGCGGGCGAGATCGGTCATGTGGGGGACGACCTCCTGCCCCTTCCACATCCGCGGTTCCTTGCGGATGTCGACGCCATAGGCCGAGGTGTCCTGGCTGATCACCAGCAGCTCCCGGGTCCCCGCCTCGACCAGCTTCTCGGCCTCGCGCAGGATCGCGTCGGGGCGGCGGCTGACGAGGTCGCCGCGCAGGCTGGGGATGATGCAGAAGGAACAGCGGTGGTTGCAGCCCTCGCTGATCTTCAGATAGCTGTAGTGGCGCGGCGTGAGCTTGAGGCCGCTATCCGGCACCAGGTTGAGGAAGGCGTTGGGCGGCATCGGCGCGGCGTCGTGCACGGCACCGACGACTTCCTCATATTGGTGCGCACCCGTGACCGCCAAGACATTGGGAAAGCGGGCGCGGATCACCTCGGCTTCCTTGCCCATGCAGCCGGTGACGATGACTCGGCCATTCTCCGCGATCGCCTCGCCGATCGCCTCGAGACTCTCCTCCTTGGCGCTGTCGAGGAAGCCGCAGGTGTTGACCAGCACCACGTCGGCGCCGGCATAGTCGGCCGACATGGCATAGCCGTCGGAACGGAGCTTGGTCAGGATACGCTCGGAGTCGACCAGGTTCTTGGGACAGCCGAGCGACACCATGCCCACCTTGGGGGCTTCGGGGAGTCGCGTTGCCATGATTGGCGCGCCACATAGGGATTTCTGCGAAAAAAGATAGGGGCGGGGATGGCGTGGCCGCTGTCCCGGCGTGGCGGTTGACATAGTTGACAAATATGGAGGGGTTCCGGGCAACTGCGCCGGGAACGCGCCACCGACGCGCCACCGACGCGCCACCGACGCGGCAGTCGCGCGCCACCGGCGCGGCGGCGTGTCAGGGGATTTCGTAGGGCGGCGCGTGGCTCCATCGAAGAGCTTGGAGCAGATCAGATCCAACATTGGAAGGAGGTGACGATGCTCGCGGGAACGAGCCTCCAAGTCCGGCCCGCTCTCGCGGCGGGGATTCAACCAACAATCTGTATCGACACGGTAAAATTGAGAACATATAGGGATCAAAATGTCCCGGTACGATGTTCAGCAGAAGCTGGCGATTCTCGCCGACGCCGCCAAATATGATGCGTCCTGCGCCTCGTCGGGAACCCGGAAACGGGACAGTGCGAACGGCACCGGGATCGGATCGACCGAGGGCATGGGCATCTGCCATGCCTATGCGCCGGACGGACGATGCATCAGCCTGCTCAAGATCCTGCTGACCAACAGCTGCATCTTCGACTGCCACTATTGCATCAACCGCAAGAGCTCGAACGTCCGCCGCGCCCGGTTTACGGCGCAGGAGGTGGTGCAGCTGACGCTCGCCTTCTACCGGCGCAATTATATCGAAGGCCTGTTCCTCTCGTCGGGCATCATCCGGTCGCCCGACTACACGATGGAGCAGATCGTGGAGGTGGCGCGGTCGCTTCGCGAGGACCATGACTTTCGCGGTTACATCCACCTGAAGACGATCCCCGACGCCGACGCCGATCTGATTCGCGAGGCCGGGCGTCATGCCGACCGGGTCTCGATCAATGTCGAGCGTCCGACCGTCGCCGGGCTCGAGCGGCTCGCGCCGGAGAAGAACGCAGCGCAGATCGAGGGCGCGATGGGGGCGATGAACACCGCGATCCTCGACGGCGCCGATGCGAAGGCCCGTTACAGGTCCGCCCCCGATTTCGCGCCAGCCGGTCAATCGACCCAAATGATCGTGGGCGCCGACGCCGCCACCGATTCCGCGATCGTGACGCGCGCGGCGACGCTCTACGACCGCTATCGCCTGCGCCGGGTCTACTACTCGGCCTTCTCGCCGATCCCCGATGCCAGCGCCGTGCTGCCGCTCGTCCGGCCGCCGCTGATGCGCGAGCACCGGCTGTACCAGGCGGACTGGATGATGCGCTTCTACGGCTTCTCGAGTCAGGAAGTGGCGAGTTCGGCGGACGACAGCGGCAACCTGCCGCTCGACATCGACCCCAAGCTCGCCTGGGCGCTCAAGCACCGGGACTTCTTCCCGCTCGACGCCAATCGAGCGCCGCGCGAGGCGCTGCTGCGCATCCCCGGGCTCGGCGTGCAGGCGGTGAACGGCATCATTGCCGCGCGACGCCATCGACGGCTGCGGCTCGACGACATCGCGCGCCTGACCGTCTCGATCGCACGCCTGCGCCCATTCATGATCGCGGCCGACTGGCGGCCCACGGCATTGGCCGATGCGCTCTTCGCGCCGCCTAGGCCCAAGCCGGCGCAGCTGGAGCTGTTCGGTGCGTGACGCCGGCGTCCCCGCGGATGCTCCGATGCACATTGTGGCGCTTGCCGCCCAGGACGATTTCGACGGCTGGCGGAGGGCTGCCCGCGCCCTCGTCTTGATCGATGCGGCGCCGCAGCAGGTGCTGTGGCAGGTCGATGGCGATGCCGATCTGTTCGGGGCGCCACCCGCACCGTTGCCGCCAGCTCCCGAAGGCGCCTTTGCCGTCCCCCGCGCGTTCGTCGATCTCGCGTCCACGGCGATCTGCCACAGCGATCCGGAGCGCTTCTCGCTCTTGTTCGCGCTGCTCCGCCGCCTGCGCGACAACCCGCGCCAGATGGAGGACAGCGCCGATCCGCTGCTGCGGCGGCTCGACCATATGGCGCGATCAGTCCGGCGCGACATGCACAAGATGCGGGCCTTTCTGCGCTTCCGGGAGGTCGATGGCGCCGAGGGTGCGCGTTACGTCGCCTGGTTCGAGCCCGAGCACCATATCGTGCGCGCCAATGCCGGGTTCTTCGTCCGCCGCTTCGCCAGCATGTGCTGGTCGATCCTGACGCCGGCGCTGTCGCTCCATTGGGATGGTGAGGCACTGTCGGAGGGGCCAGGCGCCACCAAGGCCGAGGCGCCGGGCAGCGATTTGGTCGAGGAGGTGTGGAAAACCTACTATGCCTCGATCTTCAATCCGGCGCGCGTGAAGGTCGGCGCGATGCTGAAGGAGATGCCCAGGAAATACTGGAAGAACATGCCCGAGACCGCGCTGGTGCGCGACCTGGTCGCGGGCGCGCAGAAGCGCGAGCGCGAGATGGTCGCGACGTCGGCCGCGGCGCTCGCCGGCGACAATGCGGTGCGAAGCTGGGACTCGCTGCGCATCGAGGCGATGCGCTGCACGCGCTGCAAACTCCACGAAACGGCAGGCCGGACGGTGTTCGGCGAAGGGCCGCTGGACGCGAGAATCGTGTTCGTGGGAGAGCAGCCCGGCGACCAGGAGGACCTGGCGGGCAAACCCTTTGTCGGCCCGGCCGGCCAGCTATTCGACCGGGCGCTGGCCGAGGCCGGAATCGATCGGAGCCAGTGCTACGTCACCAATGCGGTGAAGCATTTCAAGTTCGAGCGCCGCGGGAAGCGCCGCATTCACGAAAAGCCGAACGGCGGCGAGATCGCTGCCTGCCGCTGGTGGCTCGAGCAGGAGCTGACATTGATCCGCCCGCAGATCACGGTCGCGCTCGGCGCAACGGCAGCACGATCCCTGTTCGCCAAGCCGGTGACCGTTTCCGCGATGCGCGGCGAGGCGCAGAAGATGCCCGACGGACGCGAAATGTGGGTCACCGTCCATCCCAGCTTCCTTTTGCGCGTGCACGATCGCCAGGCGGAGGAATATGCCCTTTTCGTCGAGGATCTTCGCCGGATCGGCAGAAGCGCCGCGGAGCGGGCGCGCGCCGCCGCGGCCGATCCGGGAGGCTAGGAGGCGCGCTTGGCTCCGGTGCGGATCACCTCGACGATGGTGTCGCCGGCCTGAAGCGCTTTTGCCTCGTCGGTGAAGAAACCATAGGGCTCCCCGCCGCGATAGATGCGCAGGCCGATGCCCGTGGCGATGGCCGAGAGCGGGCGGCCGATCTCGCTTCCCGCCACGGGACGCTCGGCAAGCGCCACCGGGCCTTCGATCGAGGCCAGGTCCATCATGTAGTCGGCGACATGCTGGCTCTTGCACGAGCTGGCGAGCAGCAGGCCGGCGAAGCTCACGGGGTTGATCACGGTGGTGGCGCCGGCGGCGCGTGCGGGGAGCTCGTTGTCCTCGGCCTTCACCACCGTGCTGATGCGCAGGTTCGGGGCGAGGTGGCGCGCGGTGAGGGTGATCAGTACCGAGGTGTCGTCGCGCCCCGCACTGACGATCATCGACTGGGCGCGGGCGATCTTGACGTCCTCGAGCGTCTGGTCGCGCGTCGCGTCGCCCTGAAGGATCGTGCAGCCGCAGTCGCGGGCGCGTTCCAATGCCTGGGCGTCGCCGTCGATCACGACGATCTGGCCGGGATCGGTGCCGCGCGCGATCAGCTCGTCGACCGCTTCCGAGCCGGTGGTGCCGAAGCCGGCGACGATGATGTGGCCGTGGAGGTTTCGCTGAATCAGGGCCATGCGCCACCTATCCCATGTGCGCTTGAGGACGAAATTATAGGCGGTGCCGATGAACAGCAGCACCGCGAAGACGCGGATCGGGGTCACCACCAGCGCGTCGAACAGGCGCGCGCGCTCGGTCACCGGGGCGATGTCGCCATAGCCGGTGGTGGTGATCGAGATCATCGTGAAATAGACGATGTCGACGAAGCTGATATGCCCGTCATAATTGTCGCGCAGCCCCTCGCGGTCGAACCAGTGCACGCCGATCGCGAGTGCGAGAAGACTGAGGACCGCCAGCACGCGCCAGCTGATCGAGACCCAGACGGGCAGCGTCGATTTGCGCTTGAGCGTGGCGTGGGGGAGGAAGCGCATCGCGGCGGAGCTTAGCCGCTATCGCGTTGCAGGCAATGCGTCCTCAGGGGCGCGCCGGGAGCCTCGGGATCGGGTCGACGGGGGTGCGGCCTTGGCGCATCTCGAAATGCAGCTGCGCGCGGTTCGCGCCGCTGTCGCCCGACAGCGCGATCATCTGTCCGCGCTTCACGCTCTGGCCGCGCTGGACGAGGAGCTGGCCGGCATGACCGTAGACCGTGGTCCAGCCGCCGCCATGCTGGAGAATGACGAGCCCGCCGAGCGAGGGAATGTCGCTGCCGACATAGGCGACGGTGCCGTCGGCGGCGGCGAGCACGGGCGTGTCGTGCGGCACGGCGATCTTGAGCCCGTCGCTGCGCTCGCCGCTCGCCACCGGACCGAAGCGGCGGACGATCTGGCCGCGCACCGGCCATTGGAACTGGCCCTTGAGCGCGGACGGCGGCGCCACCGGGGTGGTCGAGGGCAGGACTCGGGCGGAGGAGGCCGTGGCGCGGGCCGGGCGGGTGCGCTCGGGGATCGCGGGCTGGCCGCCCGTGACGATGTCGTCGATGTCGATGCGAAAGGCGGCGGCGCGCTCCTCACGCGTGCGCGGGCGTTCGGCGCCGGGGATCAGCACGCGCTGGCCGACGCGCAGGATATAGGGCTCGGTCAGCTCGTTGACGGCGATGATCTGGTCCCAGGCAACGCCATAGGCGCGGGCGATGGCGATGCCGGTCTCGCCCGTGCGGACCAGATGATAACGGCCGCCGGGGATCGAGAGGCGCTGGCCGGCGCGGATCATAAAGGGCGCGACGAGCCCGTTGGCGCGCGCGATCGCTTCCGAGCCGGCGCCGATCCTGTTGGCGATGCCACGCAGCGTGTCGCCCTGCTGCACGACATAGACCGACGCCACGACCGTGCGGGCGTCGGGCGTGACCGGGCGCGCTTCCCAGGCGGGCGGCGGCGCGGGCAGGGCGACGACCTCCGCCTCGTGCCGCGGCGCGGCGGTCGGGTCCGGATCCTGCACATGACCGCGGCCGAGCAGCGGGCCGCTACCCGGCGGGACGCACGCACTCGCCAGCGCGATCAGCGCGAGCGACGCGATTCCCCTGCAATAGTCCCCCATTCCGATCATGCCCCCCGGCATTAACCATAAATGCGGGCAAGCATATCAAGCGATTCACGGTGCGTCAGGTCCAAATGCAGCGGGGTTACGGTGATGTAGCCCTGCTCGATGGCCTCGAGGTCGGTATCCGCTTCGGGCGTGTAGTTGATGCGGCCGAGGCCGAACCAGTAATAGTCGAAGCCGCGCGGGTCGGTGCGCTTGTCGAGCTTGAGCCGGCCATAGTCGCGCAGGCCCTGGTTGACGGGCTTGATCCCGGCGACTTCGCTCGCCGGAACCGGCGGGAAGTTGATGTTCATCAGCGTGCGCGGCGCCCAGTCGGCGTCGAGCAGCGGACGCAGCACGCGCTCGCCCCATATCTCGGCGGCGTCGAAGCTGACGCGTTCGCCGGGGGCGAGATCGGCATAGCGCTGGCTCAGCGCGACCGAGCGGATGCCGGCGAGCGCGCCTTCCATCGCGGCGGAGACGGTGCCGGAATAGCTCACATCCTCGGCGAGGTTGGCCCCGCGGTTGACGCCGGAGAGGATGAGATCGGGCCTGGCGTCCTTCATGATCTGCGCCAGCGCCATCATCACGGCGTCGGTGGGCGTGCCGGTGACGGCGAAGCGGCGCTCGCCGAACTTGCGCAGCCGGACGGGCTCGGTGAGCGAGAGCGAGCGGCCCTTGCCCGACTGTTCCTCGAGCGGGGCGACGATGGTGATGTCGTCCGAGAGGGTGCGGGCGATGCGCTCCAGCACCTCGAGCCCGCGAGCGTGGACGCCGTCGTCGTTGGTGAGGAGGATTCTCATGCCGGTTCGAGGCGGTTGAGGCCGCGCAGATAGGGCTTGAGCGCCTCGGGCACCGCGACCGAGCCGTCCTCGTTCTGATAGTTCTCCAGCACCGCGACCAAGGTGCGGCCGACGGCGAGGCCCGAGCCGTTGAGCGTGTGGACGAAGGCGGGCCTGCCGTCCTCGCCCCGGTAGCGCGCATTCATGCGGCGCGCCTGGAAGTCGGTGCAGGTCGAGCAGGACGAGATCTCGCGATAGCGGCCCTGGCCGGGCAGCCACACCTCGAGATCGTAGGTGCGTGCGGCAGAGAAGCCCATGTCGCCGGCGCAGAGCTTCATGCGGCGGAAGGCGAGGCCGAGCCGGGTCAGCACGTCCTCGGCGCAGGCGGTCATGCGCTCGTGCTCGGCCTCGGAGGCGTCGGGGGTGACGATCGAGACCATCTCGACCTTGTCGAACTGGTGCTGGCGGATATAGCCGCGCGTATCGCGGCCCGCGGCGCCGGCCTCCGAGCGGAAGCAGGGAGTGAGCGCGGTGAAGCGCAAGGGGAGGGCGTCGGCGGCGAGGATCTGGTCGCGCACGATGTTGGTGAGGCTGACCTCGGCGGTCGGGATCAGCCAGCGGCCGTCGGTGGTGCGGAACAGGTCCTCGGCGAACTTTGGCAGCTGGCCGGTACCGTACACCGCCTCGTCGCGGACGAGGAGCGGCGGGTTCACCTCCTCATAGCCATGGTCGACGGTCAGTGTGTCGAGCATGAACTGGCCGAGCGCGCGGGCGAGCTTGGCCGCATGGCCGCGGACGAGCGTGAAGCGGGCGCCCGAAAGGAGGGCGCCGGTCTCGAAGTCGAGACCGAGCGCGGGGCCGAACGTGTCGTGCTCACGCGGCTCGAAGGCGAAGGCGGGTTGCGAACCGCGTTCGTGGACGAGCTGGTTGTCGTCCTCGTCGGCGCCGTCTGGGACGTCGGCAGCGGGCAGATTGGGGAGCGCGGAGAGGGCGGTTTTCAACGCCTCGTCCGCGGCGCCCTGCGACAAGGTGAGCGTTTCGAGCTCATCCTTGAGGTCCGCGACCTCGGCCATCAGCGCCTGCGCGCGTGCCTCGTCCTTCGCCGCCTTGGCTTGGCCGACCTGCTTCGACAGGTCGTTGCGGCGCGCCTGCACCTCCTGCTGGCGCGTGGTGAGGGTGCGCCGCGCCTCGTCGAGCGCGATCAGGGTGGCGGATTCCGGATCGGCGCCGCGGCGGACCAGCGCCGCGTCGAAGGCTTCGGGGTTTTCGCGGATCAGGCGGATGTCGTGCATGGCGGGCAGGCTATGGCGGGGCGGCCGGGCGCGCGCAACCCGCTCCGCATCCTATGCGTTCCCCTCCGTAACAAATGAGGAGATGAGCCATGCAGGTTCCGCACAACGCCTTTGTCGTGGTCGCCGACGGCCGCAAGATGCTGTTCCTGAGGAACGAGGGCGACGAGGTGCATCCCAACCTCCAGGTCGAGCGCAAGCGCGTGCAGCAGAACCCCAAGGATTCGGACCAGAAGACCGACGCGTCGGGCGGCGCCTCCTCGAACTCAGTCCGGACAGGGCGCGCCGCCGGTGGCGCAGGGCGGATCGCAGCATGCGCTGGGCGGCGGCGCGCAGTTCGCGCCGTCACGCGGGACGATGGAGGAGACCGACTTCCATCAACTGGAGGAGGACCGTTTCGCGGCGGACACCGCGGACCTGCTCAAAGCGAGAGCGCTCAACAACGACTTCGAGTCGCTGATCATCGTCGCGCCGCCCAAGACACTGGGTGAGCTGCGCAAACATTATCACAAGGAAGTCGAGAATCGACTGGCGGGCGAGATCGACAAGGACCTCACCCGCCATACGATTCCCGAAATCGAGCAGGCCTTGCTCGACGCCGGCTGATTATTCGGCCGGGACCGCGTCCTTCGCCTTGCGGTTCTGGAAGCGCTTGCGCGCGACCAGCGCCGCTGCCGCTGCACCGAACAGCAGGACCATCGGCGGCGCGGGAACCGGGTCGGGCCCGCCCGACGAACCGGTCGAGCCGCTCGACGTCGAGGTCGAGGTGCTGGTCGAGGACGTGCTGCTCCAGCCGCTCGACGTGCTCCAGCCGCTCGAGGTCGAGGACGAGACGTCGCCCGACGAGGAGGCCGAGGTCGAGGAGGAGGTCGACGCCGAGGTCGAGGTCGACGACGACACGTCGCCCGACGAGGAAGCCGAGGTCGAGGTCGACGAACCACCGGTGGAGGTGGAGGTCGACGAACCGCCGGTCGACGTCGAGGTCGACGAGCCGCCGGTCGACGTGGACGATCCACCCGTCGAGGTGGAGGAGCCCCCGGTCGAGGTGGAGGACCCGCCCGTGGAGGTCGAGCCGCCCGACGAGGAGGATGTCGACGAGATCACGATCCCGCCGCTGCTCGAGCCGCCGCCCGAACCGCCGAAGAAGCCGCCCGCGAAGAAGCCCCCGGCAAAGCCGCCGCCGCCGCCGAAGCCGCCGCCGGTCGCAGCTGCCGCACCGCCGCCGCCACCGCCGACCGCGGGCATTTCCGCATAGACGGGCGGGGGCAGGGGAACCGGCGCGCCCTGGGTGGTGACCGTGACCACCTGGGGCTGGCACTGCGCCGTGGTGGTGACCGTGCGCCGCACGATCCGCTTGCGGATCGGGCGCTTGACCACGCGCTTGGTGATCACGCGCTTCTTCGCCACCGCCCCCTTCGACACATAGGTACGCTCAGCACGAGATTCGGCGACATGCACCGCGCCGCCGCCGATCACGGCGCCGCCGCATGCACATGCGCACAATTTCGCCAAGGCCATCCGAACCGACATGGTCGTTCTCTCTTATCCCCAGAGGCTGCCCCGAAGCTGCATGATGCAGCGCCTGCACAGGCTCATGCCCAGAAAGTGCAGAACAAACTATTAAGTGCAATGACGTTAACCATGCTTTGGTACCGTCACGGACGTTTTTGTCTCACCTCGCCCACCGCAACATGGTTAATGTTCCGCTGAGGGACAATTCGGGC
Source organism: Sphingomonas sp. MS122 (assembly GCF_049532975.1). GTDB lineage: Bacteria > Pseudomonadota > Alphaproteobacteria > Sphingomonadales > Sphingomonadaceae > Sphingomonas. Next base: position 3,266,559 of record NZ_CP186695.1, on the reverse strand, counting down.
CGGATGCCACGCGTTTTACTTAACGAACATGGTTAACATGAACATCGATGTGGCGTCCGGTTCAGGGTCGGGCAATTTCCTCCACAGCAAGAACGGTTTGGCGCGCGAGTCTATGGATTCGGACGCTTGTGGAGCCGGGCGCTCGTCCCTATAGCGCCGTCGGGCAAAGGGCGGATTTCGATCGGCAGCGCCGACGCGATCCGGTGTGGAGAGTGGCATGGCGACGGTTTACGAGCATCGCGACGACCCGGAAAAGGCCCCGCCGGCGGCCAATGATCTACCCGACGGCTATCGGCCAAGTGCCGACGAGCCCTTCATGAACTCGCGCCAGCTTCAGTATTTCCGCGAGAAGCTGCTCGCCTGGAAGGACGCGATCCATCGTGAGGCCGCGGGCACGCTCACGCAGCTTCAAGTTGATTCGCTGCGCGAGGCGGACCTCACCGACCGCGCGTCGAGCGAGACCGACTGGTCGATCGAGCTGCGCACCCGCGACCGCCAGCGCAAGCTGATCGCCAAGATCGACGCGGCGCTGCGCCGGATCGAGGATGGCGAATATGGTTATTGCGAGGTGACCGGCGAGCCGATCAGCCTTGGCCGCCTCGAAGCGCGGCCGATCGCGACGATGACCGTCGAGGCGCAGGAACGTCACGAGCGCAACGAAAAGGTCTCGCGCGACGAATAGCCCCGGAATGGCTGCGAATCACCGCGCCGATTAACGCTTTGGATAGCCCTACCTGCTCTAATCCGCGCGCAGGTGAATTGCAGAGCGGTAGATGGACCAGTTTTCCAACAATCCCCTGAACGCCATTACGAGCGACGATCCGTCGAGCCAGCGCAGCGGCTCGCGCGACAGCCTGCTGCTCGCCGCGCAGCTGCGCATCGACGACCTGCCGGAAGTGACGGTGCGGGTCCGCAATCTCTCCTCCGGCGGGCTGATGGCGGAATATGCCCAACCCGTGGCCACGGGCACGCGCGTCGAGGTCGATGTGCGCGGCGTGGGCTGGGTCGGCGGGCGAATCGCCTGGGCCGCTGAAGGCCGGATCGGGATCGCGTTCGACCGCGAGATCGATCCGATGTCCGCGCGCAAGCCGGTCGGCACCGGGGCCCGTACGCCGCGCTATGCGAAGGCCACGGAGACCGCGCCCCCGCCGGCACGCCCGCTCTTTCGAAAGTGATTTGAGTGGCGAAATGATTTGAGTGGCGGCCGGTTTCGAACCGGCCGAGTCGCTGGGGCGCCACCCTGGCCAGGGGCCAGGGCGACACCGTGACCGCGCAGCCTACAGGTGCGCGATTTCCTCCTTTACGCGGAGCTTCTGGCGCTTCAGGTCGGCGATGATCATCTGATCGGGAAGGGGCCGTTGCGACTCGGCGCTGATCCTGCGATCGAGAGTCGCGTGCTTGGCCTCGAGTGCCGAGAGATGCGCGTTTTGCATGGAAGCAATCCTCCTGCTCAGGGTTGGGGGACCAAGGAGTAAATCACGATTCGCGGCGCTTGTCGCCCCTTGCGAATCACGGCATCGACGGGGCAACGGCGAACTGCGACGGGCCGATCCGGGCCGGCGCAAATGGGCGAGGCCGAGGGGACGGGTTGCGCAATGGACGAGACCGAGATTCTGCGCCGCCTCGAACTGCTGCGCATCGAGCATCGCGATCTCGACGCCGCGATCGAGGCGCTGGCGAGCGCCAACGCGCCGGACCAGCTCCAGATCGCGCGGCTCAAGAAGCGCAAGCTGCGGCTGCGCGACGAGATCTCGATGCTCGAGGACCGGCTGATCCCCGACATCATCGCCTGAGCGCGGTTATGCACAGCGCATCGCTTTGGGACATCGCGTTGCGCGGATTGGCTATTCCGCTTCCGGAAGGTTTCTGTCAGCGTTGCCCATTATGACTGGGGGCAAGGCTACCGCGCAGATCCATCAGCGCCTGATCGACTCGCTTTATACCGAGGCGATGTTGCTGGCGGACGAGGCGCGCGCCTATTTCGACGAGATCGGGCGCGATGAGCGCGACACGCTCGACGCGATGACGCGGGTCGTGTTCTCGTGCGAGTCGCTCAAGGTGACGACGCGGCTGATGCATGTCATCGCCTGGCTGCTGACCCAACGTGCGGTGAATGCCGGGGAGATCGCGCTCGGCGACGCGCTCGATCCGTCGCGGCGGCTCGGCCAGGCGCCGGAGACCGACCGCGCGTCGTTCGATGCGATGCCGCTGGCCGCGCAGGGGCTGATCGCGGCGAGCCAGGACCTGTATCGCCGCGTGGCGCGGATCGACTCGACTCAGGATGACGATGCGCCCGTGCCAGTCAGCCCGGCGCGGCGAATGCTCGACCGCCTATCGCACGCCTTCTAGCGCAGCGCCGGCCCAACCGCCCTCCGGGAGCGCCGCGGTCCGCGCACGCGCCGCGCGATACTCGCCATCGAGCCGGTCGACGAATTCGGCGACCGGGGTGACCGCATGGATCGCGCCGATGCCCTGACCGGAGCCCCAGATGTCGCGCCAGGCCTTGGCCTTCTGATTGCCGCCCGAGCCGAAGTTCATCGTGCTCGGATCGCTCACCGGGAGATTGTCGGGGTCGAGGCCCGCGCTCGCAATCGAGGCGCGCAGATAGTTGCCGTGCACGCCGGTGAAGAGGTTGGTGTAGACGATGTCGGAGGCCGAACCCTCGACGATGCCGTTCTTATATGCCTCGCCGGCATTGGCTTCCGCGGTCGCGATGAAGGGCGAGCCGATATAGGCGAGGTCGGCCCCCATCGCCTGAGCCGCGAGGATCGCTCCGCCGTTCGCGATCGCGCCCGAGAGGATGACAGGCCCGTCGAACCAGGACCGCGTTTCCTGGACGAAGGCGAAGGGGTTGAGCTGGCCGGCATGGCCGCCTGCGCCGGTGCAGACGAGAATCAGGCCATCGGCGCCCTTTTCCACTGCCTTGTGCGCGAATCGCTCGTTGATCACGTCATGCAGCGTGATGCCGCCCCAGCCGTGCACGGCCTGGTTCACCGCCTCCTGCGCGCCCAGCGAGGTGATGACGATCGGCACCTGCCATTTCGCGCAGGTCGTCAGGTCCGCCTCGAGCCGGTCGTTCGAGCGGTGCACGATCTGGTTGACCGCGAAGGGCGCGGCAGGGCGATCCGGATTGTCGCGGTTCCACGCCGCGAGCTCCTCGGTGATCTGGTGGAGCCATTCGTCGAGCTGGCTCTGCGGCCGGGCGTTGAGCGCGGGGAAGGAGCCGACGATCCCCGCCTTGCACTGGGCGATGACCAGCTCGGGGCCGGAGACGATGAACAGCGGCGAGCCGATGACGGGCAGGCGCAAGCGGCCGAAGAGTGCGGGAAGGGTCATTTGCGTTTCATACCCGAACTGATTTTCCTGTCCAGCGGCACACCCCAGGCGGGCAGGGATCGCCATACCCGATTTTTGAAATCGCTAGTCGATGCGGGTCAGGCCCGCGCGAAAGCGGCGCTGGCGATCAGCGTAGCCGTGCGCGGAAATGAGCAAGGCTGCGCGTGCCGTAGCGTCGAGCTCACGCACCGCGCGCGCGGGGCTGCCGACGATCAGGCTGCCGGGCGGGAAGATCTTGCCCTCGGTGACCAGCGCGCCGGCCCCGATCAGGCAGTCGTCGCCGATCCCCGCGCGGTTGAGGACGATCGCGCCCATACCCACGAGCACGCGGTCGCCGAGCGTGCAGCCGTGCAGGATCGCGTGATGGCCGACCGTGCAGTCGGCGCCGATGGTGAGCGGGATGCCGGGATCGGAATGGAGCATCGCGCCTTCCTGGATATTGCTGCGCTCGCCGACGATGATCGGGGTGTTGTCGGCACGGATCACCGCGCCGAACCACAGGCTGGCCCCCGCCGCGAGCCGGGCGTCGCCGATCACGTCGGCGCTGGGCGCGATCCAGGCATCGGGATCGATGGACGGCGCGATGCCCTGGAATGCGTAGATCGCCATCGTGCCTCCTGTCCCGGCGTAATTTAGTTGCGGGCGGAACGTCCCGCGGTTTCAACCGTATATCCGCATGACTCGGTACTGCCGAGCCGGATTGCGGGAGACGACGGATGATCAATCTCATCGTGCTTCTTATCGTGGGCGGCGTGCTCGGCTGGCTGGCCAGCATCGTCATGCGCACCGATGCCCAGCAGGGCATCTTCCTCAACATCGTGGTGGGCATCGTCGGCGCGCTGCTGGCGGGGCTTCTCATCACGCCGCTGCTTGGCGGCGGGACGATCACCCAGGGTTCGTTCAGCATCACGTCGCTGCTGATCTCGTTCCTGGGCGCGGTCGTGCTGCTGGCGATCGTCAACCTGGTGCGCCGGGGTTCCGTACGCTGAACCAGATAACCTTCCCAAGCAACTGGGCGGCTCCGGCCGCCCTATTTTTACGCGTCAGCGAAGCGCGGACTGGGCGAACTCGGGGACGTTGATCCCCAGCGCGAGCGCGAGCGCGACGCCGCCGAGCAGCACCGCCAGGGTCGAGGACATCGAGAACAAGCCCCAGCCGACCACGGTAACCATCGTCGGATTGGGCCGCGCAAGACGGCGGTTCTGCTCCGCGGAGAGCAGGACGAAGGCCGACAGCAGCCCGTAGAGGAAAACGGAAAATTCGATCATTGCACGCAATCCCGCCCCGGGTTCGATGTCACCTCTAAGTCGAAGAGGTTAACGCTTCAACGCAGCCCGCCGCATTCTTGCTGCAACGCAGCGCGTTTCCGTCAACCGCGTGAAGTTGAAAGTCGGTTCAGGTTTGCTTGACCGATCGCGGATCGCGCGACTATCGCCACGGGCGACAGCACACAGGAGAGAATCGCCGCGATGAAGAAGCTCTATCCCAGTGCCGGGGCCGCGCTCGAGGGCCTGCTTCACGACGGCATGACGATCTGCGCCGGCGGCTTCGGGCTGTGCGGCATTCCGGAGCGGCTGATCGACGCGATCCAGGCGGCGGGGGTCAAGGACCTGACCATCGCCAGCAACAATGCCGGGATCGACAATGAGGGGCTGGGCAAGCTGTTGCGCAGCCGCCAGGTCAGGAAGATGATCTCCTCCTATGTCGGCGAGAACAAGGAGTTCGAGCGGCAATATCTGGCGGGCGAGCTCGAGGTCGAGTTCTGCCCGCAGGGCACGCTCGCCGAGCGCTGCCGCGCGGGCGGCGCGGGGATCCCGGGCTTCTACACCAAGACCGGCGTCGGCACGAAGGTCGCCGAGGGCAAGGAAGTGAAGGTGTTCGACGGCGAGGAATATATCCTCGAGCGCGGGATCCGCGCGGACCTGGCGATCATCAAGGGCTGGAAAGCCGACGAGGCCGGGAACCTGATCTTCCGCAAGACCGCGCGCAACTTCAACCAGCCGATGGCGACCGCGGCGAACATCTGCGTCGCCGAGGTCGAGGAAGTGGTGCCGGTCGGCACGCTCGACCCCGACGCGGTGCATCTGCCGGGCATCTATGTGAAGCGGATGATCGTCGGCGCGCCCTACGACAAGAAGATCGAGTTCCGCACCGTACGGCCGCGGGCCGAAGGCATCGGGGCCGCGTGAGCCGGCTGCGCGCCGCGGCTGTGCTGGCGCTGCTGCCGGTGGCGGCGGGCGGCTGCGTCGCGGCGGCGATACCGATCGCCGCGGGCGGCATGATCGCCCGCGACAAGATCGGGCTGGGCAAGCGCGGGCCGGAAAAGCCCAAGGAATCCGAGCAGGCGCAGCGCGCGCCGGGTGAGCTCAAGACCGCCCAGGCGCGGGCCGCGATGCAAGGCTTCGAAGCCACCGCAGCCGGGCAGCCCCAGCCGGGTATGCTGCCCGCACCCAGCGGTGCGCTGCCATCGCCACCGGGCCTGCCTGCAGGCGTGACGGCCACGCCCGGTCTGGGCGGCAGTTCCGGCGAAGCTGCAGCGTTCAGCCTCCAGGCCTATCAGGCGCTGTGGAATCACCTTGCGGCGCAGGCAGGCCGGCGCCAGCGCGGCGAGCCGCTCCAGTCGGTGGTGCTCGCACCGGGCACGACGCTCGACGCGCCGCGTTACGCGAGCTGTGAAGGCAAGCCGCTGGCGGTGGTATTCGACATCGACGAAAGCGCCGACAAGGCGGCGGACCCCGATGCCCCATGGCGCCGCTGGAAGGGTGACGGGAGCGATCTGGTCGCTGCGACACCCGGCGCGGTCGAGGGCATCGACGCCGCGCGGCGGGAAGGGGTCGCGGTGATCTTCACCAGTCACCGCTCCCCCGACAGCGCGCCCGGCGTGACGGCGTTGCTCGACCGGCTCGGGTTCGGCGGTTTCCAGGCCGGCCGCACGCTGTTCCTGCGCGGCGGTGCCGAGGCCGCCAAGGGCGACGAGCAGGTCCGCCAGGTGATCGCGGCAGGCTATTGCGTGGTCGCGCTGGTCGGCGACTCGCTCAACGACTTCAGCAGTCAGTTCGAAGCGGTCGGCGATGCCGGCAAGCGCCAGACCGCGGCGACCGAGACGATGGTGGCGCCATTGTGGGGTGCGGGCTGGTTCATCCTGCCCAACCCCGTGCGCAGCACCGCCGCAACCCCATCCCAGTGATCCGACGGAGAGACCCGAATGCCCTGGACTCGTGACGAAATGGCCGCTCGCGCCGCCAAGGAACTGCGCGACGGCTTCTACGTGAACTTGGGCATCGGCATCCCGACCTTGGTCGCCAACCACATCCCGGCGGGCGTCGAGGTGACGCTGCAGTCGGAGAACGGCATGCTCGGCATCGGCCCCTTCCCGTACGAGGGCGAGGAGGATCCCGATCTGATCAACGCGGGCAAGCAGACGATCAGCGAGCTGCCGCAATCGGTCTACTTCAGCAGCGCCGACAGCTTCGCGATGATCCGCGGCGGTCATATTGACCTGACCGTGCTGGGGGCGATGGAAGTCGCGGAGAATGGCGACATCGCCAACTGGATGATCCCGGGCAAGATGATCAAGGGCATGGGCGGCGCGATGGACCTGGTCGCGGGCGTCAAGAAGATCATCGTGGTGATGGAGCACACCAGCAAGGATGGCGGGGCGAAGTTCATTCCCGAGTGCACGCTGCCGCTGACCGGCAAGAATGTGGTCGACATGATCATCACCGACTTCGCGGTGTTCCAGCGGGCGGACCACAGCTCACCCTTCCGCCTGATCGAACTCGCCCCCGGCGTGACCGAAGAGGAGGTCGCGGCCAAGACCACCGCCAGCTACGAGGTCGTGCTGGCGGCCGCCTGACGCGCGCTCGCGGGACATTCGGGGCGTAACTTCGCACTTGCCGGAAACGGCCGTGAGGCGATAGCTCCACCCTGCGCGAGATCTCGCGCAGGGGGGCTTGATGATTATCGGTATCGATCTCGGCACGACCAACAGTGCCGCAGCGATCTGGCGCGGCGGCGAGGCCGTGCTGATCCCGAATTCCATCGGTGATTTCTTGACGCCCTCGGCGGTCAGCATGGCGGACGATGGGGCGATCCTGGTGGGTATCGCGGCGCGCGACCGCCAGTCGACTCACCCGGAGCACAGCGCGACCGCGTTCAAGCGCTTCATGGGAACGCCCGATCATCGAGCAGAATACGCCGATCCCGGCAAGCCGCGTCAGCTACTTCCGCACGCTTTAGGCAGCGGCGGTCGAGATCTCGGGCACGATCCAGTCCCGGAACGCGGTGACTTTCGGGCTGGGCTGGCGCGTCGCGGGATAGGCGAGCCAGAAGGCGCGCCCATCGGTCGCGGCATGCGGGTGGACCCGCGCGAGGCGGCCGCCGGCGATATCGGCGGCGAACAGGATCGGCGAGCCGATCGCGATGCCATGACCGGCGATCGCCGCGGCGATGTCGAGATGCTCGGCCGAGAAGGTGGTGCCGAACCGCTCCGGCGCCGGGCCGGCAGGGTGACCGAGATCCTTGTACCACAGCTCCCACCAGTCGGGGCGGCCAAGCAGCGGCACGCGGAGCGGATGTGAGGGATCGTCCAGGCCGCGGACCGCCTCGACCAGCCCAGGCGCGCACAAGGGCGTGAACACGCTGGGGAACAGCGGTACGGTGCGCAGGCCCGGCCAGGTACCATGCCCGTTGCGGACCGCGATATCATAGCCGCCGCCGGAGAGATCGCGCGGGTCCGGCGACAGGTCGAGCTCGACGCGCAATTCGGGATGAAGCGCCCGGAAGCGCCCGAGGCGGGGCGCGAGCCAGGCGGTTCCGAATGTAGGTAATGCGGTGATGCGGAGCCGGGTCTGATCGGCATCGATTGCCCGCGCGAAGCCCGCCCGGAGCGTGGCGAACGCCGCGAGGGCGTCAGCGGCAAGTCCCTCGCCCGCCGGGGTCAGCTCCACACGTTGCGCATGCCGCAGGAACAGCGCGACCCCTAGCTGGGTCTCGAGCTGACGGACATGGTAGCTGACGGCGGCTGCGGTGGTCTGCAGTTCGCGCGCCGCTGGCGCAAAGCCGCCGAGCCGCGCGGCCGCCTCGAACGCGCGGATCGCGATCAGCGAGGGAAGGCCGGGGGTCAGCATGAGCTGGATTTATCGTCTTCTTAGCCGTGAAGATAGGTGGGCCTCCTCGATACCCTAAGTTATATTAAGGCTAAGGTCCCATCTTTCGAGTCCCGTGCGCGTGGGGAAGGCAGCAGAGTCTATCCGTCTCTTCGGAAGGACCAGTGCGATGCGGATGTTCGGCAGCGTGGATCGGCGCGAGGTTCTCACGGGCCTCGGCTGCTCGGGATTGATACTGGCGGGTTCGCCAGGCCGCGCGCTGGCGCAGCCGGCGGACCGGCGCCGCGACTGGGCATGGCTCGAGGGCAACTGGCGGGTCGAGCACCGCCGGCTGCGGCGGCGGCTCGCGCGGGACACGCATTGGGATCGTTTCGCCGGCACCAGCGCGATGTGGCTGACGCTGGATGGGCTGGGCACGATCGACGACAATCTGCTGCACCTGCCTGGCGGGGATTACCGCGCGATGGGCATTCGCGCCTATGACCCGGCGACTGGGCGCTGGTCGATCTGGTGGCTCGACGGGCGCAACCCGACGCGGATCGATCCGCCGGTCCTGGGCCGGTTCGAGGGTGAGACCGGCACCTTCACCGGCGCCGACATGTTCGAAGGGCGGCCAATCGACGTGCGCTTCCACTGGCAGGGTATCCGCGGCCCGCGACCGCACTGGCAGCAAAGCTTCTCGCCCGACGGCGGCGCGACCTGGGAGATGAACTGGGAGAATTTCTTCACCCGTACCTCGGCGGCACCGACGCCCTTGCCGTTGCTGCCGCGGGGCGACGCGGCGCGGGCGCCGGACGACTGGGGCTTCCTCGCCGGACGCTGGAAGGTGCATCACCGCAAGCTGCGCCGGAGGCTGGCGGGCAGCCGCGACTGGGACGAGTTCGGCGGGACGTTCGTCAACTGGCCGGTTCTGGGCGGCAACGGCAATGTCGGCGACAATCTCATGCAGGCGCCGTCGGGCACGTTTCGGGGCGTGGGCTTTCGTGCCTGGGATCCGGCGACGCGCGAATGGCTGAGCTGGTGGCTCGATGGACGCGATCCCTCGCGCATCGGCCAGCCATTGCGGGGGCGCTTCGTGGACGGGATCGGGACCTATCTGTCCGATGACGTTCACGAGGGCCGCCCGGTGAAGACGCGCGTCACCTGGTCGCGGATCACCGGCAAGACCGCACGGTGGGAGCAGGCCTTCTCAGCCGACGGCGGGCAGAGCTGGGAGGTCAACTGGACCTCCGATTTCACGAGGATCGCGTGATGGGGCCGGATCGCCGCAGCTTGATTCAGGGCGCCGCGCTGGCGCTCGCGGGGCTCGGCGCGCGTGGCGCGCTGGCGCAGGAAGTGCCGCTGCCCGAAGGCTCAGTGTCCCGCGGCGATTTCGACTATTTCCTGGGCAGCTGGCGGGTCGAGCATCGCCGGTTGCGCAAGCGGCTGGCGGGCAGCGACGACTGGGAGGAGTTTGGCGGCCGAACGCATTGCCAGCGGCTGTTCGGCGGGCTGGTCAATCTCAACGAGAGCATCTCGTACCGCGGCGGACGGACTTCCTACGGCATGGGCCTGCGCGCGCTCGACGAACCCGGCGGGCGGTGGGTGGACTGGTATCTGGCGGAGAGCGATCTCAGCAAGATCGATCCGCCGCTTTACGGCCGCTTCGCCGATGGTGTCGGTACCTTCTACGCGCGAGAGACCTTCGAGGGGCGACCGGTGCTGGTGCGCGGCCGTTTTTCGTCGGTGAACCCGGACGAAGCGCGCTGGGAGCAGGCCTTCTCGCCCGACGGCGGCGCGAACTGGGAGACCAACTGGGTGATGCGCTACCTGCGCACCGCACCCGCCGCCGGCGCCTGACCGCGTCAGGCCGCCTTGCGCCGCTCCGCCATCTCGTCGTTGAGCATCTCCGCCAGCAGGAAGGCGAGTTCGAGGCTCTGACCGGCGTTGAGGCGGGGGTCGCAATGGGTGTGGTAGCGGTCGGCCAGATCGTGCTCGCCGATGTCGATCATGCCGCCGGTGCACTCGGTCACGTTCTGCCCGGTCATCTCGGCATGGATGCCGCCGGCATAGGTGCCCTCGGCGCGATGCACGGCGAAGAAGCCGCGCACTTCGTCGAGGATCCGCTCGAACGGGCGCGTCTTGTAGCCGTTGGCGGCCTTGACGACGTTGCCGTGCATCGGGTCGCAGCTCCACACCACCGGATGCCCCTCGCGCTTCACCGCGCGGACGAGCTTGGGCAGGCCGGCCTCGATCTTGTCGTGACCGTAGCGCGTGATCAGGGTGATGCGGCCCGGCGTGCGCGCGGGATTGAGCGTGTCGAGCAGGCGGATCAGCGCGTCGGGCTCGAGGCTCGGACCGCACTTCATGCCGATCGGGTTGCCGATGCCGCGCAGAAATTCGACATGCGCGCTGCCCTCGAACCGGGTGCGGTCGCCGATCCACAGGAAGTGCGCGCTAGTGTCGTACCAGTCGCCGGTGAGCGAATCCTGCCGGGTCAGCGCCTGCTCGTAGGGGAGCAGCAGCGCTTCGTGGCTGGTGTAGAAATCGGTGCCCTTGAGCTGGGGGACGCTGTCGGCGTCGATCCCGCACGCCTGCATGAAGTCGAGCGCCTCGCCGATGCGGTCGGCGACGTCGGCAAACTTGGCGCTCCACGGGCTCTTGCCCATGAAGTCGAGCGTCCATTTGTGGACCTGGTGCAGATTGGCATAGCCGCCGCTGGCGAAGGCGCGCAGCAGGTTGAGCGTCGCGGCGGACTGGCTGTAGCCCTGAATCATCCGCTGCGGATCAGGGATGCGCGCCTCGGGGGTGAAGGCGATGTCGTTGACGTTGTCGCCGCGATAGCTGGGCAAGGTGACCCCATCGATCGTCTCGGTATCGGCAGAGCGCGGCTTGGCGAACTGGCCGGCCATGCGGCCGAGCTTCACCGTCGGCAGCTTCGACGCGAAGGTCAGCACCACGGCCATCTGCAGGATGACGCGGAAGGTGTCGCGGATGTTGTTGGGATGGAACTCGGCGAAGCTCTCGGCGCAGTCGCCGCCCTGGAGCAGGAACGCCTCGCCGCGCGCGACCTTGGCCAGCTCCTGGGTGAGCGCGCGCGCCTCGCCGGCGAAGACGAGCGGCGGGAAGCTGGCGAGCTGAGTCGTCGCCGCATCGAGTGCTGCCGTATCGGGGTAAATCGGGAGCTGGCGCGCCTCGGCCGACTTCCAGCTGTCAGGGGTCCATCCCATGTCCTGCTCCAGATTGCGGACATGGACGTACCAGTCCTGGTGATGCGCAATCCCGTTGGCCGCGATCTGGTTGAGCACGGCGGGGGAGGCGCGCTTGCCGTCCTCCTCCCAGCCCTGCACGGTCGAGCCCGGGGTGTCGAACCAAGCGCCGAAAGCGGCGCGGGAGAGCGAGCGTTCCTCGCGGAAGCGGCGGATCTTGGAACCAGCTAGAGTCGTCATAAGGAGGGCGCCTTACCCCTGGCGGGTAAACAGGTGCAAGCATTAAATTCACCCTTGTGGGGTAAATTCGCTTTCGGCTCGCCGTCGCCATCCAGAGCCGTTAGACAAAATGCATGAAAGCGGAAGAAGTGCGCGCGGGCCAATATGGCATGGGAGATCGAGCGGTTGTCGAGCACCGCGGCGACGGTCGAGGACGCGCTGAACGACGATCGCTGACGCGGCGCAACGAGCGGCCTTAATCCTGCCGTTCAGCGTTCCTACATCCGTCGGGCCGGAAGCCGGCGGGTAAAGGAAGGTGCGTGATGATCCGGATGCTGATGCTGGCGATGCTCGCCGCGACCCCCGTGCTGGCGCAGGAGGCGGAAGACGGGAACGCGCCGCCGCAGCGCGTGCGCAGCGTGTTGCTCTACGGTGACGATCAATGCCCCAAGGCCGAGAGCGAGGACGAGGTCGTCGTCTGCTCCAAGGTCGGGGAATCCCCCTATCGCATTCCCAAGAAGCTGCGGAAGAGCAAATTCAGGCCGGAAAGCGTGAGCTGGACGCGGCGCGCCGAGCTGGTCGACGAGGTCAACCGCCAGACGCTGCCGGGAAGCTGCTCTCCGATCGGCAGCTATGGGCACACCGGCTGCACGATCCAGATGCTCCAGCAATGGCGCGCCGAGCGCGCAGAACGCAAGGCCGAGGAAGCGGCGATCGCGGGCGAGGACTAGTCTGCCTTACTGGCCGAAGCCGGGCTCGGCAGCCCGCGCGACGGCTTCGCGCGCGGCGGCGAACAACGCGCCGGCCTTGGCCTCGCACTCGCGCTGCTCATAGGCAGGGTCGCTGTCGGCGACGATGCCCGCGCCGGCGGTGACGTGCATCGTGCCGTCCTTCACGATCGCGGTGCGCAGAACGATGCAGCTGTCCATCGACCCGTCGGGCGAGAAATAGCCGACACCGCCGGCATAAGGCCCGCGCTGGTCGCGTTCGAGCTCCGCGATGATCTCGCACGCCCGGACCTTGGGCGCGCCGCTCACCGTGCCCGCGGGGAAGCCCGCGAACAGCGCGTCGAGCGCATCGGCGTCGGGACGCAGCTTGCCGACCACGTTCGACACGATGTGCATGACGTGGCTGTAGAATTCGACGGTGTAGCTGTCGGTGACCTTGACCGTCCCCGCTTCCGCGACGCGGCCGGTGTCGTTGCGGCCGAGATCGAGCAGCATCAGATGCTCGGCGCGCTCCTTCGGGTCCGCGAGCAGGCTGGTGCGGTTGGCCTCATCCTCCTCTGCCGTCTTGCCGCGCGGGCGCGTGCCGGCGATCGGGCGGATGGTGACGTCGCCGTCGCGGACGCGGACGAGGATTTCGGGGCTCGATCCGGTGAGCGCGAAGCCGGGCAGGTCGAGGAAATAGAGGAAGGGCGAGGGATTCACGCGGCGCAGCGCGCGGTAGAGTTCGATCGGCGGCAGCGCGAATGGCGCGGTGAAGCGCTGCGCGAGCACGACCTGGAAGATGTCGCCGGCGGCGATGTAATCCTTCGCGCGCGCCACCATCGCGGCATAGTCGACGGCCGGAATCGTCGGCTGCGCGGCGATCTCGGTCGAGTCGGCGGCCGCCTTGGCGGGCAATGGCGCGGAAGCGAGGCGCGCCGCAGTGCCGTCGAGGCGTTCGGCGGCGGTCGCCAGCAACGCCTCGGGATCGCGTCCGGCATCGGGCCAGACCGGCGCGACCAGGAACAGCGAATCCGCCAGCCGGTCGAAGATCAGGATCACGGTCGGCCGCACGAAGATCATGTCGGGCAAGCCGAGTGCGTCGTTGGCGGCGCGGGGGAATTTCTCGACCAGCCCGATCGTCTCGTAGCCGAAATAGCCGACGAGGCACGCGAGCGCGCGGGGCAGCTCCGCCGGCACGTCCATCCGGCAACCCTGGACGAGCGCGCGGAAGGCGGCGAGCGTCGGCTGGCCCGCGGGTTGGAATGCCGCGCGGTCGGTTAGCCAGGTGCTGTTGACCTCTGCCATCTCGCCCTGGGCACGAAAGACGAGGTCCGGAGCGAGGCCGAGCAGGCTGTGGCGGCCGCGCACCGCGCCGCCCTCGACCGACTCGAGCAGGAAATCGCCGCGGCCCGGCTCGATCAACTTGAGCGCCGCCGCCACCGGGGTGTCGGTGTCGGCCAGCTGGCGCCGCCAGACCAGCGCCGGGCGGCCCTCGCGAAGCGCCGCGCGCGCGGCCTCGAGGCCCTCGATGCCCCCGGTATCCCTGGGCGCCATGGCGATCAGTTGCCGCCGGTCGACTGGCCGCCGAGCTGCGCCTTCAACCGCGCGATCGCCGCCTCGTCGCGCTTGACACCAACCGCCTTGCGCGCGGCGGCGACGAACTGCTCGAGATATTCGGCGCCGATCATCTGCGACAGGCCGCTGCGGGTCTGCGCAACCAGTCCCTGATTGCCGCGCGCGTCGCCCGGCTGGATCTCGTCGAGCCACACCACCCAGTAACCGCCGCCATTGGGCGCCTCGGTCATCTTGGCCTTCTTCGCCGCCATGCTGAACATCAGGCGGACGGGCGGCGGAATCTGCATGCCCTGCTGCGAGAGCTGGCCGCGCACCGCATCGAGCGGCTGCAGCGGCGGGAGCGCGAGCCCGGTCTTCTTCATCGCATCGGCGATCGGCGTACCCTTGGCCACATCGGCGAGGATCGCAGCGGCGGCCTTGCGCGCGGCCTGGAGCTGGCGATCGCGAGTGAAGTCGGCGGCGACCAGCTCGCGGATCTGCGCCAGCGGACGCGGCGCGGCGGCGACCACGCGCTCGGTCTTGATCAGCGCGAAGCTGCCGTCCTGGCTCACGGGGACGAGCTGCGGATCGTCGTTCGTCTCCATCGCAAACCCGCCCTGCGCGATCTGCGCGAGCACCGGATCGGGCGGAGTCGGATCGGCGCCCTGGCCGTTCTGATCGACGCGGCCGTCGCCGAACAGCGGCGGGCTGGTTTCGGCCTTGAGCTTGGCGTCGGCCACCGCCTCGTCGAAGGTCGCGTTGCCGGCGATCGCGCTGTCGATCTGGCCGCGCAGATTGGCGAGCGCCTCGGCTTCCTTGCGCTTGGTGACCTCCGCGGCGATCTCGCCACGGACCTGGTCGAGCGACTTTCCGGCGATCTGCTCGATCTTCTCGACGCGGACGATGTGCCAGCCGAGCGGCGAGCGCAGCGGGCCGACCACGCCGCCCTGCGCCGCGGCAAAGGCGGCATCGGCGATCTGCGGGCTGCTCGCGCGGGCAAAGCTCTCCTTCTCGGCATTGTCGATCGTCGAGGGCTGGAGGCCGGCCCCCGCCGCCGCGGCGGCGAGGGTCGCGCCGCCCTTGATCTTCGCGGCGAGCGCGTTGGCGGCATTCTGGTCGGCGACGATCAGCTGCGCCAGCGTGCGCTTGGTCGAGGCGGCGTATTTCGCGGCGTCCTGCTTGTAGGCGGCGGCGATCTCGGCCTCGGTCGCCTTGGCGCGCTCGGCGAACTGGTCGGGGCGGACCACGGCGTAGCGGATCACGCGGCGCTCGGGGAGCGTGTAGCGCGTGCGGTTGCGGTTGTAGAAGCTGGTGAGCTCGGCGTCGGTCGGCGCGGCGCCCTTGTCGATCGCGGTGATCGGGACATAGCCGACCGAGCCCTTGCGCCGCTCGAGCAGCAGCGAGGCATAGGGCATCACCAGCTCCGACGGCACATAGCCCGCGGCGAGCGAGGGCGCGGCGATCCACTGGGCGAGCGTGCCCTGGCGGATATCGGCGCGGACCTGATCGGCGGTGACGCCCTGGCGCGCGAGCAGCTGGTCGAACGCCTTCTGGTTGAACTGGCCGGTGATCGGATCGGCGAAGGCGGGGCTCGACGCGATCTCGCCGTCGATGGCGCTCTTGGACACCGCCATGCCGTGCTCGGTGGCATATTCGTCGAGCACGAGGCGGTTGACGATGTCGTCGAGCACCTGGTCGAAGCCGCCCATCGCGACGAACTGAGCCATGTCGAGCGTCGGCTGCTGCTGGCGCGCGCGCTCCAGCGCGTTCTTGAGCCGCTGCTGCAGCTCCGCCTCGGTCACCTTGCGGTCGCCGACCTGGACCAGCGCCCCGCCCGACGGTCCCCCACCGCCACCGAGGTTGGTGATGTCGCCGAGTGCGAAGGCGACGGCGATCACGATGAGCAGCGCCAGGGCGATGACTTTGCCGGCGGTCGAGAAGAGGACGCGGCGGAGGAAGGTGAGCATGGAGACCCGTTCGATGGGAAAGATGGAACGGTGCTTTAGGGTCCCATTGCGCCGCCATCAAGCTTGTGAAGCGCAAGCGGGCTGCGTATCGGCCTTGTCCGATATCGGACAAGAGGGAGCAGGGGATGCGGCGCAAGCTGGTGGCGGGAAACTGGAAGATGCACGGCCTGAAGGCGGCGCTGCCCGAAGTGGCGGCGATCGCACGCGCCGCGGCGGCGAATCCCGGCGTGGACGTCGCGCTGTGCCTGCCGGCGACGCTGATCGCCGCGGCGGTCGAGGCGGCGGGCGACATGCCGGTGGGGGGGCAGGACTGCCATGCGGCGGACGCGGGCGCGCACACCGGGTGCATCTCCGCCGCGATGCTGGCCGAGGCGGGCGCCGCGCTGACCATCGTCGGGCATAGCGAGCGCCGCGCGGACCAGGGCGAGACCGACGCCGACGTCAAGGGCAAGGCCGAGGCGGCGCATCGTCATGGCCTGAACGCGATCCTGTGCGTCGGCGAGACGCTCGACCAGCGCGACGCGGGGCAGGCCGAGGCGGTGGTGACCGCCCAGCTCGCCGGATCGGTGCCCGAGGGCGCGGCGGCGGACTGGCTGGCGATCGCGTACGAGCCGGTGTGGGCGATCGGCACGGGACGGACGCCGACCGAGGCGGACGTCGCTGCGATGCACGGGGCGATCCGGGCGAAGCTGGGCGAGCTGCTGGGCACCGAGGCGGCGGCGGGGATGCGGGTGCTGTATGGCGGGTCGGTCAACGGCGCGAACGCCGCTTCGCTGCTCGGTTGCGCAGACGTGGACGGCGCGCTGGTCGGCGGGGCGAGCCTGACCGCCGAGAAGTTCGTGCCGATCGTCGAGGCGGCGGCGGCGGCGCTGTGACGCAGGTGCGCGAGGCGAGCTGCCGCTGCGGCGCGGTGCGCGTCGCCTGCCGGGGCGAGCCGGTGCGCATCTCGGTCTGCCACTGCCTCGCCTGCCAGCAGCGCACGGGCAGCGCCTTCGCGTCGCAGGTGCGGTTCCCGGCGGAGCGGGTGACGGTGACCGGCGGGACGCGGGTGTGGACGCGGACCGGGGACAGCGGCGCGGCGATCGACTATCGCTTCTGCCCCGAGTGCGGATCGACCATGGCCTATGTCCAGCGCGAGATCCCCGATGTGGTCGCGGTGCCGATCGGGGCGTTCGCCGATCCGGACGCGTTCCCGGCGCCCTGGGCGGAGGTCTATGCGCACCGCAAGTTCGGCTGGGTCGAGGTGACGACGGGCGACGCGCCGGACACTCCGCGAAGTTGACGAAGTTGCGCGCAACGCGCTTCATTCTGTCAACTTGGGTCCCTTCGGCGGGGGCGCGTGCCGCTTGGCGAGGATGGCCATGGCGAGGCGCATGTCGGGCCGGCGGATCGCACCGATCTGACGGCCCCTATAGTAGCGCGGGACGGTGATGCCGTTCATCGCGCGGTCCATCGCCTGTCCGAAGACGCGATCGTAGCTCAGCTGCAACGCCATGTCCCATGCGGCGGCGAAGCTCTCCGCAGCGGGGCGCTCGCGCAGGGCATAGGCGGACTGGCGGCTCATCCCGACCGCCTGGGCGGCACGCTGGACGGTGCCCGCGAGCGCGAGCGCGGTGATGAAGTCGCGCTGCCGCCGCGGCGTCCAGCCGTCACGGCGATTGGAAGCGCTGGGGACGGGCGTGAAGGCGAGAAGCTCGGCTTCGTCCGTGGCGAGCAGGGTGGGTGAGTCGTCCATCTACCAGTCTATGCGCATGGACGGGGCGTGTAGGAAAGTTGTTTTTGTTCCTGATAAGTTCTTAATGGCATAAGGTTGATTCACGCGGAGGCGCGGAGGCGCGAAGAAGAAAGCATGTGGGTTCGCGCAGAGACGGGGAGACGCAGCGGTGCGGTGTTCTGCGCGAAGCGCTTGCTCCAGCTCGGCGTGGATGCTTGCCGCGGCGCCTGAGGGGGAGGGCCGCTGGCGCGGCGGGCGCATAATCTCCGCGTCTCTGGGCGAAGAAACCTTCTTCGCGCCTCCGCGCCTCCGCGTGAATCAACTCTTCCAGGAGGGCCGCGGCTGGTCGGTCTCGCGGAGCAGCCAGGCGCGGGCATGGGCCTCGTCCTTGCGCTCATACACCTCGTAATGGACGCCGGGGATGATCGCGCTTTCGATCCGGCTGGCGGCGCGCACCCACTCAGCGTCCGCCACGACCGCGACGCGATCGACCGCGCGGATCAGGCGGATGAGGAGAGGGAGGTGCTTCAGCTCCTCGGCGATCGCGGACAGCGCGACCGAGGGCGAGCCGCGGACATCGGCGAGGATGTCGAGCTGTGGCGTTTCATCGAGGATGGTTTCGAGCCGAGCGAGCGCGGGCGCGACGTCGGCGGCGGTGAAATGGCCTTCCGCGACGATGGCGATGGCGCGGGGGGAGAGGGGGGTGAAGGTTAGCATTGGATCCGCATTCGCCTACTTAGGTTACTGACGTCGATGTGGAGGAAGATCCACCAACCTCCGGTATGGGTGCTCATTCGGGAGGTTTTTTGCAATCTGTTGAGGTGTGGGTTTCCACTTCGGCAAAATTCCCATCAAAACAAATGATGCATGAATTTCAAAACCGATTTGTCGCATAGTAGCCCAATGGGCGTTGGGAACTGGCGTCATTCCCGCGGGAAGCTCAAACAGGTTGCCATTCATCGAAAGAGGCATGATCACCTCATAGTCGCCATCTGGATTCTTGTGATACCCGCACAGCCCACGCCCGCGCGACATCCAGTGGTATGTTACGTCACGAATTCCGGGATCAACATGGCGACCACCATCTTGATTCGACATCGCAAGTATAAATGAACTGCGCGTTAGGAGATTTCCGTTCCACATTTCAAAAATTGGCGTATCTGACCAGCTTTCGAAGGATAGTGTCGATAGTTTACCATTCAGGAAATGGTTTAATATAGGTCGGTATGTTATATCATTAAGCTCTTTGTACGTCCCGATAGGAGAAACGAACACTAAAGCAACAGGATTTCTCCATTGGTTATGCGCAAGAGGGGTGGAGTAATCAATGTCCGACGTGTTCAGGAACCGCATATTCCCTTTAATGTCTAATTGCCTAGCAATTGATACCGAGGGGAATCGTGCTGTCATCGGGCCGTCGTGTAATAGAGTATATGCTACGGCCGCTATCCGGTTTGCTTCGTGAACATGTCCCTGATCATATCTCGCACATGATGCAAGAAGGAAGTCGAGGTTAATACTCAACTCCTTCAGAAGCTCATCTCTGGTCTTTTTATATTCAAAACCCGCGGACACAACGCCTGCTCCTTTCAGGTTCTTGAAGGACTACCTGCTTTAGCGAAGTTGCTTTCACCCCACGCTCACAAAACTATCCATCACCCGCTTCCGCCCGGCCTGTTCGAACTCGATCTCCAGCTTGTTGCCTTCGATCTCGACGATTTCGCCATAGCCGAACTTCTGGTGGAAGACGCGCATCCCCAGTGACAGATCGTCGCGGCCCTTGTTGCCCAGGCTCACCGCGCTGGCGCGGCTCTCGACCACGCGCTTGGGGGCGGTGGTGAAGCTCGACGACGGCGCGGCGGCGCGTTGCCAGCCGGGGCCTCGGCCGGTGCCGCGGCCGACATTCGCGAACGGGTCGCTGTGCTCGCTCCAGTTGGCGCGCCAGAGCGAGGCGCCGCCGGTCATGGTCGATTCCTCCTCGACATGCGCCTTGGGCAGCTCGCCGACGAAGCGGCTGGGGATGGAGCTGGTCCACTGGCCGTAGATGCGGCGGTTGGCGGCGTGGAGGATCGTCGCCTGGCGGCGGGCGCGGGTGATCGCGACATAGGCGAGGCGCCGTTCCTCCTCCAGCGCGGCGAGGCCGCCTTCGTCGAGCGCGCGCTGCGAGGGGAACAGGCCTTCCTCCCAGCCGGCGAGGAAGACGGTGTCGAACTCGAGGCCCTTGGCGGCGTGGATGGTCATGATCGTGACCTTGGGCTCGTCGGCCGCGGCGTCGTTGTCCATGAGGAGCGACACGTGCTCGAGGAAGGCGCCGAGGGTCTCGTATTCCTCCATCGCGCGGACGAGTTCGCTGAGGTTCTCGAGGCGGCCCGCGGCCTCGGCGGTGCGGTCGGCCTGCCACATCGCGGTATAGCCGCTCTCGTCGAGGATGATCTGGGCGAGCTCGGTATGCGGCAGCTCGCTCGCGCGGTCGCGCCAGCGGGCGACGTCGCCGACGAAATTGCCGAGCGCGCGGCGGGCCTGGGGCGTCAGCTCGTCGGTGTCTAGGATGCGCGCGGCGGCGAGGAGCAGCGGGATGCCCTCGGCGCGGGCGAGCTGGTGGATCTTGGCGATCGCCTTGTCGCCGAGGCCGCGCTTGGGGACGTTGACGATGCGCTCGAAGGCGAGGTCGTCGGCGCCCTGGTGGACGAGGCGGAGATAGGCGAGCGCGTCGCGGATCTCGGCGCGCTCGTAGAAGCGGAAGCCGCCGACGATGCGATAGGGCAGGCCGGTGGCGATGAAGCGGTCCTCGAACTCGCGCGTCTGGTGCTGGGCGCGGACCAGGATGGCGAATTCGTCGAGCGACTTGCCCTCGCGGATCTGGGCGGACTCGATCTCCTCGCCGACGCGGCGGGCTTCCTCGGGGCCATCCCACACGCCGACGACGCGGACCTTCTCGCCCGTGTCCATCTCGGTCCACAATTCCTTGCCGAGGCGGCCGCCATTGTTGGCGATGACGCCGCTGGCGGCGGCGAGGATGTGCGGGGTGGAGCGGTAATTCTGCTCGAGCCGGATGACCTTGGCGCCGGGGAAGTCCTTCTCGAACTTGAGGATGTTCTCGACCTGCGCGCCGCGCCACGAATAGATCGACTGGTCGTCGTCGCCGACGCAGCAGATGTTCTTGCGCTCCTGCGCGAGCAGGCGGAGCCAGAGATACTGGACGCTGTTGGTGTCCTGATACTCGTCGACCATGATGTAGCGGAAGCGCTGCTGATATTGCTGCAGCACGTCGCGGTTGGTCTTGAGGATCGTCAGCATGTGCAGCAGCAGGTCGCCGAAGTCGCAGGCGTTGAGCGTGCGCAGGCGGTCCTGATACTGGGCGTAGAGCGACTGGCCGCGGCCATTGGCGAACAGCTCGGACTCGCCGGCGTCGAGGTCCCTGGGGGTGAGGCCCTTGTTCTTCCACCCGTCGATGAAGCCGGCGAGCTGGCGCGCGGGCCAGCGCTTCTCGTCGAGGTCGTTGGCGGCGATGAGCTGCTTGAGCAGGCGCAGCTGGTCATCGGTGTCGAGGATGGTGAAGTTGGTCTGGAGGCCGACCAGCTCGGCATGGCGGCGCAGCATCTTGGCGCCGATCGCGTGGAAGGTGCCGAGCCAGGGCATCCCCTCGACCGCGTCGCCGACGAGGTTGCGCACGCGCTCGCGCATCTCGCGCGCGGCCTTGTTGGTGAAGGTGACCGACAGGATCTCCGAGGGGTAGGCGCGGCGGGTCCAGAGCAGGTGCGCGAGGCGCGCGGTGAGCGCGGCGGTCTTGCCCGTGCCCGCGCCGGCGAGGACGAGGACGGGGCCGTCGGTGGTGAGCACCGCCTCGCGCTGCGGGGCGTTGAGGCCGCGCAGGTACGGCGGATCGTCAGGGGAAGGCGCGGGGAGGCTCATCGGTGAACAGGTAGGGAACGCGGCGAGTCGGGGCAAGTTGCATTGCATGGGCGGACGGCTTGGGGCAGGAGGGCGGCATGTGGGAAAAGATCAAGAGCCGCTTCGACCGCCGCCGCCTGGTGCTGCTCGCCGCGCTGGCGGGCGTGGCGCTCTATGTCGGCTGGCGCACCGGCGGGTTCGAGCAGAAGCCCGAAGAGAAGCCGTGCGTCGCGGGGCGCAACGAGATCAAGGACGACAAGGGCAAGGTGGTGCAGGTGGTGCGCACGACCTGCTTCGACCAGAAGAAGTGACGGCGCGGGGGCGCGCCGCTTTGGGTGGGGATGCTTGATGGACGCTGACCGGGCACGGCGACGCCGCGCGCTCTGGGCGAGCTTCGTGGGGACCGGGATCGAGTTCTACGATTTCTACATCTACGCGACCGCCGCGAGCCTGGTGTTCGGTCAGATCTTCTTCCCCAAGGGCGATCCCGGGGTGCAGCAGATGGCGGCGTTCGCGACGCTGGCGGTGGCGTTCTTCGCGCGGCCCGTGGGTGCGGCGGTGTTCGGCCATTATGGCGACCGCATCGGGCGCAAGGCGACCCTGGTCGCGTCGCTGCTGACGATGGGGCTGTCGACGACATTGGTGGCGTTCCTGCCGACCTACGAGATGGCGGGGTGGGTCGCGCCGCTGGCGCTGTGCGTGCTGCGCTTCGGCCAGGGCTTCGGGCTTGGCGGCGAATGGGGCGGCGCGGCGCTGCTGGCGGTGGAGAATGCGCCGCCGGGGTGGCGCGCGCGGTTCGGCAGCGCGCCGCAGATGGGCGCGCCGGCGGGATTCATCGCGGCGAACGGGCTGTTCCTGATCCTGTGCAGCGTGATGACCACCGAGCAATTCGCCGACTGGGGCTGGCGCATCCCGTTCGTGCTGTCGGCGGGGCTGGTCGCGGTGGGGCTGTGGGTGCGGCTGAAGCTCGGCGAGACGCCCGAGTTCAAGGCGGCGCTGGCCGAGGCGCCGCCCCCCAAGGTGCCGCTGGGCGAGGTGGTGACGCGGCATGGCGGGGCGCTGCTCGGCGGGACGATCGGCGCGGTGGCGTGCTTCGCGACCTATTATATCGCGACCGCATTCCTGCTCGGCTGGGGGACCAAGTCGCTCGGCTATCCGATGGGCGCTTTCCTGGGCGTGCAGCTGGTCGCGATCCTGTTCATGGCGGGAGGCATCTACCTCGCGGCGTGGATGGCGGATGCGAAATATGATCCGCGGCGGGTGCTGGCGGGCGGCTGCGTGCTGGTCGCGGCGAGCGGATTCGCGATGGCGCCGCTGATGGGGGCGGGGCTGGCGGGGGTGTTCGCGTTCCTGTCGCTGCTGCTGTTCGCGATGGGGTTCGTCTACGGGCCGCTGAGCGCGTGGCTGACCGACCTGTTCCCGCCGCGCGTGCGCTACACCGGCGCGTCGATGACCTTCAACATCGCCGGCGTGGTCGGCGGCGGGCTGACCCCGGTGATCGCGCAGAAGCTGGCGATGGATGCCGGCCTCGCGCCGGTGGGCTGGTATCTGAGCGCCGCGGCGACGCTGAGTCTGGTGGCGCTGCTGCTGCTCAAGGGACGGCGCGCGGACGCCTAGCGGCCCGTTCAGTCGGCGCGGAGGATGGTGAGCCGGGCCTTGCCGTGGACCCGCTCGGCATCGATCGCGAAGCCGGCGACCTCGACGCGCTCGGCCTTGGCGGTCTCGATGCTGATCCAGGTGGCGGGGCCGGTCCAGCCGAGGCGGGCGAGCTTGTCGAGCGCGACCGAGCCCGCGCCGGTGCCATAGGGCGGGTCCATCAGGATCAGGTCCATCGGCTTGGGCGCGGGGCCGAGCGCGAGGACCGAGGTGGCGCGGACATCGGCCCGCACCCCCAGCTTATCGGCATTGGCGCGCAAGGCATCGAGCGCGGCGCGGTCCTGCTCGACGAACAGGCACGAGGCCGCGCCGCGCGACAGCGCCTCGAACCCGAGCGCGCCCGAACCGGCGAAGAGATCGGCGACGGCGAGCCCGTCGAAGCTGCCGACACGGCTCAAGAGCATCGAGAACAGCGCCTCGCGCGTACGATCGGCGGTGGGGCGGGTGGCGTCCCCCTTGGGCGCGACGAGCGGGCGGCCGCGCCACTGGCCGGCGATGATCCTCATTTGCGTGGGCCTCGCTTGGCCGGCGGACCGCCCTTCGACGGAGGACGGGGACGGCGGTCGCCGGAGCGATAGTGGCGCTTGGGCCGGTCGAGCAGCGGGCCGGCGTCCTCATCCACGCGGGGGCGGGCGGGCTTGGGCTTGGCGGGTTTGGCCGCGGCGGGGCGGAGGTCGCCCTCGCGCTTCGACGCGGCGGCAGTGGCTGCGCGCTGACGGCGGCGCTGCCCGACACCGAACTTCTCGGGTCCGGCGGAAGAGCGGGCTTCGTTTCCGTTCGACCGTTTCGCTTGCCTCGGGCCCCCTCCACCGTGCTGGGCACGGTCCCCCTCCCCGTGCCGGGGAGGATTTGCGGCGGCCACCTTCCGGCGTTCGGCGCGGTTCGGCTTAGGCATGTCGGTGGTTTCGGCGGGTTCGGCCTCCGCTTTCACCGCCTTCGCCTTGCTCGACAGCTGCAGGCTTGACGCCGCCTTGCCGCCGCCGGGACCGGCGAGCGCCTTGCGGAACAGGATGAGGTCGTGCTGGCGCACCTCGTCGACCGCGCCGACCGGCATGTCGCCGAGGTGGAAGGGGCCGTAGCGGGTGCGGATCAGGCGGCTGACCTTGAGCCCGAGATGCTCGAGCACGCGGCGGACCTCGCGGTTCTTGCCCTCGGTCAGGGTCAGCTCGATCCACACGTTGGCCCCGGTGCGGCGTTCGAGATTGGCGTCGATCGAGCCGTAGCGCACCCCCTCGATCTCGACGCCGAGCATGAGGTCCTCGAGCTGCGCCTGGCTGACTTCGCCATAGGCGCGGGCGCGGTAGCTGCGCTCGACCCCGGTGGCGGGCAGCTCGAGCTGGCGCTTGAGCTCGCCGTCGGTGGTCATCAGCAACAGGCCCTCGGTCGAAAGATCGAGGCGGCCGACGGGCATCAGCCGCGGCAGGCCCCTGGGCAGCTTGCTGTAGATCGTCGGGCGGCCGGCGGGATCGCGCTCGGTGGTGAGCAGGCCGGCGGGCTTGTGGAAGCGGAACAGCCGCGCGGGGGCGGCGGCCGCCACTGCGTTGCCGTCGACGGTGACCCCGCGCAGCGAGGGGAGCACGGTGGCGGGCGTGGTAAGTACCTCGCCGTCGATCGCGACGCGGCCCTCGGCGATCATGCGCTCGACCTCGCGGCGCGACGCGATTCCGGCACGGGCGAGCAGCTTTGCGATGCGCTCACCTTGTTTCGGCGAGTCCTTGGGCGATGAGGGGGACATTCGCCGCGCGATACAGCGGGTTGCCGTGCGGCGCAAAATTCTTGTGCGGCTGACGGCGTGCGCGGGCCTATTGTCTGAGGCGTAAGGGTTGGGCGTCATGTTGTTCGGGAAGAAGAAGCGGCGGATCACACGCCTCCTGATCGTCGAGGACGAGCCGCTGCTGGCGTTCGACACCGAGCATTTCCTGACCGAGGAGGGGTTCGCGGTGGTCGCCACCACCGATTCGGTGAGGGAGGCGATCGGGCATCTCGACGGGCCGGACGCGATCGACCTGGTGCTGGCCGACCTGGGCCTGCGCGACGGCAATGGGGCCGACGTGGCGCAGGCGGCGCGGACGCGGAACGTGCCGGTGCTGCTGGTGACGGGGCGGCCGCTCGACGAGGTCGAGGCGATCGCGATGGGGTGCCTCTCCAAGCCCTATCCGCAGCGCCACCTGCTCGCCGCGATCGCCGCGATCGAGGCGCTGCTCGACGGCAGGCCGCCCCGCCGCCTGCCGGCCAGCGTCAAGCTGTTCCAGACCACCGCCTGAGGGCTTTGCTTCGCGATATTTCCCGCTAGGGTCGCACCATTGCCGGAAAAGGGGCGGGGATGCAGCGGACTGAGGACAAGAACGGTTTCGGTTATGTGATCGCGCAGCTCGCGCTGCTCGGCGGGCTGGCCTCGCTGCTGCTGCCATGGCTGTCGGTCACATTGCCCGGCGCGCAACCGGTGATCGGCCGCGGGTTCGACATCGCGCGCGGCGTAACCGGGCCGGGCGTGTCGCTCGCCCCGTCGATGACCTTCAACATCGCGCTGCTCGTGGTGCTCATCACGCTCGGCGCGAGCCTGATCTGGCGGCGGCGTGGCGGCGCGTCGATGCTGGTCGCCGGCAGTGTCGTGGCGCTGGCGCTGGTGCTGATCGCGTCGCTCTACACGGTCTATGCGCCGCCCAAGGCGCTGCGCGAGGCCGGCGCGGTCCTCGCGCCGTCGTTCGGCCTGTTCGCAGGCGCCGCGGCGCTGGTCGCGGCCTTCCTCGCCGCACGCGCCGCGGCGCCGGCAAGCTGGCGCGAGGAACTGCCCGAGGCGGTGCGCCCCTATTTCGAGACCGCGCCGCTCGCCGCGCTGGCGCTCGGCATCTCGTCGGGCTTCCCCTATGCGATGATCGGCGCGACGCTGACCTCGCGGCTGGCGCAGGAGGGGATCGACAAGTCGACCATCACCGCCTTCACGCTGGCGATCCTGGTCTACAACCTCAAATGGATCTGGGCGTGGGTGGTCGACGGCGTGCGCATCCCGCTGCTGAGCAGGCTGGGGCAGCGCGTGTCGTGGCTGATCGTCTCCGCGGTCCTGGTCGCCGCAGCGGTGATCAACCTTGCGCTGACGCCGCCGGACGCGAACAACATCATGCCGATCATCACCGCGGCGATCCTGGTCGGGGTGGCGGGCGCGACCTACGACATCGTCATCGACGGGTTCCGCATCGAGATCCTCGAGCCGCGCCAACTGGGCGTCGGCTCGGGCATGTCGCAATATGGCTGGCGCATCGGGTCGGCGAGCGCGGGTGCGCTGGCGCTGGTGATCGCGGCCCGCGCGGGCTGGGAGGCGGCCTATGCCGCCTGTGCGCTGTTCGTGCTGCCCGCGGTGATCGCGGGGATCGTCGTGGGCGAGCCGGCGCGGCACCGCGAGGCGGCCGAGCGGCGCGGCGTCGCCCAGGTCGCCAAGTCGATCTGGGGGCCATTCGCGCAATTCTTCACGCGCGAGGGCGCGCTGATCGTGCTCCTCTTCATCCTCGTCCACAAGCTCGGCGACACGCTGAGCCAGCTCACCGTGCGGCTGCTGTTCGACGATCTCGGCTTCAGCAACGACGAGATCGCGTTCTACGACGTCGGCCTTGGCTTCTTCGCGCTGATGGTCGGCATCTTCGTCGGCGGCGTGCTCTATGCGCGGATCGGCATGAAACGCTCGGTGCTGCTGAGCCTGGTGCTGATGGCGATCTCCAACCTCTCCTTCGCGGGGCTCGCGGCGATCGGCCATTCGAACCTGGTGATGGCGGCGGCGATGTGCTTCGAGAATTTCGCGAGCGGGATCGGCGGCGTGGTGCTGGTCGCCTATTTCTCGGCGCTCACCGACCTGCGCTACACCGCCGCGCAATATGCGCTGATCTCGGCGGCGGCGAGCATCGTCGGGCGCTTCATCACCGGCACCAGCGCGGGGTCGCTGATCGAGGCGATGGGCTATGTGAACTTCTACCTGCTCACCGGGCTGGTGGCGGTGCCGGGGATCGTCCTCTTCTGGTGGATGATGCGCACGGGACTGGTCGACCGCTCGATCGGCGACGCCGGGACTCAAGGCGAAGGCGACGCGCGCGCCGATGCCGAGCCGGAAGGGCCCGAGCCGCCCGTGATCCGCAACCCGGCGTGATCCTCTATCTCGGCATCATCGCGATCCAGGTCGCGTGCGTCGTGCATCTGGTGAAGACCGGACGCAATCCGCTGTGGCTGACCGCGCTGATCTTCCTGCCGATGGTCGGCGCGATCGCCTATTTCATCGTCGAGATCCTGCCCGGGCTGCAGGGCAACCGGCATGTCCGCACGGTGCGCGCCAAGGCGAGCGCGGCGCTCGATCCCGAGCGCGAGCTGCGCGCCGCGCGCGAGGCGGTGGAATTGACCGACACGGTGGCGAACCGGGTGCGGCTGGGCGACGCCTGCGCCGATCTCGGCCGCTGGAGCGAGGCCGAGGCGGCCTATCGCGAGGCGCTGGCCAAGGCCCCGGACGACGCACGGACGCAGGGGAAGCTGGCGCGGACGATCTTCGAGCAGGGGCATGCGGGGGAGGCGCTGGCGCTGCTCGATGGGCTGGAGCCGCCCGCCGGACAGAGCGAGCGCGACCGGCACGGGCTGCTGCGTGCGCGGATGCTCGAGCATCTCGGGCGCAACGAGGAGGCGCTGGCGCTCTATGCCGATGTGGCGACGCGGCTGCCGGGCGAAGAGGCGCGGTGCCGCTATGCCGCGTTGCTGCTCGCCGAGGGCTGGGAGAACAAGGCGCGCAAGGTGCTCGAGGAGGTCGAGGCGCGGGCCAAGCGGCTCGACCGGCAGCAGCGCGCGGCGGAGGCCGGGATGTATCGCTGGGCCGCGGAGACGCTGACGCGATTGCGCGCGAAGGCGGGCTAGGCCTCGAGCGGCAGGCCGGCGTCGGCGAACGCGTTGGACAGCGCATGGGCGGTGGCCAGCACGCCGTCGACGCGGCGCGCGCCGAGCAGGTCGGCGAGCAGCAGGCGCGCGCGCTCGGGATCGAGGGGCGCGCAGGCGATGACGTCGAGCAAGGCGCCCTCCGCGCCGGTCATGCGCGCGCAGCACCACGGCGCGATCTGGATCGGGCCCGAGGAGGCCGCCGACATCTCCGCCATCAGCGTGCGCAGCAGCAGCAGCGGGCGGCGAAACCCCTTGCCGAAGCCGGTGACGAAGGCATGCGCGGCGGCGGCGTCGGACAGGCCGTTGGCGCCGAGCTGGCGGATGCCGAACAGCAGCAGCCGCGCGCCCGGATCCTCCGGCTGGAGGCGGGGCAGGGCGTGGCCGAGCGTGGCGATTGCGGTCATGCGGGACTCCGGAGTCGATTCGTCCGGTTATCCTGACATCCTGTTATTGATAGTCAATCGCAATAAGGATCAGTCGGGCAGCTCGTCGTTCGCGCGGAGCACTTCGCCTGCGAGATAGAGCGAACCGAGGATGAGGACGACCGGCAAGGGCTCGTGCGAGGGAAGCCGGGAGGCGATCCGACGCAGCGCCGATTCGGGGTCTTCGGCGGTGTCGGCGGCCGGGATACCGAGGCGGCAGGCGATCCCGGCGAGATCGGCGGGTGCGTGGTGGGCATGACCCGGCACGGGAATGGCAGTGAGCGACCGTGCCATCGGAACGAAGGGGGCGAGCAATCCGGTGGCGTCCTTGTTGGACAGCATGCCGAGGACGAGGTGGACGGGGCGCTCGCCCGCCACTTCGGCGAGCGCGGCGCTGACCGACCGGGCGGCGGCCTCGTTATGGCCGCCGTCGAGCCAGAGCTGGCTGCCGGGCGGAAGCAGGCCGAGCAGGGGACCGGCGGCGAGGCGCTGCATGCGCGCGGGCCAGCGGGCGGCGGTCGCTGCGGCGGCGAGCGCGGCGGACGGGATCGCGACGTGCTGCTGCTGGCGCAGCGTGGCGATGGCGAGCGCGAGATTGGCGGGCTGGTGCGGGCCGGCGAGCGCAGGAAGCGGTGTCTCGATCGTGCCGCCGGCGTCGCGATAGTGGAGGCGATCAGCGGCGACCTCGAAGTCCCAGGCCGCACCCTGTGCGAGGACCGGGGCTCCGGCGGCAGCGGCGACTTCGGCGATGCGCGCGGCGACGGAGTCGGCATAGGCCATGGTGACGAGCGGGACGCCGCGCTTGGCGATACCGGCCTTTTCCCCGGCGATGACCTCGGCGGTGTCGCCGAGGAAGGCCTGATGGTCGATGCCGAGCTGAGCGATCGCGCAGGCGGCGGGGGCGGGGACGACGTTGGTGGCGTCGAGCCGCCCGCCCAGGCCGATTTCGATCACGCAGGCATCGGCCGAGGTGCGCGAAAAGGCGAGGAAGGCAGCGGCGGTGGTGACCTCGAAGAAGCTCGCGCCGATATTGCCGCCCGCAAATTCGGAGGCGTCGAGCACCTCCTCGAGCAGCACGGCGAGCGCGTCGTCCTCGATCAACTGGCCGGCGAGGCGGATGCGCTCGTTGAAGCGGACGAGGTGGGGGCTCGAATAGACGTGCGCGGTGAGGCCCGCGGCCTCGATCGCGGCGCGCAGGAAGGCGCAGGTCGAGCCCTTGCCGTTGGTCCCCGCGACATGGAGCACGGGCGGGAGTGCGAGGTGGGGATTGCCGATACGCGCGAGCAGCGCGGTGATGCGCCCGAGCCCGAGGATGTCGGCACCCGGGCCGAGCGTCATCAGCCGGTCGAGTTGGCGCTGGACCGCGGGGTGGCTGGAGGTGGCGTGATCGGGCATCGTCGCCGCAAGGGTCAGGCCGCCGCCTTCTCCCCGCCGACCAGCAGGCCGATGAGCTGGCCGAGCTTCTCGCGCAGTTCCTTGCGGTGGACGACCATGTCGATCAGGCCGTGGTCGAGATAATATTCGCTGGTCTGGAAATCGTCGGGCAGCTTCTCGCGGATCGTGTTCTCGATCACGCGGCGGCCGGTGAAGGCGAGCGTCGCCTTGGGCTCGGCGATCTGGACGTCGCCTAGCATGGCATAGGCCGCCATCACGCCGCCCGAGGTGGGGTCGGTGAGCACGACGATATAGGGCAGGCCGGCGTCGTGGAGCATCGAGATCGCGACGGTGCTGCGCGGCATCTGCATCAGGCTGAGGATGCCCTCCTGCATGCGCGCGCCGCCCGAGGCGGTGAACACGATGTAGGGCGCGCGCGCGCCGATCGCGGCCTCGACACCGGCGATGAACGCCTCGCCCACCGCCTGGCCCATCGAGCCGCCCATGAAGGCGAAGTCCTGCACGCCGACCACTGCCTTGTGGCCGAGGATCGTGCCGCTGGCGTTGAGGAAGGCGTCCTGCTCGCCGGTCGCGGCGCGCGCGGCCTTGATTCGCGCGGGATA
Organism: Sphingomonas sp. MS122; assembly: GCF_049532975.1. Lineage (GTDB taxonomy): Bacteria > Pseudomonadota > Alphaproteobacteria > Sphingomonadales > Sphingomonadaceae > Sphingomonas. Next base: position 3,235,892 of record NZ_CP186695.1, on the reverse strand, counting down.
GGGCTTCTGGTCGCGGAACTTGAGCGGGTCCTCGGTCACGCGCGGGCTCGGCAGCACGGTGTAGCCGGGGTCGAACAGCTGGTCGAAGCGCGCCTTGCCGCCGATGCGCTCGTGATGGTCGCAGATCGGGCAGACCGAGAGATTCTCCAGAAGCTCCTTGGTGAACACCATCTGCCCGCAGCCCTTGCACTTGTGCCACAGGTTGTCGGGCGTCTCCGCCTTGTTGGGGATGACGAACGAGATCGCGTTGCGGACGCGGGTGAGCCAGCTCATGCCCAAATTTCCTTAAACATAAACGCCCTTTCGGGCGGCCTTCAGTGTGGCCGACAGGGATTCGATATAGGTGCGGACGGCGGCGGGCGCATCGGCGCCGTGCTGCGCGATCAGGTCGATGATCGCCGAGCCGACCACCACGCCGTCGGCGACGCGGCCGATCGCGGCGGCCTGTTCGGGGGTGCGCACGCCGAAACCGACCGCGACGGGGAGGTCGGTGGCGGCCTTGAGCCTGGCGACCGCCGCCTCGATGCTGTCCTGCGCGGCCTGTTGCAGCCCGGTGATGCCGGCGACCGAGACGTAGTAGAGGAAGCCGCTGGCGCCGCTCAGCACCGCGGGCAGGCGCGCCGCGTCGGTGGTCGGGGTGGCGAGGCGGATCGTGGCGATGCCGTGCGCGGCGAAGGGCGCGATCTCGTCGGCTTCCTCGGGCGGGATGTCGACGATGATGGTGCCGTCGACGCCTGCGTCCGCTGCGTTCTGCGCGAACGCCTCGGGCGTCGGGCGGGTCATGGTGTTGGCATAGCCCATCAGCACCAGCGGCGTGTCCGGATGGCGCTCGCGGAAGGCGGCGGCGATGGCGAGGACGTCGGCGGTGCGCGTGCCCGCGGCGAGGCTGCGCAGGTTCGCGGCCTGGATCGCCGGGCCGTCGGCCATCGGATCGGTGAAGGGCATGCCGAGCTCGATCACATCGGCGCCGCCCGCAACCAGCGCGTCGAGGATCGCGGCGGTGTCGCCGTCGCCTGCGGTGACGAAGGTGACGAGCGCGGCGCGGTGCTGGGACGCAGCGGCGGCGAAGGCGGAGGTGAGGCGGGTCATTCTACCCACCCCGCTTTTGGCTTGGGCCAACGGCGATCGAAAAAGCGCCAGGCCCATGGAAGAACGAGTGCCCCGGCAAAACCTCCGATGCCGCCGCTCCACGGCCTCTGAATGTCGAGCGCGACAACGAGAAGAGTGAGAGCGCCCCAAATGACGATAAGCACAGCTGCAATCCAGAGAGTCTTCATCAGCAAGCGTCGGCTCATATCTCCGCCCCCATCGCCTGTGCGACGGTGTAGATGTCCTTGTCGCCGCGGCCGGAGACGTTGACCAGGATGATCTGGTCCTCGTTCATTTCCCGTGCCTTGGTCTCCAAAGCTGCCAGCGCGTGCGAGCTTTCGAGCGCGGGGATGATGCCTTCGAGCTTGCAGCACAGCTGGAACGCGTCGAGCGCCTGCGTATCGGTAATCGGCAGATACTCGACCCGGCCGCTCTCGTGCAGCCAGCTATGCTCGGGGCCGATGCCGGGATAGTCGAGGCCGGCGCTGATCGAATGCGCCTCGGTGATCTGGCCGTCCTCGTCCTGCAGCAGATAGGTCTTGTTGCCGTGGAGGATGCCGGGCGCGCCGCCGGTGAGGCTGGCGGCATGTTCGCTGGTGTCGATGCCCTTGCCCGCGGCCTCGACGCCGATCATCGCGACGTCCGGATCGTCGAGGAAGGGGTGGAACAGGCCGATCGCATTGCTGCCCCCGCCGACTGCGGCGATCAGCAGGTCGGGCAGGCGGCCCTCGGCCTCGAGCATCTGCGCCCGGCTCTCGGTGCCGATCACGCTCTGGAAGTCGCGCACCAGCTCGGGGTAGGGATGCGGGCCGGCGGCGGTGCCGATGATGTAGAAGGTGTCGTGCACGGTCGCGACCCAGTCGCGCAGCGCCTCGTTCATCGCATCCTTGAGGCTCTGCGAGCCGCTGGTGACGGGCCGCACCTCGGCGCCGAGCAGCTTCATGCGGAACACGTTGGGCTGCTGGCGCTCGATATCCTTGGCGCCCATGAAGATGGTGCAGGGCAGGCCGAAGCGCGCCGCGACGGTGGCGGTGGCGACGCCGTGCTGGCCCGCGCCGGTCTCGGCGATGATCCGCGTCTTGCCCATGCGGATGGCGAGCAGGATCTGGCCGATGCAGTTGTTGATCTTGTGCGCGCCGGTGTGGTTGAGCTCCTCGCGCTTGAAGTAGATTTTCGCGCCCCGGCCCGCGGCAGCGCCTTCACGGTAATGCTGGGTCAGGCGCTCGGCGAAGTAGAGCGGCGAGGGGCGGCCGACATAATGCTTCATGAGGCCGTCGAACTGCGCCTTGAACGCCGGATCGACCTTGGCCGCGCGATACTCGCGCTCGAGATCGAGGATCAGCGGCATCAGCGTCTCGGCGACGTAGCGGCCGCCGAACTGGCCGAAATGCCCGCGCGAGTCCGGTTGTTGGCGAAGGCTATTCGCCTTCGCGGGAGGCTGGGCGCTCTGGGAATTGGGGACGGTCATCGTGAGGGGCGTTTAGGCCCGTCTTCGGCGCACGCCAAGCATTGTTACAGCGTCGCGACCGTCTTGAGGAACGCCGCGATCTTCGCCTCGTCCTTGACGCCGGGCGCGGATTCGACGCCCGACGAGACATCGACCAGCCGCGCACCGGTGATCCCCACCGCCTCGGCGACGTTTGCCGGGTCGAGCCCGCCCGACAGCGCCCAGGGCAGCGGGTGGGTGAAGCCCTGCAGCAAGGTCCAGTCGAAGCGCAGCCCCATGCCGCCGGGCAGCTTGGCCTCCTCGGGCACCTTGGCGTCGTAGAGCAGGCGCTGGACCGCTCCGCGATAGGCGTTGGCGATATCGAGATCGGCGCGGGTCTTGACCGCGACCGCCGCCCAGACGGGCAGGCGGGTGCGCGTGCCGATCGCCGCGGCGCGCTCGGGCGTGGCACGGTGGAGCTGGATCGCGTCGAGCCGGGCGGCGCGGATCGCCTGGTCGAGCAGCGCGTCCTCGGGATCGACGAACACGCCGACCTTGCCGACCTGTGCCGGCACGCGCGCCGCGAGCGCGGCGGCCTGGTCGAAGGTGACGTGACGCGGCGAGGGCGGGAAGAAGACGAAGCCGACATGGCTGGCGCCTCCGGCCACGGCCGCATCGAGGGTCGCGGCGGTGGAAAGGCCGCAGATCTTGGCGGTGACCGGCATCGGCTCCGTCAATCGGGCGGCGCGCCCGATTCGGCAAGCGGAAGTTGACGCGAGTGGGTTCAGGTCGCCAATTGCTTGACCAGCACGGTCATCGACAGCGGCGGGTCGAGCGGGACCGGAAAGGGACGCGTCTCGCCCGAAGCGGCATAGCCGTGGCGGAGGTACCAGGCGATCAGCTCGGCGCGGCGGTCGATCACGGTCATCTCGATCCGGGTGGCGGCGAAGCTGTCGCGCGCGGTGGCTTCGGCGGCGGCGACCAGCTGCTTGCCGATGCCGCCGGCCTGGAGCTGCGGATCGACGCAGAGCAGGCCGAGATAGGCGAGGCCGTTCCCGCGGTCGGCGACATTGACGCAGCCGAGGATGGTGTCACCGTCGAGCGCGACCAGCAGGCGGCTGCCGCCGTCGAGCAGCGAGCGAAGCGTCGCGAGGTCGGTGCGCTCGCCCGAGACGAGATCGGCCTCGTGCGTCCAGCCGGCGCGGGCGCTCTCGCCGCGATAGGCGCGTTCCACCACGGGGTGCAGGCGGGGCAGGTCAGCGGCGGCCGCAGGGCGAATGGTGACAGTCATTCACCGTCTCTCGGGCGGGCCGCGGATCGATGCAACGCCTATTGGTTGCCCGCCACCCAGTTGTTGGCGGGGGTGAAGTTGTCGGTCAGCCCGAAGGCGCCCTTGCAATAGCGCTTGCAGCCGGAGGAAGCGGCGGTGGTGATCGCGACGACATGGCCGCCGGCGTCGCGCTTGAGCGTGAAGTCGATCCGGCACGCTCCCGCGCTCCAGCTCGCGTTGGCGGGTGACGCGAGCGTGGCGACCGCGCCGGCCTCGCCGTCGGACCCTGGAAGCTTGCACAACGTCTCGCCCTCGCGGTCGCGGATCAGGGTGAAGTCGAACCGACGCGCGTCGACATGGTTGATCGTCAGTGTCGCGACATCGGCGGTCTTGTAGCTCGCCTCGTAATTCTCCGGGAGCGGCGCGCGCAGCGAGTCGCGCTGCTGGACATAGTCCGCCTCCACCGCAGCGGCGTCGCACTTGCTGGCGCAGCGAGTACGCAGGATCTGCTGCCAGTCGCGCTGCTGACCGCGGAACGCCTGCTTATCGAAGATCAGCGCCAGCCTCTCCCTGTAGGCAGCGGCGACCTCGGCATCGAGCGCGCGCAGCTTCGGGCTGGCGCAGATGGTCTTCTCGAGCGGGTGGCCAGCTTTCGCACAGTCGAAGCTCGCCGACTGGGCGGGGGCAGCTGCCGGCACGCCCGCCGATCCGGGGAACGCGGCAACGATCAACGCAAGCAACGTGATACCCGCAACGCGAACCATCGTCCCCTCCTTCGATTAAAGCGTCGCTTCGATCTCCCGCGCGGCGAGATCGGGATCGGCGGCCTGGGTGATCGGACGGCCGATCACCAGGATCGAGGCGCCGGCATCGAGCGCGGCGCGCGGCGTGACGACGCGCTTCTGGTCGCCCGAATTCCCGTTCGACGGGCGCACGCCGGGGATGACGAAGAAACCGTCCTTCCACGCCTCGTGCGCCGCCTTCACTTCCGCGCCCGAGCAGACGATGCCGTCGACGCCCGCGGACCGGGCGAGTTCGGCGAGGCGGACGACCTGCTCGTGCGGATCGGGCGACAGGCCGATCGAGCGCAGGTCGCTGGCGTCGAGGCTGGTGAGCATCGTTACCGCGACGACCTTGGTGCCGTTGGGCGCGGCGGCCTTGGCGTCCTCGAGCATCGCGCGGCCGCCCGCGGCGTGGACGGTGATGATCGCGGGCTCGAGCGGGCGCAGCGCCTGCACCGCCTTGCCGACGGTGTTGGGGATGTCATGGAATTTGAGGTCGAGGAAGATCGGCAACCCGATCTCCGCCATTTCGTGCACGCCGGCGCGGCCATTGGCCATGAAGAATTCGAGGCCGAGCTTGATCCCGCCGACATGATGACGGACGCGCTTGGCGATCGCCTTGGCGCGGTCGAGATCGGGGGTGTCGAGGGCGACGTAGATCGGCGAGCTCATGGCGCCACCAGCGGCGGGGCTGCGGGGGTCTCGGCGGGCTCGGCCCCGGGATCGGGCGCGATCGGCATGCCGGACGCCGCGGGCGACGTGGCGTGGAGGTTGCGCAGCTCGTCGACCGTGCGTTCGAGCATCCCGATCCGCTGGCGCAGCCGCCAGCGCACGGTGTGGAACAGCAGCAGCATCGGCACGAAGCCGGCGAGGAAGATGACGAGGAGCAGGAAAGGCAGGTTCACATCGGCGACGAGGCCGCTCCACAGCTGAATCTCGACCGGATGCCAGTTGGTCACCGCAAAAGCCGCGACGAGACCGAGGATCAGGAACCAGAACAATGCCTTGAGAAACTGCATCCGCGGTGCGCGCCCTTGTCGTTCCAAGTGTCGTTTCGGTAGCTTTAAGGCGGGTGGGTCGGATTGGCCAGCCTCAGCCGATCTCGGCACGCAGTTGCGCGAACAGGGAGGGGATCGTCTTGAGGCGCCCCTCCTCCTCGTCGAGGATGGCGAGGAACATCGCCCGCTTGATCGAAGCGACCCGGCCCGGCCCCAATGTCGAATTGGCGGGGAGGGTGGAGAGGAGAATGTCCACGAGGCGTTCGGTGCCGTGCAGGCGGCCCCAGAGATAGTCGTTCTCGCGATAGGCACGGCTGAAGAAGGCGCCGAAATTGTTGAACTGGATGCCCTTGAGCGTCGCCTGCGCCCCGCCCTTGCGGATCGAGGTGGCGTCATCGGGCGAGATGCGGTCGACGCGGATCGGGTCGAACTCGTTGAGCCCCTCGCCCTGCAGCAGCGGCAGCGTCGCGATGTCGAAGAAAGGGAAGCCGAGATAGGCGAGCAGCATCGGCCGGCGCATGTCCTTCGACAGCGCGGAAAGGCCGGCGGAGAGGCGTTCGTCGGTCTCGCGGTCGAGCGTGCGCAAGTCCATGCGGCCGGCGAGTTCGTCGAGCAGCGCGGCGGCATCGAGATCGGCGGCACGCACCGCCTCGCGCAGCCCCAGGAATGGATCGGCGCGCTGGCATTCGAGATAGGCGGCGAGCGATTCGTAGATGGCGTCGCGCATCGGGGTCAGCTCGGCATTCTCATGCTCCTGGTCGAGCTCGGTCATGCGCCGCGCGAGCAGGCGCAGGCGGCGGATGCGGAAGCCGAGATCGTGCGCGCGCAAGAGGTCGAGCGTCGCCGGGCTCGCCGAGCCGGGATGGCTGGTGCCGAAATCGTCGGCGCCCCGGCGAAGGATCTCCGCCCCGACCGCGTCACGCAACCGCCGCCAGCGGTCGGGGCCCGGCTGATCGCCGATCTGATGGAGATGGGTGGAAATGCGATCCATCACGCCCTCGACTTTGAGCATGCCGTAGGCGGCGTGGCCGTAGCCGGCCTTGGCCGCGGCGGCGACCTGCGCGCGGCTGCGCCAGGCGGCGAGGCGCTTGGGCGTGGGATAATCGAGGAACAGCGTGTAGCCGAACAGCGATTCGACCTGCGCCTCGACCTCGGCGCGGATGCGCTCGACGATCGCCAGCATCCGCTCGATGCGTGCCGAGCGGAGGCTGAGCGACTCGAGATTGTCGCGGATCGGCTGCTGGCGCGGCAGCTCCGACAGCGCGCCGATGATCGTCTGGAAGAAGCCGGGATTATCCGGCGCCTCGCTGTAGAAGCCGAGGCGATGGCCGGGGGTCGGATCGACGAAGACGAAGCGGCGGTCGATCTGGCGCCGCGCGGGGCGCTCCTTGAGCGCGTCGATTGCCGGACGGAAGGGCGCGTTGGCGAGCACCGAGCCGTCGATCAGCGCAGCCTTGTCCGCCACGCCCGCGGCGTACTGGCGCGGCAGGACGTGCTCGAGGAACGCCTCGCGCCCCGGCCACGCCATGCCGCGCTCGGCGAGCAATGCGTCGAGCTCGCCGATGGTGGCCGGCGGGAAGGCGCCGGGGAAGCTCGAGGTGGCGCGCGCGGCGAAGGCGAGCTCGGCGGGGTGCGCGAACTCGGCGGCCGCGTCGCCATGGTCGCTGAACGAGAAGACCAGCCGATGCTCGGTCTCGACCACTTCGGGCGGCGAATTGAGCTTCAGCCGCTCGGGATGGCCGCGGAAATCGGTGACGGTGACGAACAGGTCGAGCGGCTGGCCCGCCGGCAGCAGCCGCGGCCCGGCGGGCGTCTTCGCCATCATATCGAGCGCATCGAGCATCATGCTGGTGAGCTCGCGGCCGCCGAAGGGCGGCTCGAACCAGCGCGAGCGGACGAACTTCTCGAGCTTGGCGCGGACCTCCTCGCGCGCGCTGGCCTCGACCGTCTCGTCGACGCTCGAACCGTCGCGGGCGAGCATCCAGGCGATCGGCAGCGCCCAGATCTTGGCGAGCTTGTGCGAGGGGCCGTGCTCGGGGTTGAGCAGCGCCTCGACATCGGCGACCTGCAGCCACAGATCGGTGAGCGGGTCGAGCGACTGGCCGGTCGCGATCGCCTGCGCCAGGAACACGCCGTTGATCCCGCCCGCGCTGGCGCCGGCGACGATGTCGACGATCGCGCGCAGGCGGATGCCGGTCGTCTCGCCGATCTCGTCGAGCAGCGCATGATAGATCGACTCGGTGCCCGCCCCTGGCGCGTCGCCGTCGTGATGCGCGCGGCTGGCGCGGGCAAGGTGCCAGATCTCCTTGGTGATGCCGTGCATGTAGACGGCAAGGCTGATGCCGCCATAGCAGACCAGGGCGAGGCGCAGTTCGCGGTCGCGCATCTCAGCTTCGCGCCACCGCGGCCCAGACAGGCAGGTGATCGGATGCGGTGCGCGCGGCGGCGCTGTCGTGCACGCCGCTCTCGGCCACCGCCAGCTCGGGCGAGACCATGATCCGGTCGAGCCGGGCGACCGGACGGCGGGCGTGGAACGAGCGGCCCGTCTCGGCGAAGGTGAAATGGCGGCCGAAGTCGCGCAGGCAGCCCGACTGGGCGCTCCAGTCGTTGAGATCGCCCATCATCACCGTCGGCAGCCGGCGCACGCTGGCGTCGAGATGCGCGAGGATCGCATGCGCCTGGCGCCGCCGCCACAACCCCGACAGGTCGAGATGCATGCCGACCACGCGCACCACCTCGCCATTGACGCGGAGATCAGCCATCACCGCACCGCGCGGCTCGAGCGCGGGCAAGTGCAGGATCTCGCAATCGAGGATCTGCGCCTCCTTGCGAACGAGGATCGCGTTGCCGTGCCAGCCCATGCTGCCGCTGCGCACGCCGAACTGCACCGCCTTCCATGGGCTGTGCTCCTCGAGCAGGTGGGGGGTGATGACGCCCTGACGCGCACCGAAGCGGCGGTCGGCTTCCTGCAGCGCGACCACGTCGGCGTCGATCTCGCGGAGCACCTCGAGCGTCCGCTCGGGCCGCCGCCGCCGGTCGGTGCCGATCGACTTGCGCATATTGTAGCTGGCGACCTTCAGCATCGCCCCTGTTTGCGGGCGCGGGACGGCGGTGGCAAGGGCATGCGATGCGTCAGCGATCGTCGCGGGGCGGCGGGGCGGGCGCCTTGTCGCGCGCTTGGGCGGCGGCGATGACGAGGCGCCGGCCGGTCGCCTCGGCGGCATCGGGCGTCATCGCGAAGGCGACGCCATCGGGCCCGTCGAGCAGCACCAGCCCCGCCTCGACGCTGGCCTCGCCGGGCTGATCGAAAGGTTCGCGCGAGTGGGCCATTTGAGCGGCTCCGTGATTGCGAATGGTCTTTCGAATACTCGGCTGCGCGGGAAAATATCCCCTGTTCAGACCGGCTTGCCGGCGCGGCAGTCAGCGCCCGCCCACTTCGAGCAGGCGGCGCGGGGCGACGAGCTCCCAGCTGATCGCGACTCGGTCGGCGACGCGGTCCCAGTCGGTCGCCGGACGGTCGAGATGGATGCCGACCCAGCCCGACGGGCCGAAATAAGGCGGCCGGTAATAGAGGTCCGGCTCCATCTCGATGAGCATTTGCTGCTCCTCGATCCCGCTGGTCTTGACGATCGCGGCGGTGACGTCGTCGCCATGATGATGGTGCCAGAAATAGGCGAACATCTTGCCCTTGGTGATGAAGAAGGCGGGCATGCCGTGCGAGAGCTTCTCGTCCGCATCGGGCAGCGCGAGCGCGGCGGCACGGAGCTTTTCCAGCGCCGCGGCCGCTTCGGGGGTCATCTGCTCAGCCATTCCGCGACAATGCGGGGATAGAGGCGATGTTCCTCGGCGAGCACGCGTGTCGCCAGGGTTTCGGGGGTGTCGCCGGGCAGGATCGGGACTTGCGCCTGGCCGAGCACCTCGCCGCCGTCGAGTTCCTCGGTGACGATATGGACCGAGCAGCCGCCGTGCGCGTCGCCTGCCTCGATCGCTCGCGCGTGGGTGTCGAGGCCCTTGTATTTGGGCAGCAGCGAGGGATGGATGTTGACGATCCGCCCGCGCCAGCGCGCCACGAAGTCGTCGGTGAGCAGGCGCATGTAGCCGGCGAGGGCGATGGCTTCGACGCCGGAGTCGCGCAGCGCGGCGTCGATCCTGGCTTCGTACTCGGCCTTGGGCATGCCCTTGGGCGCTTGGGCGAAGGTGGCGATACCCCGTTGCGCCGCCCAGGCGAGGCCGGGGGCTTCAGGCTTGTCGGAAGCGACCAGCGCGACCTCGTACGGGCTCGCCGGATCGCGCGCGGCCTCGGCCAGCGCCATCATGTTGGAGCCGCGGCCCGAGATGAGGATACCGAGACGGCGCTTAGCCATTATACGTGGCGGACCAGGCCTCGCGGGCACTCCACGTCTCGGCGCCGCCGGCGACGGTGCAGCCGCGCTGGCCCGCCTCGATCACGCCGATGCGGTGGACAGTCTCCCCCGCGCCCTCGAGCGCCTGCGCGACCGCGTCCGCCTTGTCCGCGGCAACCACTGCGACCATGCCGATGCCGCAGTTGAAGGTCCGCGCCATTTCCTCGGGCTCGATGCTGCCCTGCGCCTGCAGGAACGCCATCAGCCGTGGCTGTGCCCAGGCACCGGCATCGACGCGGGCATGGCAGCCCTCGGGCAGCACGCGCGGGATATTCTCGAGCAGGCCGCCGCCGGTGATGTGGGCGAGGCCGTTGATCGCGCCCTCGCGCAGCAGCGGGAGCAGGCTCTTCACATAGATACGCGTGGGCGCCATCAGCGCGTCGAGCAGGATGGTCTCCTGATCGAAGATCGCCGGGCGGTCGAGCTTCCACCCCTTGTCCGCGGCGAGGCGGCGGACGAGCGAATAGCCGTTCGAGTGCACGCCGGTCGATCCGAGCCCGAGCAGGACGTCGCCCGGCGCGATCTTCTTGCCGTCGAGCAGCCGGTCGCGCTCGACCGCGCCGACACAGAAGCCGGCGAGGTCATAATCGCCATCGGCGTACATGCCGGGCATCTCGGCGGTCTCGCCCCCGATCAGCGCGCAGCCGGCCTGGCGGCAGCCTTCGGCGATCGAGGCGATCACCCGCTCGGCGACACCGGGGACGAGCTTGCCGGAAGCGTAATAGTCGAGGAAGAACAGCGGCTCGGCGCCCTGCACGACCAGGTCGTTGGCGCACATCGCGACCAGGTCGATGCCGACGCCGTCGTGATGGTCATGCTCGATCGCGAGCTTGAGCTTGGTGCCGACCCCGTCGTTCGCCGCGACCAGCAGCGGATCGGTGAAGCCCGCGGCCTTGAGGTCGAACAGCCCGCCGAACCCGCCGAGATCGGCGTCGGCGCCCGGGCGGCGCGTGGAACGGGCGAGCGGGGCGATCGCCTTGACCAGCGCGTTGCCGGCATCGATCGAGACGCCCGCCTGGGCATAGGTATAGGGCTTGGGATCGGTCATCGGGCCTTGCTTGCTTGCGGTACCAGCCCGCTCCCCACCCGGCCACCCATATGATCCTGCCGCTGGGTGGCCGGGTGGGAAGCGGGCTGGTACCGGACTCAAAGTGCCGCCTAGCGATATCGCGCTTGGATTTCCACGCCTGCTTCGCCAAAAGGGCGGCGAATGTCGCGTCGCATCTCCCCCGTCTTCGCCACCACGGCCGCAGTTGCGCTGCTCGCGACGGCCGGCTTCGCCCTCGCTCAGGCCGGGAAGGGCGCGGGCAAGGCCGAGCCGGCGCCGGCCTCCGGCGACAGCTCGGGCAGCTTCGAGGTGAGCGGCGTCGCGGTCGACGTGCGCGCCAAGGATGCGGAATCGGCGCGGCTCGGCGGCTGGCGGCTGGCGCAGCGCAAGGCATGGACGATGCTGGCGCAGCGGCTGACCGGGCAGGGCTCGACGCTCGGCGATTCGGCGCTGGACGGGATGGTCACCGGGATCATCGTCGAGCGCGAGCAGATCGGCCCGAACCGCTATGTCGCCAAGCTCGGCGTGCTGTTCGACCGCAACCGCGCGGCGTCGCTGCTCGGAGTCGCGGCGCAGATGACTCGCTCGCCGCCGATGCTGCTGATCCCGGTGCAGGTCTCGGGCGGCGCGCACCGCGTGTTCGAGGGAAACAGCGTGTTCCTCGACGGGTGGAAGCGATTCCGTACGGGCAACAGCGCGATCGACTATGTCCGCCCGGCGGGCAACGGACCCGACCGGCTGCTGATGAATGCCGGGCAGACGGCGCGGCGCGGGCGCGGCTGGTGGCGCGCGATCCTCGACCAATATGGCGCCGACGACGTGCTGATCCCGACCGTCGAGCTGCGGCGCAGCTATCCGGGCGGGCCGATCGTCGGGGTGTTCACCGCGGGGCACGGGCCCGACAATCGCCGCATCGCGCAGTTCGTGCTGCGGGTGAACGACGGCAATGCGCTGCCCGCGCTGATCGACGCCGGCATCCAGCGGATCGACAAGGCCTATCAGGACGCGATGCGCGCCGGGCTGCTGCGTACCGACCGGCTGCTCGCGACCGAGCCGCCCAAGCCCGAGGTGCCGGTCGAGGAGACCGGCGAGGAAGCGCCGCTCGAACCCACCGACGCGCCGGTCGCTACGGGGGGCACCGCGCTGACCGTCCAGTTCGACACGCCCAACGTTGCGGCGCTCAACGGCGGCGAAGCGGCGGTGCGCGGCGTGCCGGGGGTCAGCTCGGCCTCGACCACGAGCATGGCGCTCGGCGGAATCTCGGTGATGCGCGTCACCTTCGAGGGCAGCCAGGCGTCGCTGACCGCGGCGCTGCGCGCGCGCGGCTGGCAGGTCGAGGAGGGACCGGGCGTGCTGCGCATCCGCCGGGGCGGCGGCGCGCCGGCGGCGCCCGCGACACCGGCTGCCGTCGAAGCCGGGAACGACAGCGACGGATGAGCCAGCTTTCCCTGCCGCTCGACCGGCCAGCCGGCGCGCGTGAGGACAAGTTCCTGGTCGGCGAGGGCAACGCCAAAGCCGTCCATATCCTCGAGCATTGGGCGACCTGGCCGGTGATGGCGGCGATCATCACCGGGCCGCGCAAGTCCGGGCGCAGCCTGCTCGCGCGAACCATGGCGGTGCGCAGCGGCGGGACGATGATCGACGAGGCCGACCGGCAGAGCGAGACGATGCTGTTCCACGCCTGGAACGCGGCGCAGGCGGCGCACCGGCCGCTGTTCCTGGTCGCCGACGACGCGCCGCCCTTGTGGCAGGTCAAGCTGCCGGACCTGCGCTCGCGGCTGGGGGCGAGCCCGATCGCACGGATCGAGCAGCCTGATGACGCGTTGGCGGCGGGCATCCTGCAGCAATTGCTCGATCGTCACGAGATTGCCGCAAATCCCGATGTAGTGGCCTGGGTGATGCGGCGGATCGAGCGGGATTACCTGACGATCCTGCGCACCGCGGAGGCGCTGGAGGAGGATGCCAGCCGCCGCCGCAACCGGCGCTTGTCGATCCCGGCGGCGAAGGCCACATTGACCGCGTCCGGCCTGCTCAAGGCGCCGGATGCGCAACCCTGAAACGAGGAAGCATGTCCAGCCGCGCGCAACTGAAATCCGACGATGAGGCGCAGGGCGAGCCGGGGGCGCGCTATTTCAACCGCGAGCTGTCGTGGCTGGCGTTCAACCGCCGAGTGATGGAGGAAGCGTGCAACACCGCGCATCCGCTGCTCGAACGGCTGCGCTTCCTGTCGATCTCGGGCTCGAACCTCGACGAGTTCTTCATGGTCCGCGTCGCCGGGCTCAAGGGCCAGCAGATGCAGGAGGTCGAGGCGCATTCGGCCGACGGCCGCACTCCGGCGCAGCAGCTGACGGCGATCGTCGAGGACGCGGGCGACCTGGTCGACAGCCAGCAGGCGGTGTGGAACGACATCCGCCGCGAGCTCGGGGATCGCGGGATCGAGGTGCTCGACGCCGATGCCATCAGCGGTAACGTCGCCGAATGGGTCGAGGCCCATTTCCGCACGCAGATCTTCCCGATCCTGACCCCGCAGGCGCTCGACCCCGCGCACCCGTTCCCGTTCATCCCCAACAAGGGGCTGAGCGTGATCTTCGACCTCGTCCGCCAGAGCGACGGCGAGCCCATCCGCGAGCTGGTGCTGCTGCCCCCGGCGAGCCCGCGCTTCGTGCGCGTGCCCGGCGAGCGAGCTTGCTACGTGCCGGTAGAAACGCTTCTCAAGCGCTTCTCTTCGCTGCTCTTTCCGGGATATGACGTCAAGAGCTCGGCGACCTTCCGGGTGCTGCGCGACAGCGATATCGAGCTCGAGGAGGAGGCCGAGGATCTGGTCCTCTACTTCCGCACCGCGATCAAGCGCCGCCGTCGCGGTCGCGTCATCCGCCTCGAGATGGAGGAGAGCATCCACCCCGAGCTCGCCGCGGTGCTGATGGAGGAGCTGGGCGGGAGCGAGGCGCTGCTGACCGAGACCGGCGGCTTCCTCGGCGTCGGCGATCTGTCGATGATCGTCGAGGAAGACCGGCCCGATCTCAAATTCCCGCCCTATTCGCCCCGTTTTCCCGAGCGCATCCGCGAGTTCGGCGGCGATTGCTTCGCGGCGATCAAGGCCAAGGACATCGTCGTCCACCACCCGTACGAGACGTTCGACGTGGTGCTCGCCTTCCTCAAGCAGGCGGCGAGCGATCCCGACGTGGTCGCGATCAAGCAGACGCTCTACCGCGCGGGCAAGCAGTCGGCGGTGATCCAGGCGCTGATCGCGGCGGCCGAGGCGGGCAAGTCGGTGACCGCGGTGGTCGAGTTGAAGGCACGCTTCGACGAGGAGCAGAACCTGCTCTGGGCATCGGCGCTGGAACGCGCGGGCGTGCAGGTGATCTACGGCTTCACCACCTGGAAGACCCATGCCAAGGTCTCGATGGTAGTGCGGCGCGAGGGCGACGAGTTCCGCACCTACTGCCATTTCGGCACCGGCAACTATCACCCGGTGACCGCGCGCATCTACACCGACTTGAGCTTCTTCACCGCCGATCCGCGGATCGGGCGCGATGCCGCGAAGATCTTCAACTACGTCACCGGCTATGTCGAGCCCGAGGATCTCGAGCTGCTCACCGTCTCGCCGCGGCACCTGCGCGACCGGCTGATGGAGCTGGTCGATGCCGAGATCGCCAATGCGCTGGCGGGCAAGCCGGCGGCGATCTGGGCCAAGATGAACAGCCTGGTCGATCCGGCGATGATCGAGAAGTTGTACGAGGCGAGCAACGCCGGGGTCGAGATCGACCTGATCATCCGCGGCATCTGCTGCCTGCGCCCGGGCATCCCGGGCATGTCGGAGAACATCACGGTCAAGTCGGTGGTCGGCCGCTTCCTCGAGCACAGCCGCATCTGGGCGTTCGGCAACGGCAAGGCGCTGCCCAATGACGGCGCCAGGATGTTCATCTCGTCAGCCGACTGGATGCCGCGCAACTTCGACCGGCGGGTGGAGTTCATGCTACCGATCCTCAACCCGACGGTGCACGATCAGGTGCTCGACCAGGTGATGGTCGCCAATCTGATCGACACCGAGCAGAGCTGGGAGCTGGAAAGCGATGGCCGCTACGTGCGCGAGGATCCGGGTCACAAGCCGTTCAACCTGCACCGCTATTTCATGACCAACCCGTCGCTCTCGGGCCGCGGCGCGGCGCTCGAGACGAGCGAGGCGGTGCCCAAGCTGTCGTTGCGTCGCTGGCGCGCCGAGCGTAGCGGGTGAGCGTGTCCACCCTGTTGTTCCGCAAGCCTCGCGCCGAGACGGTGCCCGCCACGCGCCGCACCGGCATCATCGACATCGGTTCCAACTCGATCCGCCTCGTCGTCTATGACGGCGCAGCGCGGCTGCCGGCGATCCTGTTCAACGAGAAGGTGATGGCGGGGCTCGGCCGCTCGCTGGCCGAGACCGGCGCGATCGACGAGGCGGCGCTGGTCATTGCGACCACCGCGCTCGCTCGCTTCGCCAGCCTGGCGCGCGAGATGGAAGTCGATTCGCTGCGCACTGTCGCGACCGCCGCAGTGCGCGAGGCGTCCAACGGCGCGCAGCTGATCGCGATCGCGCGGCGGCTCGGGCTCGAGGTCGAGCTGCTGCCGGGCGAGGCGGAGGCGCTGGCGGCGGGCTATGGCGTGCTGTCGGGCATCCCCGAGGCGGACGGGATCGTCGGCGACCTGGGCGGCGGTTCGCTCGAGCTGGTGCGCGTGGTGGCGGGGACGGTGACCGACCGCGTGTCCTTCCCGCTCGGCGTGCTGCGGATCGCGGCGATTCGCGAGCGCGGCAAGGGCGTGCTCGACCGCACGGTCGCGAAACTGCTCGCCGATGCCGGCTGGACGGGGCGGGGGAGCGGGCTGCCCTTCTACCTCGTCGGCGGTTCGTGGCGCGCGCTGGCACAGCTCGACATGCACCTGACCGGCTACCCGCTGCCGGTGATCCACGAATATACCATGCCGGCGGCGACCGTGACGCGGCTGCAGCGCACGATCGCGCAGCTCGGCAAGAGCAAGATCCGCGCGGTGCCCAACCTCTCCTCGGGGCGCGTCGCGACGATGGAGGACGCGGCCGCGCTGCTCGGCGTGCTGATCAAGCATCTGGGCAGCCGCGAGACGGTGGCGTCCGCCTTCGGACTGCGCGAGGGGCTGTTGTTCGGCGACCTGACGCCGGAGGAACGGCGCGAGGACCCCCTGATCGTCGCGGCGCGCGACGAGGCGCGGCGCTCGGGCCGTTTCCCCGAGCATGGCGACCTGCTCGACCAGTGGATCGCGCCGCTTTTCGACGATCTTCACGACCTGGCAAGACTGCGGCACGCTGCGTGCCTGCTCGCCGATGTCGGCTGGCGCGCCAACCCCGAATTCCGTGCCGGGCGTGGCCTCGAGATCGCGCTGCACGGCAATTGGGTCGGGATCGATGCGCGGGGGCGGGCGCTGCTCGCGCAGGCACTGTTCACCTCCTTGGGTGGCGGGCTCGAATCGCCGTCGCCGCTCGGGCAGCTCGCCACGCTCGACGATCTCGAACATGCCAAGCTGTGGGGTCTGGCGATGCGTCTCGGCCAGCGGCTGAGCGGCGGCGTCGCCGGGCCGCTCAAGCGCTCGGCGCTGGCGATCGAGGACGAGGCGCTGGTGCTGCGGCTCGAGGGCGACGATGCCGCGCTCTATGGCGAAGCGGTCGAGAAGCGCCACCGCGCGCTGGCGGGGGCATTGGGATTGACCGCAGCGGTGGATATTGGTGGGTGACTAATCCTCCCCTTGGCGGGGGAAGGATTTTGGGCCGGATCAGCCGCAGCGGGCGGCGCGGATCCGGTTGCGGTGATCGACTTCGATGTTCAGGCGATCCGAACGGAAATCCATCGTCACGGGCTGGCCGGGACGGATCAGGCGGACCTCGCGGGCGCCGGCGCGCTGCCGCGCGCGCTGGACGACGCCCGGGCGCGCCTCGCGGCCGACCAGCGCCTGCACGCGTCCCGCATCGCAGCGCACGGGGCCGGGCAGCGGCCCGGGATAGGAGGCGCAGGCCAGCAGACTGACAGGGAGCAGCAGAACGGTGAAGCGGATCATGACGCTTTCTCCTACTCTTGAGGCTGTTCGGTGCGAGTCATTTTGAGCTTACCATTTCGCACCGTGAACCCCAACTGTCCCTCGACCAGCGCGAGCGCATCACGCCCGAACTGCTCGAAGCGCCAGCCTTCGAGGATCGCCAGATTGTCGCGCTGGCCCGCGGCGAGCGCCTCGAGATCGTCTGAGCGGGCGAGCAGGCGCGCGGCGACGTTGATGTCGCGGGCGCGGATCTTGAGCAGCAGCTTGAGCAGATCGGCGACCAGCGCGCCTTCCTTGCCCAGCGGGAGCTTGCGGTCGTCGCGCGCGGGCATCTCGGCCGCGGACATCGCGGTCGCGCTTTCCAGCGCCGCCATCAGTCGCCCGCCGATGTCGTTGCCGCCCCATGAGGCGGAGAGACCGCGGACGCGGGTGAGATCGCCCTGCTTGCGCGGCGGATTGGCGGCGAGATCGGCGATCGTCTCGTCCTTGACGATACGGCCGCGAGGCAGGTTCTTGCCCTGGGCTTCCTTCTCGCGCCACGCCGCCAGCGCCTTCAACCGCCCGAGCACATCGGCCTTGCGGCTGGAGACGCGGATGCGCTGCCACGCCTGGTCGGGATCGTTGCGGTAGTTCTCGGGATCGGCGATCCGCTCCATCTCCTCGTCGAGCCACGCGCCGCGGCCGGTCTTGCGCAGCTTCTCCAGCATCTTGGGGAAGATCGCGGAGAGATGGGTCACGTCGGCGATCGCATAGTCGATCTGGCGCTTGTCGAGCGGACGGCGGCTCCAGTCGGTGAAACGCGCGCCCTTGTCCACCGTGATGCCGAGATAGGTCTCGACCAGGTTGGAATAGCCGATCTGCTCACCCTGGCCGAGTGCCATCGCCGCGACCTGGGTGTCGAACAGCGGGTGCGGGGTCTTGCCGGTGAGGTTATAGACGATCTCGATGTCCTGGCCGCCGGCGTGGAAGACCTTGAGCACGTCCTCGTTGTTGACGAGCAGGTCGAGCAGGGGCGTGAGGTCGATGTTCGGCGCCATCGGATCGATCGCCGCCGCCTCGTTCGTATCGGCGATCTGGATCAGGCACAGCTCGGGCCAGAAGGTGTTCTCCCGCATGAACTCGGTATCGACCGTGACGAACGGTTGCTGCGCGAGGCGGGTGCAGAGATTGGCGAGACTTGCCGAGTCTTCGATCAGGCCGTGAATGTGCATCGCAGGCCCATAGACGCGTGCGCGCGGGTTGACAAAGGGCTGTGTGGAGGGGAAGCGCGCCACTTTCGCCAAAGATGTTGAAAGTCACCATGCACGCCTATCGTTCCCACAATTGCGGCCAGCTCAACGCCGCGCAGGTCGGTGAGACCGTCCGCCTTTCCGGCTGGATTCACCGCAAGCGCGATCATGGCGGCGTGCTGTTCGTCGATCTGCGCGATCATTACGGCGTGACGCAGATCGTCGCCGACAGCGATTCGCCCGCTTTGCCGGTGCTAGAAGGGCTGCGCGTCGAATCGGTCGTGACGATCGACGGGCTGGTAAAGGCGCGCTCGGACGCGACGGTGAACCCGAACCTCGCGACCGGCGAGATCGAGGTATTCGCCAAGGGCGTCACGGTGCAGAGCCAGGCCCAGGAACTGCCGATGCCGGTGTTCGGCGACAGCGAATATCCCGAGGATATCCGCCTGCGCTACCGCTTCCTCGACCTGCGCCGCGAGCAGCTCCACGCCAACATCATGCTGCGCAGCCATGTCATCGCCTCGATCCGCAAGCGCATGGTCGAGCAGGGCTTTACCGAGTTTCAGACGCCGATCCTGACCGCCTCGTCGCCCGAGGGCGCGCGCGACTATCTCGTCCCGAGCCGCGTGCATCCGGGCAAGTTCTACGCGCTTCCCCAAGCGCCGCAGATGTTCAAGCAGCTGCTGATGGTCGCGGGCTTCGACCGCTATTTCCAGATCGCGCCGTGCTTCCGCGACGAGGATGCGCGCGCCGACCGTAGCCCGGGCGAATTCTACCAGCTCGACTTCGAGATGAGCTACGTCACCCAGGACGACGTGTTCGCGGCGATCGAGCCGGTGCTGCACGGCGTGTTCGAGGAATTCGCCGACTGGCAGGGCAAGGGGCGCACCGTCTCGCCGCTGCCGTTCAAGCGCATCCCGTACCGCGAATCGATGCTGAAATACGGCAACGACAAGCCCGACCTGCGCAACCCGATCGTGATCGGCGACGTCTCCGAGTTCTTCAAAGGCTCGGGCTTTGGCCGCTTCGCGTCGATCGTCGAGGGCGGCGACGTCGTCCGCGCGATCCCCGCGCCGGGGACGCACGAGAAGAGCCGCAAGTTCTTCGACGACATGAACAGCTGGGCGCAGAGCGAGGGCTTTCCGGGGCTCGGCTATGCGACGCAGAAGGACGGCGTGTTCGGCGGGCCGATCGCCAACAACCATGGCCAGGAGGGCATGAAGGCGATCGCCGACGCGCTCGGCCTCGGCCCCAACGACGGCATCTTCTTCGCCGCGGGCAAGGAGGCGCAGGCGGCGAAGCTCGCCGGGCTTGCGCGCACCCGCGTCGGCGAGCAGCTCGAGCTGATCGATAAGAGCCGCTTCGAGTTCTGCTGGATCGTCGACTTCCCGATGTTCGAATATGACGAGGACGCCAAGAAGGTCGACTTCAGCCACAACCCGTTCAGCATGCCGCAGGGCGAGCTGGAGGCGCTGGAGACCAAGGACCCGCTCGACATCCTCGCATGGCAGTATGACATCGTCTGCAACGGCGTGGAGCTGTCGTCGGGCGCGATCCGGAACCACCGGCCGGAGATCATGTACAAGGCGTTCGAGATCGCCGGCTATACGAAGGAGCAGGTCGACACCAACTTCGCGGGCATGATCAACGCGTTCAAATATGGCGCGCCGCCGCACGGCGGCTCGGCGCCGGGCGTCGACCGCATCGTCATGCTGCTCGCCGACCAGCCCAACATCCGCGAGGTCATCGTCTTCCCGATGAACCAGAAGGCCGAGGACCTGATGATGCAGGCGCCTTCGACCGTCAGCGACAAGCAGCTCAAGGAGCTTCACATTCGCCTTGCGCCGGGTGTCGATCCCGCCTGATAAGGCGGCATGCTCGACGGTTCAGGAATGGCGGCGCGCTCGCGCGTGGAAGCGACGATCGGCCTCGCCGATCTGTTCACCATCGGCATCGGCCCGTCCAGCTCGCACACCGTCGGGCCGATGCGCGCGGCCTTTGCCTTTGCCGATGCCGCGCTCGACCGCGGCACGCCGGTGTCGGTGTCGTGCGAGCTGTTCGGCTCGCTCGCGCTGACCGGACAGGGGCATGCGACCGATACCGCTGTGATCTTGGGGCTGGCGGGCCATCAGCCCGAGAGCGTCGACCCCGACGCGGTGGCGAGCATCGTCGCGACGATCCGCAGCGAGGCACGGCTGTCGCTCGGCGGTCTGGCGCCGGTGCCGTTCGTCGAGGGCACGCACCTCATCTTCCGCTCGGACAAGTTCCTGCCCGCGCACCCCAACGGCATGCGCTTCGTCGCGCATTATCCCGACGGCGAGCCCTACGAGACCTTCTGGTACTCGATCGGCGGCGGCGCGGTGGTCGAGGGCGGGTGCGAGCCGCCGCGCTCGAACGTGACGCTGCCGATGAACTTCTCCTCGGGCGCCGAGCTGCTCGCGGTCGCGGAGGAGAAGGGCGCGACGATAGCCGACATCGTCCGCGCCAACGAGGCCGCCTGGCGCGACGATGCCGAAACCGACGCCTTCCTCGATTCGCTGCGCGCGGCGATGTCGGCGTGCATCGAGCGCGGGATGCGCGGCGAAGGCGAGCTGCCCGGCGGGCTCAAGGTCAAGCGCCGCGCCCGCGACCTGCACAACCGGCTGATCGCGCGCGGGCCACGCTCCGATCCCTCGCTGGTGTTCGACTGGGTGAGCCTGTGGGCGCTGGCGGTGAACGAGGAGAATGCCGCGGGCGGCCGCGTCGTCACCGCGCCGACCAATGGCGCCGCGGGCGTGATCCCGGCGGTGCTGCGCTATTACGAGACCTTCTGCGCCTCGCCCACGCCAGCGGGCGCGCGGACCTTCCTGCTCACCGCGGCGGCGATCGGCTTCCTCTACAAGAAGCGCGCCTCGATCTCGGCCGCCGAGATGGGGTGCCAGGGGGAGGTCGGCGTCGCCTGCTCGATGGCCGCGGCAGGGCTCGCCGCGGCGCTCGGCGCGACCAATGCGCAGATCGAGAACGCCGCCGAGATCGGCATGGAGCATAATCTCGGCCTCACCTGCGACCCGATCGGCGGGCTCGTCCAGATCCCGTGCATCGAGCGCAACACGATGGGCGCGATCAAGGCGATCAACGCCGCGTACCTCGCGATGCACGGCGACGGCAACCATGTCGTCAGCCTCGACGCGGTGATCGAGACGATGCGCCAGACCGGCGAGGATATGCGGTCGAAATACAAGGAAACCGCGCAGGGCGGGCTGGCGGTCAACGTGGTGGCGTGCTGAAGTCGCCGCGATGGCGACCCGCACCCTCGACAAGTTCGTCCGCCGCTACACGACTCTGTCGAGCGCGCTCGACACGCTGGTCCACCAAAGGCTGGTGCTGCTGAGCCCCGCCAAGTGGGACGACACCAACGACGTCGAGTTCATGGAGCTCTACCGCGCGCATGCCGAGGCCAAGTCGGTGCTGGCGCTGTGCTTCGCGATGGCGAGCGAAACCTATCACCACTGGCGCGTCTTCACCCAGGGGATGGAGGGTGTTTGCATCGAGTTCGAGAAGGCTGGGCTCGAGACAGCGGTCGCCGGCACGGCCGGCGTGGTGGGGGCACCGGTCGAGTATCTGCGCGTCCGAGATCTCGAGGCGCTGACGCCAGCCGACGCCCACCGCCTGCCGTTCGTCAAACGCGAAGGCTATAGCGACGAACGCGAGTGGCGGATCGTCGCGACCTGCCGCGACGAACCCAAGCTCTCGCTGCCGGTCGGGATCGACCTCGGCTCGATCACGCGGCTGGTGCTCAATCCGTGGATGCCGCCTGCGCTGGCGGACAATCTGCGCGTGATCATCCGCGGCCTGCCGGGCAGCGCGAAGCTGAAGATCGAGGCCTCGGCACTGACCAACAGCGACCGGTGGAAGGCGGCGGGAAAGAAGATCGCCAAGCCCGAATAAGCGGGGCGCCGAGACGCCCCGCTTCGCGGTTCAGAACTCAAAGCGCAGCGTCGCGCGGACATTGCGCGGCTCGCCATAGACGAAGCCGTCGAACCAGAAATTGTTGTTGAAATAATGCTTGTCGAACAGGTTGTTGACGTTGACCTGCAGCGAGACATGCTCGTCCAGCGCATAACGCGCCATGGCGTTGACCAGCAGATAGGCCGGCTGCCCGACATTCTCGGTCGCGTTGGTCGCGGGATTGACCGCGGTCTTGGGCGGGCGGCTCTCCCAGCGCGCCGAGCCGCCGAGGCTCAACCCGTCGAGTACGCCGCCGAAGTCGTAGCGCGTCGCCATGCGCAGCACCTTGCGCGGGTGGTGAGCCTGCACCGGCAGGCCGGCGGCGTCCTCGGCGCGGAAGGCGCTCCAGCCAAGGCTCAGGTCCCAGCCCTTGACGATCTCGCCGGCGATCTCGGCTTCGTACCCCTCGGACACCGTGCCCGGCACGGGCTCATAATAGGGTTGATTGGTGTCGGGATCGGCCCCCGCGAACCGTGGGAAATTGTCCTGCTCGATGCGGAAGATCGCTGCCGAGGCGCGCAGGCGGCCGCCCATCCACTCGCCCTTGAGCCCGGCCTCGTAATTGTTGCCGACCAGCGGGGGGAGATAGTCGCGGTTGACGTCCTTATAGTCCTGCGGATTGAAGATGCTGGTGTAGCTCACATAGGCCGAGACGTTGCGTGTCACGTCGAGGATCAGGCCGGCATAGGGCGTGAACTTCGCCTTGTGGCTGATCGTGAAGGGGGCAGGGGTGTAGAGCGCCACTTCCTCGTTGCGTTCCCACCAGCTGAACCGGCCGCCCGCGATCAGCTTGAGCCGGTCGAGCAGCTGCAGCCGCGTCGCGCCATAGACGGCATACTGCTCGGTCGTGCCGAAGCCGCTCATGCGGTAGCGTTCGCCCCATGACGGCTCGGGATAGGTGTTGCCGTCCCACTGGTTGAAGTCGCCGATCGGCGCGACGGTGGCGGGATCGGGATCGCGATTGGTCCAACCACCCTCGAGGTGACGATAGGTGCCGCCGAGGATCAGCTCGTGCCGTTGCCCGAACAGGTCGAACCCGCCCTTGAGCGAGGCGCTGGCATGCCATTGCTGCGGTTTGGACTTATACCAATAGGCCGATGCGTCGATGCCGAGGCCGGTGACCGGATCGGGATAGCCGGTCGTCCACAGCAGTTTCGATTCCTCGTCCTGCTGGTGGTAGCTAACGTCGCCGCGCAGCGACCAGTCGCTGCCCAGCCGCTGCTCGACCGTCAGGAAGGCGGTGGTCTCGACCGTGTCCCACCGGTTCCACTGCGCGCCGGTGGTCTTGGAACGCGGCCAGTCGGTGCGCGTGCCGTCGCTGTGCCAATAGGGCAGCTGACCCCACAGGATGCCGTCGCGATCGTCGCGCGAATAGCTCGCGCCCAGGCTGATACGCGTGTTCGCGCCGAGATCGGCGTCAATCACGCCGTAGAGCAGATAGCCGTCGGTCTGCTCGATATCGATGAACGAATCCTGCGCGTAATATTGCGCGACCAGCCGCCCGCGCACCGAACCGTCCCTGGTGAGCGGGGTGCTGATGTCGGCGGTTGCAGCCATCCGGCCCCACGATCCCGCCTCGAGGCTGACATCGAGCTTGAGATCGGGCGAGGTGGCGTGCTTGCGCACCAGGTTGATCGTCGCCGAGGGCTCGCCCGCGCCTTGGGTCAGGCCGTTGGCGCCGCGGATCACCTCGATCCGCTCGTAGATCGCGCTGCTGTTCTCCTCGAGCCCGATATTGCCCGTAACGAAGGGCGCGCCGTCGATCTGGAAGTTGGTGATCTCGAAGCCGCGCGCCGCCAGCATGTTGCGGCCGCGGTCGACCGCCTTGACCGAGATGCCGGTGGTATAGGCGAGCGCGTCGGCGATGTTGGCGACCGCCTGGTCCTCCATCTGCTCGCGCGTGATGACGCTGATCGACTGCGGTGTCTCGCGCGGCGAGAGGTCGAGCCCGGTGGCGAGGCTGTTGGCCTGCTCGCCCCGGCCATAAACGACGATCTCCTCGGCCTTCGCCTTCTCCTCCGCCGTTTCCTCCTGTGCCAGGGCTGCCGTCGGGACCAGCACCAGCGCGACGGTGGTGAGCAAGCGATACGTCGTCGTCATGAAATTCCCCTTCCAGATCGGCGCCGGGATCACCATCACGGGGTCGGGGTGCGGGTCAGCCCGGCGCGATGCGGGCGCCCTGAGCATGATCACTATTGCGAGTCAATCTTATTTGCAAAATCAGGCGGGGTAGGTGATGGAGATCACCTCATACTCCTTCTCGCCCGCGGGCAGCGTCACCCGGCGCAAGTCGCCGATCGCGGCGCCGCGCAGCGCACGGGCGAGCGGGGCGTTCCAGCCGACCAGGCCCTTGCCGGCATCGGCTTCGTCGTCGCCGACGAAGGTCAGGGTGCGATGGTTGTCGTCCTCGTCGGCAATGGTGATGGTGGCGCCGAACCAGATGCGCGACTTGTCTTCCTGCCGCGACGGATCGATCACCTTGGCGGCCTTCATCCGCTTCGACAGCCAGCCGAGCCGACGGTCGATCTCGCGCAGCCGCTTGCGGCCGTAGATATAGTCGCCATTCTCGGAGCGGTCGCCATTGCCCGCGGCCCAGGCGATGGTCTCGACCAGCTTGGGCCGCTCGCCGCCGAACAATGCGTCATATTCCGCCTTGAGCGCCGAATAGCCCGCGGGGGTGATGTAGTTCGGACGGTCGTTCATAGGAGGCTGCGGCCCATAGAGACGCGTGGTTCCTCGGCATAGCCCATGTGCGCCCAGAAGCGCGCCGCTTCACGGTTGGTGCCGCGAACCTGGAGGTTGACCTTGGCGCAGCCCAGCGCGGCCAGCCGCTTCTCGGCGGCGCGGACCAGCTTCTCGCCGATCCCGCAGCGGCGCGCATTGGGGTGGACGGCGAGCTTGTAGAGCCAGCCGCGATGCCCGTCATAGCCGGCGAGGATCGTGCCGAGCACGCGCCCATCCTCGACCGCGACGAGGAACAGCTCGCGCTGCACGGCGAGCTTCCGCGGCACCGCGACCGCGGCATGACTGTGCGGCGGATCCTCGGGAAAGACCGCGCGCCACAGCGCATCGACTTCGCCGAACTGCGCCTCGCGATAGGGCAGGATCTCGATCAACTCAGCCGGGGCGGCTCTTGCCGAGATACCAGCTCAGATTGGCCGGGCCGCGCGACCGCGCGTAATTGGGATGCAGCAGGTCGTACACCACCGCATTCTCGAGCACGCGCTGGACGTAGTTCTTGGTCTCATAGATCGGGATCGCCTCGACCCAGTCGACCATCGCGATGCTGCCGGTACGCGGATCGCCATTGGCGCGGAGCCATTTGTTCACATTGCCCGGGCCGGCATTATAGGCCGCGACCGCGAGCGGGTAGCTGCCGCCGTAGTAGTTCAGCATGCGCTGGAAATAGTTCGAGCCGAGACGGATGTTGTAGTCGGTGTCGCTGGTCAGCGAGGACATGTTGTAGCTGAGGCCGAGCTTGCCCGCGGTCTCGCGTGCGGTGCCGGGCATCAGCTGCATCAGGCCGCGCGCGCCGGCATGGCTCACGGCCTGCTTGTCGAACTGGCTCTCCTGCCGCGCAATGGCGTGGATGATCGTGAAATAGCTTTCCTGGCCCGCAGGCACGCGCACCGACGGATAGCCGGCCACGGTATAGTCGGTGAGCCCATTGAGCAGCGCGCTGCGCCCGACCATCACGCCGAGGTCGGGGCGGCCGATCGTGCGCGACAGCTCGGTGGCGAGCGCGTGGTCCTCGCCGGTGGTGGCGTCGGCGGCGATCTGGCGGATGAACAGGCTCTGGTCCTGCCAGCGACCGAGCGTGCCGAGCATCTGCGCGGCGCGCACCACCTCGCGATTGTAGAACGCAGAGCGCCCAGCCGGCGTCGCACGGGTGAGGTCGGCGGGCGGCGGCGCCTTGAACACCAGCCCGAGCCGTTCGGCGGCGAGCTGGCCGTAATAGAGATCGGAGAAGGCGGCGGCGCGCCGGTAATAGCCTTGTGCCACCTCATTTTGTCCCACCGCTTCGGCGGCGCGGCCCGCCCAGTAGAGGCCCTTGGACTGGGTGGTCGGGGTACGGCTGCCGCGCGAATAGCGGTCGAACATCATCACCGCGTCGGCGGGGCGCCGCAGCTTCTGCATCGCGACGGTGCCGGCGAGCCACACCAGACTGGTATAGTCGTCGCGGATGCCGAGCCCCATCGCCGCGACGTCAGCGCCCGGCGGAAGGGCATCGTCGACCTGGCTGGCGATGGCATAGGCGACGCTGTACTGGCCGTCGCTCTCCGCCGCGCGGGCATTGACGAGCAGCACCTCGTACCATTCCTCGACATTGCCGGGCAGCGTCGCGAGGGCACGCGGGCGAGCGAGCAGTGAGCGTGCCGAGCCGCTCGCGCCGTTGTTGCGGAACCACATCGCGCGGTCGGCGATGAAGCCGGGATCGCGCGCGCCGGCCGCCTCGACCGCGGCGGCCCGCGACGCCGCGTCGGGCCAGTTGTTCTGCATCGCCAGCCGCGCGTCGAACAATGCGCGATTCTGCGGCGAGGTGAAGGCAACCTGGCGCGCCGCGGCGGTGCGCGAATCCTGCCAGAGCAGCGCGTCCATCCGCGCGTCGTGATCGGCGGCGGTCAGGGCGCCGGGGAAGCCGGAGAGGATCGCGCTCTCATCCGCCGGCCGCAGCGCGCCGCTGCGCCATGCCCGGCGCGCCTGCTCGTCGGCGTCGGCGCGGCGCCCGGCGGCGGCGAGCGCCTCGGCGAAGCGCACCCGGCCCGCGGCGGTGAGCGGCGGGAAGCGCTCGAAGAAGCGGACGACGAGGGCCGGGGCCTCGGCGCCCGAGGCGAGCACGGTCTCGGCCGCAGCGCGCCGGCTCGTCTCGCCCGGCCAGCCGGGATGCGCGAGCAGGAAGTTCGCATAGTCGGTGAACGGCCAGCGATCGGACTGCTGCAGCCGCTTCCACTGGTCGAGATTATATTGGAGCGAAGAGCCGGTCGCGGGCACGACCTGCTGCGAGGCGGTCAGCGCAGCGAGCTGCGCCCCGTACAATTCGACTCCGTCCTGCACGACCTGGGATGAGACCGCGACACCCGATACGCCGGCGAGCAGGAGCCCGCTTCTGAACAAAGAGGCAAGCATGCTGGACATGATACGCAAGCGGCGCCTATTGGCCACCCCGATTTTCGGAAGATTGGGGCTTTTTCGCGCAGATGTTCACTGGATCGATACCCGCCCTGATTACCCCGTTCCGTAACGGCGACTTCGCCGAGGACGTGTTTCGCGATTTCGTCGAGTGGCAGATCGCCGAGGGCTCGTCGGCACTGGTGCCGGTCGGCACCACGGGCGAGGCGGCGACGCTGAGCAAGGACGAGCATTTCGAGGTGGTGCGGGTGTGCGCCGACCAGGTGCGCGGGCGCGTGCCGGTGATCGCGGGTGCGGGCTCCAACGACACGCGCGTCGCGATCGGCAACGCCAAGGCGGCGAAGGAAGCGGGCGCGGACGCGGTGCTGATGGTGCCGCCCTATTACAACCGCCCTAGCCAGGAAGGCATCTTCCGCCATTTCGAAGCGGTCGCGGCCGAATGCGAGCTGCCGATCGTGCTCTACAACGTGCCCGGCCGCACCGTCACCGACATCCAGCCTGAGACGGTCATCCGCATCGTCGAGGCCTTCCCCGGCAAGTTCGTCGCGATCAAGGACGCGACCGGCGACCTCGCGCGCGTGTCGCGCCATCGCGCGGCGCTGCGCGGGGGCCTCGCGCAGCTTTCGGGCAATGACGAGACCGCGCTGGCGTTCAACGCGATGGGCGGGGTGGGGTGCATCTCGGTCAGCGCCAATGTCGCGCCCAGATTGTGCGCGCAGTTCCAGGCGGCCTGGGCGGAGGGCGACACCGCGGTCGCGCTCGCGCTGCACGACCGACTGTTCGCGCTGCACCTTGCGCTGTTCACCGATGCCTCGCCGGGGCCGGTCAAGTACGCGGTGAACAAGCTGCGGCCCGAGATTTCCGCCGAGTTGCGGTTGCCGATGGTCGAGCCCGGCGAGGCGAGCAAGGCAGCGGTGGACGCGGCGATGAAGGCTGCGGGCCTGATCTAGGAGGCGAAGGCGATGCCGCAATGGCCGTGGAAGAAGCCGCGACCCGGCGTGGATATCTATGGCCGCAGCCCACTGTGGCATCACGCAGCCGAAGGCGATCTCGGGGCCGCGGCGAAGGCGATCCGCAATGGCGCCGATCCGACCGCGGCGGACAAGGACAATTACGGCGCGCTCCATGTCGCCGTGCAGAACGGCCACGCGGCGATGGTTGAACTGCTGCTGGCCCACGGCGCCGATCCCAATATCGCCGACCGGCACGGCAATGGGCCGCTCTGGACCGCGGGCTATTATGCCGGGCGCGACGCAAAGGGGCCGGACGGGCTCGCGAGCGTCACCGCGCTGTTGCGCGCGGGCGCGGACCCGCATCACCTGAACCGTGTCGGCAAGCCGCCACTGGTCTGGGCGAACAGCAGCGCCGAACTTCGCGCCGTCTATGATGCGGCCGGCTTCACGGACGTGATTCCGGACGCGTGAGGCCTTAGGACTTTCCCTGTGGCGCCGACGCGCCTACATCGCGCCTCCTTATGGCCCGCCCGCGTCCCACCGAATTCGACAAGAAGAAGATCGTCGCCGAGAACCGCAAGGCGCGGTTCGAGTATTTCATCGAGGACGTCTACGAAGCCGGTATCGCGTTGCAGGGCACCGAGGTGAAGGCGCTGCGCTTCGGCGAGGGCTCGATCGCGGAGAGCTATGCAGAAATCCGCGGCGAGCAGGCCTGGCTGGTCAACGCCAACATCCCCGAGTTCAGCCACGGCAACCGCTTCAACCACGAGCCCAAGCGCCCCCGTAAATTGCTCCTTCATCTGCGGCAGATAGAGAAGCTTCACGGCGCGGTAGCGCGCGAGGGGATGACCCTGGTGCCGCTGTCGATCTACTTCAACTCGCGCGGCCGCGCGAAGGTGGAGCTGGCATTGGCGAAGGGCAAGAAGACTCACGACAAGCGCGAGTCGATCAAGGAGCGGGACTGGAAGCGTGAACAGGGAAGGCTCCTCCGCGACCGTGGCTAAGCCGACCTTCTGGGACCGCATGCGGGCCTGGGCGGACCGCAACATGCCGACCCGCGAGTCGATGGAGCAGAACAAGTGGCTCCGCCCCGTCGCGCACCGCGTGCTCGCCCCCGAGCTGTGGCGCTTCACCCGCCGCTCGGTGCCGCGCGGCGTGGCGCTGGGCATGGTCACGGGGATCATGATCCCGGTGGCGCAGATCTTCTTCTCCGCGCTGCTCGCGCTGCCGTTCCGCGCCAACATCCCGGTCGCGTCGCTGACCACTTTCCTGACCAATCCGCTGACCACGCCGCCGCTATGGGCCTTCGCCTATTGGGTCGGGCGAAAGATCCTGCATTTCGACGCCACCGTGCCGGGCCAGCCGATCGCCACGCACGTCGCCAACGACAGCTGGCTCAACTGGCTGTGGTCGGAGGCCGGCCCAGCGCTGATCACCGGGCTGGTGACGATCACGATCATCGCCTCGATCCTCGGCTACATGATCAGCGCGGTGGGCTGGCGGCTGTGGATCGCGCGCAAATGGCGCAAGCGGATCGCGGCGCGGGCGGGGAAGTAACCGCCGAGACTTGATCGGGCGTATCATCGGCGTAAGACACGCGCACCCGACTCTCCCGAAAGGTGCATCGATGCGTCTCTTCCTGACTTCCGTCCTCCTCGCCGGCACCGCGCTGGCCGGCGCCGCCACTGCGCTTTCGGCGCGCGAGGCGCCGGCGCCCGCCGCCGAAACCGGCTCCAGGCCGCAGCTCGGCAGCTTCGGCTTCGACGAGAAGGGGATGGACAAGGCGGTCGCGCCGGGCGACGATTTCTACACCTTCGCCAACGGTGCCTGGGCGAAGGCCACGCCGATCCCTGCCGACAAGTCCAACTACGGCATGTTCACCGCGCTCGACGATCTGTCGAAGCAGCGGGTGCGCGGCATCCTCGACGCGGTGAAGGGCGATCCCAACAGCATGATCGGGCGCGCCTATACGAGCTATCTGAACACCGCCGCGGTCGAAGCCAGGGGGCTGGCGCCGATCCAGCCCTGGCTGGGCAAGGTCAAGGCGCTCGACAGCAAGGCCGGCTATTCGGCGCTGGTGGTCGAGGCGGCGAAGATGGGGATCAACGGCCCGTTCGGCGGCTATGTCGGCCAGGACGACAAGCATCCCGAGAATTACATCTTCACCATCTATCAGGGCGGCACCGGGCTTCCTGACCGCGACATGTACCTGGTCGACAACCCCAAGATGGCGGCGCTCCGCACCGCCTATGTGGCGCACCTCGCCAAGATGCTGACGCTGGCGGGCGAGGCGAATGCCGAGGCGCGCGCCAAGGCGGTGATGGATCTCGAGACCCAGATCGCCAAGGTCCAGTGGACCCGCGAGGACGCGTCCGACGCGGTCAAGGCCTATAACAAGTTCACGCTGGCGCAGACCGCCGACTTCTCCAGCCCGACGCTCGACATGCCGGCGATGCTGAAAGCGATCAGCCCCAAGATCACAGAGGTGCTGATCGGCCAGCCCAGCGCGGTCAAGGGGACCGCCGATATCCTCGACAAGACGCCGCTCGAGGTGCTCAAGGACCAGATGCTACTGCGCAGCCTGGGCGGCCTCTCCAACTATCTGCCCGATGCGGTGGCGAACGAGAATTTCGCCTTCTACGGCACCGTGCTGCAGGGCACGCCGCAGCGCGAGGAGCGCTGGAAGCGCGCGGTGAGCTTCACCGAGGGCGCGCTGGGCGAGGCGGTCGGCAAGGAATATGCCGCGCGCTACTTCCCGGCCGAATACAAGGCGGAGATGAACAAGCTCGTCGCCAACGTGCTCGACGCGATGGGCCGCCGGATCGACTCGCTCGAATGGATGCAGCCGCAGACCAAGGCGCGAGCCAAGGCCAAGCTCAAGAACTTCACCGTCAAGGTCGGCTACCCCGATCGCTGGCGCGACTATACCGGGCTCGAGGTCAAGGCCGACGACCTGTTCGGCAATGCCGTCCGCTCCAATCAGTTCGACTTCCAGTACATGATCGACAAGCTCGGCGGACCGGTACGCAAATGGGAATGGGGGATGCTGCCCCAGACCATCAACGCCTATGCCAATTTCGGCATGATGGAGGTGGTGTTCCCGGCCGCGATCCTGCAACCGCCCTTCTTCGATCCCAAGGCCGATCCGGCGGTCAACTATGGCGGCATCGGCGCGGTGATCGGGCACGAGATCAGCCACCATTTCGACGACCAGGGTGCCAAATATAACGAGAAGGGCGAACTCGCCGACTGGTGGACGCCGGAGGACACCAAGGCGTTCGAGGCGGCGAGCAAGGCGCTGGTCGCGCAGTATGACGCCTATGAGGCGCTGCCGGGCGAGCATGTGAAGGGCGAGTTCACGCTGGGCGAGAATATCGGCGACCTCGCCGGCCTCACCATCGCCTATGACGCCTATCGGCATTCGCTCGGCGGCAAGAAGCCGCCGGTGATCGACGGCTTCACCGCGGACCAGCGCTTCTATCTCGGCTGGGCGCAGATCTGGCGGCGCAACTATCGCGAGGCGAATCTGCGCCAGCGGCTGCTGACCGACCCCCACGCACCGTCGATCCAGCGCGCCTGGGTCGTGCGCAACCTCGACCCCTGGTATGCCGCGTTCGGCGCCAAGGACGGGCAGAAACTGTATCTCGACCCGGCAAAGCGCGTTCGTATCTGGTGAGCGCTTGACGGCTCGACGGGGGGACGGGAAAGGAAGCGATGGCCTCGCGTCCCGCTCCCCCTGCTGAAGACCACCGCTCCGCTGCCACGCCCTTGATCGTCGCGATCGCGGCGGGGGCGACGGCGGCCGGGATCATCCTCTGGCTCACCGGCTCGACGCTGGTCGCCGCGGGGTTCCTCGCGGGAGCGCTGGTGATCGCGGGTAGCGTGTTCCTGGCCGTGCGGCTGCTCCCTTCCACGAAGGTCGACGAGCCGGCGGTCGACTGGTCGGTCGCGCACACGCTGGCCTCGATGAGCAGCGACGCGCTCGCCGTCACCGACCGCGCCGGACGGCTGGTCTGCGCCAATGACCGGTTCGGCGCGCTGTTCCCCAGCTATCCCGCGCCGCCGGGGGTGGTGGCGAGCGAATGGGTCTCGGCGCAGCTCGGCACCGCGGGGCGCGCGGCATGGCGCGACGGCAATGCCTCGAGCGGCACCTTCGAGACGGCGGGCACCAAGCTCACGGCGCATATCATCCGCGTGGGCGATTCGATGCTGGTGTGGCGCTTCGCCGGCACCGATGTGGTCGACCTGACCAAGCAGGCGCAGGCGCTGGTCGCGGGCGCCTCGGGCGACCGGCTGGGCGCCGCGGGGATCATGATGGCACTGCTCGGCGGCGACGGCCGCGTGCGCGCCGCCAACCGCGTGGTGCGCCAGCGCGCCATGGGCGACGAGAATGCGATGATCGAGGGGCGCGACTTCACGCGCTTCCTGATCACCGACAATCTCGGCATCGTCCGCTTCGAGCGCGAGGGCCTGTCGGGCACGCCGCTGCGCGTGCTCGAGATCCCCTTCCTCGACGGCGACAATGCGCCGATGCTGGTCGCGCTGCTCGACGACGAGCTCGCGATCCCGCACCCGGCGATCGGCGACACCGCGGGCGCGCATGTCCGATCGCTGATCTCGCTGCTGCCCTCGGGCATCGCGCTGGTCGGCGGGGACGGGCGCTTCGTTCACATGAACGACGCCTTCGTCCGTGCCGCGCACGTCAATGCCGCCAACCCGCCGCTCTATCCCGGCGACCTGGTGGTGCGCGAGGACAAGGCCGCGCTCGCCGATGCGATCCGCCGGTTCGCGGCGGGCGCGGCGCATTCGATGGACATGACCGTGCGCTTCGCCGAGGCGCCCGACGAGGGCGTCGCGATCTCGATCGCCGCCGCACGCGGGCTCGGCGAGGCCGCGGTGCTGCTCAGCCTCAGGGATGCGGGCGAGGAAGGGCGGCTCAAGCGCCAGGTGGCGCAGGCGACCAAGATGCAGGCGGTGGGCCAGCTCGCCGGCGGCGTGGCGCACGACTTCAACAACATCCTGACCGCGATCATCGGCCACTGCGACCTGATGCTGATGCGCCACGCGCCGGGCGACAGCGACTATGACGACATCCAGCAGATCCTGATCAACTCAAACCGCGCCGCCGCGCTCACCCGCCAGCTGCTCGCCTTCTCGCGTCAGCAGACGCTGCGCCCGCAGGTGCTCCAGCTCCCCGACGTGATCTCGGAGGTGTCGAACCTCCTGAAGCGCCTGCTCGGCGAGACGGTCGAGCTGGTAGTCAGCCATGGCCGCAACCTGAGGCCCGTCCGCGCCGACCCGGGCCAGCTCGAGCAGGTCGTCGTGAACCTCGCCGTCAACGCGCGCGACGCGATGCTGACCAAGAGCCCCAATGGCGGCGGCACGCTCACCATCGAGACCTTCGGCGTCCCCGCGCACGAGGTCCGCGCGATGGACGACGACGTGCTGCCCGTCGGCGACTATACCGCGCTGCGCATCTCCGACACCGGCACCGGCATCCCCGCCGACGTGCTCGCGCATATCTGGGAGCCGTTCTTCACCACCAAGGAAGTGGGGAAGGGCACCGGCCTCGGCCTGTCGACCGTCTACGGCATCATCAAGCAGTCGGGCGGCTATATCTTCGCCGAGAGCCCGAAGGGGAAGGGGGCGGTGTTCACCATCTACCTTCCCGCGCACGCCGCGGGCGATGTTGCGGCGGTCAAGACGCCCGCCACCAAGCCCGTGCAGGGCGACTTATGGGGCAGCGGCACCGTGCTGCTGGTCGAGGACGAGGCGATGGTCCGCGCCGTCGCCGAGCGCGCGCTGGCGCGGCAGGGCTATACCGTGCTCACCGCCGAGAATGGCGAGGCCGCGCTCGAGCTGCTCGCCACCAGCCAGAAGCCCGACCTGCTGATCACCGACGTGGTGATGCCGACGATGGACGGGCCGACGATGGTGCGACACGCGCGCAAGCGCTATCCCGACCTCAAGATCGTGTTCATGTCGGGCTATGCCGAGGAGCAGCTGCGCAAGTCGATCGACCTCGACAACGTCGCCTTCCTCCCCAAACCCTTTTCCGTCCAGCAACTTGCGGAGGCCGCGCGCGCCGCGCTGACCGTGAAATAAGTTCTTGGCGCAAAGCGGTTTTTCCGGCAAAGCCGCTGGCGATGACTGCTCATCTCCGCATCCTCATCGTCGAGGACGAACCGCTGATCGCGATGATGCTCGAGGATTTCCTGAATATCCTCGGCAAGCAGGTCGCGGGCGTCGCCGACAGCGTCGCGACCGCGCTGCCGTTGGTGGCCGCGGGGGGCATCGACGCGGCGATCGTCGACGTGCATCTGAACGGCGGCGAGAAATGCTGGCCCGTCGCCGATGCGCTGGCGGAAGCGGGGATTCCCTTCCTCGTCGCGACGGGCGGCGGAGACGACATGATCGTCGACGGGCACAAGCACCGGCCGGTGCTCGCCAAGCCCTTCACGATGGACGCGATCGAACAGGCGTTCGGCACGCTCTAGAGCGAGTTCAGCTCGGCTACGCCGACCTGATCGCTCTAGATTCTTGAATTGACGCGATTTCCGAGCCGCCGGGTGATTCCACCCGGCTTGAAATCGCTCTAGGCGGTTCGCTCCGGCACTTCGGCGGCGTCCGCCGCGATCGTGGCGGCCGGCGCGACCGCCTCCCAGGGAAACACGAACCAGTCCTTGGTCGCCGTGCGGTCGATCGTCCGGGCGGCATATTCGACGCGCTGGCTTGACGTCGCATTGTCGAGCAGCGTCGCGAAGCGGATGGCGCCGGGGACTGCGCCCGCCTCGGCGAGCTTGGCGCGCAGCCTGGCGACGGTCGCGCCGCTGTCGTTGATGTCGTCGAGGAACAGCAGGCGCTCACCCGCCCGGGTGCGTGCGGCGAGCCGTTCGAGCGGCGCGTCGGCGAAGTCGTGGACTTGCGAGCTGTGGTCGACCGACAGCATCGACATGCCCGTCGCGTGGCTGAGATAGACCGCCGGCGCGAGGCCGCCGCGGCCGATGCCGATGATGAAATCGGGCCGCCACTCGGCGTCCGCATGAAGCGCCGCGGCGATGGCGAGCACGTCGGCGACGAACTGCTCGTGCGAGATCGGCATGAAGACGGGCATCAATGCGCCGCCACGAACGCGTCGAGCCGGGCGAGGTGCGCGGCCTTGGCCCCGTCGTCGAGGAACGAACCGGTGAAGCTGTTGCGCGCGAGCGTCGCGAGCTCCGCCTTGCCGAGCCCGCGCGCCGCCGCGACCGCGCGGTAATTGTCCGCGACATAGCCCCCGAAATAGGCCGGATCGTCCGAATTGACGGTAGCGCTCAGCCCCTCCGCCAGCATGCGGTCGAGCGGATGGCTGGCCATGTCGTCGACGACGCAGAGCTTGAGGTTGGAGAGCGGGCACACCGTCAGCGTCATGCCCTCGTCCGCCAGCCGGCGAACCAGCGCCGGATCCTCGAGGCTGCGGTTGCCGTGATCGAGCCGGTCGATGTCGAGCAGGTCGAGCGCCTGCCACACATAGTCGGGCGGGCCCTCCTCGCCGGCATGGGCGACGCGCTTGAGGCCCATGCCGCCCGCCGCCGCGAAGACGCGGGCGAACTTCTCGGGCGGGTGTCCGACCTCGGACGAATCGAGGCCGACCCCCGCGATCCGGTCGAGCCACGGCTCGGCCGCCTTGAGCGTCGTGAACGCCGCCTCCTCGTCGAGGTGGCGCAGGAAGCAAAGGATCAGTTTGGAGGTGAGGCCATGCCGGGCCTCCGCCTCGCGCATCGCCGCGAGCAGCCCGTCGGCGACGACCTGGAACGGGACGCCGCGGTCGGTGTGCGTCTGCGGATCGAAGAAGATCTCGGCATGCACCACGCCATCCGCCGCCGCGCGCGCGAAATAGGCGTCGGCGAGGTCGTGGAAATCCTGCTCGGTGCGCAGCACGTCGGCGCCGGCATAATAGATGTCGAGGAAGTCCTGCAGGCGAGAGAAGCTATAGGCCCCGCGCACCGCTTCGACGCTGTCGAACGGGATCTCGACCCGGTTGCGCTTCGCCAGCGCGAACATCAGCTCGGGCTCGAGGCTGCCCTCGATGTGCAGGTGCAGCTCGGCCTTGGGCAGGCCCGCGATGAAGGCGTCGAGATCGCTCATGGCCGCGCAGGATCGCCCCAAGCCGGGGACAGGGCAAGCGCGGAGTTGCGATCAGGCGTAGCCGACCCAGCCGCGCCAGGTGAACGCCATGTAGAAGGGGGTGACGTCGCGGAACCCGGCGGCGCGCAGCACGGCCTCGTCCGCATCGGGTGAAAGCATGTTGACCGCGCTGCCGACCGCCTCGCGCGCGCCATGGGCCTGCTCGGGATCGGCGCCCGAGGCGATCGCGAACGCGGCATAGCGATCGAGCCACTGGTCGCGTGTCGCGTCCTGCGGGTAGCTGCCGTGCGCAGCGACGAACGGCGCGGCGGGACGCAACCGCGCGCGGATCGCCGCGGCGGTACGGGTGCGCTCCTCGGCGGCGAGGAAATGCAATGTCAGCAGGCACACCGCGCCGTCGAACGGGCCCGGGGGCGCATCGTCGATATAACCCTCGACCAGCTCGGCGCGTCCGGCATCCGGCCCGAGTGTCCGCGCCGCCAGATCGAGCATCGCACGCGCCGGGTCGACGCCGGTGAAGCGCCAGCCGGGATAGGCGCGCGCCAGTGCCTTGAGCTCCAGCCCGCCGCCGGCGCCGAGCACCAGGATATGCCCGTCCTCGGGCACCCGCTCGGCGAGCAGGATTCCGGTCATGCGGTGAAGATCGGCGAAGCCCGGAACGTAGCGCGGCGGGTTCTCGGCATAGTTGGCGACCGCGGCGGGATCGGCGAACTTGTCGAGGAAATGCTGGGCGCCGTCAGTAGCCATGGGGATGATCCTTTGCGCGATGCGTGGGCCGCGCCGCGAGCCGGACGCGGAAATCGGATTCCAGATCGGCGAGGGTCACGCTTTTCAGCCGCTCCAGCATCAGCGCCTCGGCGGCATCGAATGTCTCGTCCAGCGCGGCGTTGACCGCCTGCTCGACCAGGCAGCGAGGCTGTTTCGAACGGTTGCCGATGGCGAGCAGGGCAGGGCGACCGAGCGCTTCGTAGACGTCGAGCAGCGTGATCTCGCCGAGCCCGCGTACCAGCGTCCAGCCCCCACCATGGCCTTTCTCGGAGCGCACATGGCCGCGCTCGCGCAATCCGGCGAGGATGCGGCGGATGACCACGGGGTTGGTGTCCATTGCCTTGGCCAGCAGCTCCGACGGCATCGGCCCGTCATGGTCGGCAAGATGGATCAGCAGATGGAGAACGCCCGACAGGCGGCTGTCGCGAATCATGTAACTTCAAATGATACGTGACGTCTCTCGTGTCAACCTGCCGGGGACACCGCGTCCCGCCGGAAGCAGCCCTTCGCGTGGTCGTTGACCATCCCGACCGCCTGCATCCACGCATAGACGATCACCGGCCCGACGAACTTGAACCCGCGCTTCTTGAGCGCCTTCGAGATCGCCTCGGAGGTCGCGGTCTTGGCGGGGACGGTGACGCCGTCGCCCTTGACCGGCGCGCCGCCCGCCAGATCCCATGCCCAGCTACCGAAATCCTCGCCCCGTTCAGCAAAGGCGAGATAGGCGCGCGCATTGGCGATCGCGGCCTCGATCTTGGCGCGGGCACGAATGATACCAGGGTCGGCCATCAGCCGCTCGACCTCGGCCGCCCCGAACGCGGCGACCTTTGCCGGATCCCAGTTCGCGAAGGCGGCGCGGAAGCCGTCGCGCCGCTTGAGGATGATCGACCAGGACAGGCCGGCCTGGAATCCCTCCAGCATCAGCATTTCCCACAGCAGGCGCGAATCGCGCACGGGCACGCCCCATTCGGCATCGTGATAGGCCGCCATCAGCGGATCGCCCTCGGCCCAGCGGCATCGTTTAATGTCGGTCATCAGCGCACTCCGGAAGGAGAACAAAAAAAGATCGTTCCACTCTTGTTCTATAGGAACAAAGGATATACACAAGTGCCAGACGGAGATTGGATAGAGCGTGTTGAAGACGGCGCGCAAAGCCTCTAGCGACGGAGACCTCGGATGGCAGCTTCCCTCAAGGTGATCGACGGAAACATGGCGATTTCTTCGGACAAGCAGAAGGCGCTCGACGCCGCACTCGCGCAGATCGACCGCGCCTTCGGCAAGGGCTCGGCGATGAAACTCGGCTCGAAGGAGACGATGCAGGTCGAAGCGATTTCGACTGGTTCGCTCGGGCTCGACATCGCGCTCGGCGTCGGCGGTCTGCCGCGTGGTCGCGTGATCGAGGTCTATGGTCCGGAAAGCTCGGGCAAGACCACGCTCGCGCTGCACGTGATCGCCGAAGCGCAGCGGAATGGCGGCGTCGCCGCGTTCGTCGATGCCGAGCATGCGCTCGACCCGGTCTATGCCAAGAAGCTGGGTGTCGACATCGACGAGCTGATCGTGTCGCAGCCCGACACCGGCGAGCAGGCGCTGGAGATCACCGACACGCTGGTCCGCTCGAACGCGATCGACGTGCTGGTGGTGGACTCGGTCGCCGCGCTGGTTCCGCGTGCCGAGATCGAGGGTGAGATGGGCGACAGCCATGTCGGCCTGCAGGCGCGGCTGATGTCGCAATCGCTGCGCAAGCTCACCGGATCGATCAGCCGCTCGCGCTGCATGGTGATCTTCATCAACCAGCTGCGCATGAAGATCGGGGTTATGTACGGCAACCCGGAGACCACGACGGGCGGCAACGCGCTGAAGTTCTACGCCTCGGTCCGCCTCGATATCCGCCGCACCGGCCAGATCAAGGACCGCGACGACATCATCGGCAACACCACCCGCGTGAAGGTGGTGAAGAACAAGGTCGCGCCGCCGTTCAAGCAGGTCGAGTTCGACATCATGTACGGCGAGGGCATCTCCAAGATCGGCGAGATCCTCGATCTCGGCGTCAAGGCCGGCCTGGTCGAGAAGTCGGGCGCGTGGTTCAGCTATGACAGCGTCCGCATCGGCCAGGGCCGCGAGAACGCCAAGACCTTCCTCAAGGACAATCCGGACCTTTGCGCCCGGCTCGAAGCGGCGATCCGCAATCGCACCGCGCAGGTCGCCGAGGAGATGATGACCGGCCCGGACGCCGAGGACGACGACGGCGAACTCTGACAAAGGCGACAGGTTTAGCGCGGTTCCGCGTAACTTCGTCAATTTCGGGCACGAATTGGCCCGGGAACAGGATTGGGCCGCGCCGTATCGCAACGAGCGGCGGCGGTCACGGGACTAGCTTCCCATCGGAAGGCCCGGCGCCCCACGCGCCGGGTCTTTCGGTTTCGCGGTTCGCGATGATGTGCTTGGCTACCCAATGTGATAGCTGCTCGGGCGAAACGCCTGCGAGGAATGGAGAACAGAGTTGGCACGGGGGATTTCTGGAATTTTCCTGCTCGCATTTGGCTGCGGGATGGCCGCGATTCCGGCGTCCGTCGCCGGTCAGCAGGCCGCCCCGCCCGACCTTTCGCAGGACACGGCGTGGCATAACCGGCAGATGCTGGCGCTGGCCGAGCGGAATGGTGGCAACGGGTGGAACGTCACCGCGAGCGGGCTGCGCTGGCGCCGCATTGCCGGGGACGGCAGCGGCGCACGGCCAAGTCCGGCCGATCGCGTGACCGTGCATTATGTCGGTACCTTCAGCGACGGTGCGGAGTTCGACAGCTCGGTCAAGCGCGGCGAGCCCGCGACCTTCCCGCTCAACCGCGTGATACGCGGATGGCAGGAGGGCGTGCAGCTGATGGGGGTCGGCGACAAGGTCGAGTTCGCCATTCCCCAGGAGCTCGCCTACGGGCCCAAGGGAAGGGGCCCGATCCCGGGCGGCGCGACCCTGCTGTTCACCGTGGAGCTGATCGCGATCGATCCGGCTGGCGGCGCCTGAGCGGCACCTCGCGCAACCAGGCGATTCAACGACTTTCGAGGCGGGCCGTCATCCGGTCGGCTGATTGATGCTGGCCATCGGCACGACGACGGCGCAGGTTCGGCGGATGTCAGCGAGGAAATCCGGCCGATGATCACCGTCCACCATCTCGAGAATTCGCGCTCGCAGCGTGTGCTGTGGCTGCTCGAAGAGCTGGGATTGCCCTACCGGATCGAGCGCTATGCGCGGAACAAGGCGACGATGCTCGCCCCGCCCGAGCTCAGGGAGGTGCATCCGCTCGGCAAGTCGCCGGTGATCGTCGATGACGAGGCCGATGGCGGGATGGGCCGGACGATCGCCGAGACCGGGGCGATCATCGAATATCTGGTCGAGAAGGCCGATGGGAAATTCGGTCCGCCGGCACACCGCGAATCGGTGCTGCGCTACCGCCATTTCCTTCACTATGCCGAGGGCTCGCTGATGCCGCCCTTGCTGGTCAAGCTGGTGCTCGGCCGCGTGCCTTTGCTCGGCAAGACCGCGCAGAAGAAGATCCAGCCGATGATCGACGTGCATCTCGATTATGTCGAGGGACACCTCGCCGAGCATGACTGGTTCGCGGGCGACGAGCTGACCGCCGCCGACGTGATGATGAGCTTTCCGCTCGAGGCGGCGCGGAGCCGTGCCGGTCTCGACGCGTCACGCCCCGCGACGATCGCATGGCTGAACAAGGTCCATGCCCGCCCGGCCTATCAGGCCGCGCTCGCCGCGGGCGGACCCTATGCCTATGCCTGAGTGCCGCTCGTCGGCGGTTTGCCGAATTCGCTGAAGCTCTGCTCGTCCACCGCCGGGCCATGGCCAGTAGGCGCGTGAGGGGGCTCGATATCGGCGGGCTCGATCGGATCGAGGCGCCCGCCCTCCCATTTGGCGACCACCGCGCTCGCCACCGCATTGCCGACGACGTTGGTCGCCGAACGGCCCATGTCCAGGAAATGGTCGATGCCGAGGATCAGCAGCAGTCCGGCCTCCGGAATGTCGAAGAAGCCGAGCGTCGCGGCGATCACCACCAGGCTGGCGCGCGGCACGCCGGCGATGCCCTTGCTGGTGATCATCAGCACCAGCAGCATCGTGATTTCCTGCCCCAAGGTCAGGTCGATGCCATAGGCCTGCGCGATGAAGATCGTCGCGAAGGTCATGTAGATCATCGAGCCATCGAGGTTGAAGCTGTAGCCCAATGGCAGCACGAAGCTGGCGATGCGCGGCGGCACGCCGAACCGGTCGAGCGCCTCGAGCGTGCGGGGATAGGCGGCCTCGGACGAGGCAGTCGAGAAGGCGAGCAGCAGCGGATCGCGGATGTAGCGGACGAGCAGCCCGGTGCGCTTGCCGACGATCAGGAAGCAGACGCCGATCAGCACCGCCCACAAGAGGAACATCGCGAGGTAGAAGGTGCCCATGAAATAGGCGAGGTTGCCGATGATCGCCGGGCCGCGCTCCGCCAGGGTGCCCGCCACCGCCGCGAACACCGCGACCGGGGCGAAGCGCATGACATAGTTGGTCACCTGCAGCATGACATGGACCAGCGCCTCGATCGCGCTGACCAGCGGCTTGGCCTTCTCGCCCACGGCGGTGATCGCGACGCCGATGAACAGCGAGAAGATCACGATCTGCAGGATCTCGTTCTTGGCCATCGCCTCGATCCCCGAGGCGGGGAAGACGTGCGTGAAGAAGTCCTTGAGGTTGAACGCGGCCTTCTCGACTCCGCTGGCCGCATCGGCGGGCGGCAGCGGGAAGTTGAGGCCGACGCCGGGCTGGAACAAGTTGACGAGGATCAGGCCGAGGGTAAGCGAGACCAGGCTGGCGCAGATGAACCAGCCGACCGCGCGGCCGCCGACGCGGCCGAGCGCGGCGGTGTCGCCCATGTGTGCGATGCCGGCGACGAGGGTCGCGAACACCAGCGGGGCGATGATCATCTTGATCAGGCGCAGGAAGATCGTGGTGACGATCGAGAAATAGCCGGCGAGCGTCTTGAGCTGCGCTTCGGCCCCCGCCGAATCGGCACCGTAGCTGTTGTGGACGCCGTAGTGCAGCCCCAGGCCGACGATCGCGCCGAGCACCAGCGCGATCAGAATGAAGGTCGTCAGTTTCTTGGCCATCGGGCTCCCCTCGTTGCGGCGCCTAGACAGGGGATTGCGGGGCGCGGGTCAAGGGCCGTATCGCTGGCGGCCATGATCCTGTCCCGCCGCTCGCTGCTCGCCGCAGCCGCCGTCACCCCGCTGGCCGCACGTGCCGGCGTGCTCCGCAACGCCGAGCCGGATCTGTCGGCACTCTCGAACATCACCGGCGATGCGGTGCCGATCGGGCCCGGAGAGCGGCGCGCGCGGCTCGCGCGGGCGCAGGCGCTGATGAAGGCGAACGGGATCGGTGCCGTGCTGATCGAGCCGGGGGCGAGCCTGCTCTATTTCACCGGGGTGCGCTGGGGACGCAGCGAGCGGCTGACCGCGGCGGTGATCCCGGTCGAGGGCGAGGCGATGATCGTGACGCCCTTTTTCGAGGAGCCCTCGGTGCGCGAATCGCTCGGCGTGCCGGCGGAGATACGGGTGTGGCAGGAGCACGAGAGCCCGTTCGCGGTGATCGCGGGCTGGCTGCGCGAACGAGGGCTGGGCAACCACCGCATCGGCATCGAGGAGACGGTCCGGCATTTCGCGGTGACGGGGCTGGCGGAAGCGATCGGCGACGCGCGGCTGATCGTCCCGGCCAATTCGGTGGTGCGCGGATGCCGGATGATCAAGAGTCCGGCCGAGCTCGCGCTGATGCAGAAGGCCGCGGACGTGACGATGGCCGCCTATCGCTGGACGCATCCGCGGGTCGAGGCGGGGATGACGCCGCAGGACATCGCCGCGCTGATGACCGCCGCGACGCGCAAGCTGGGCGGGGAAGTCGCGTTCAACCTGATCCTGCTCGGCGAAGCATCGGCCTATCCGCACGGCACCGGCAAGCCGCAGAGGGTGGCGAAGGGCGAGGTGGTGCTGATGGACTGCGGCGCGCGCGTCCATGGCTATGAGAGCGACATCAGCCGCACCTTCGTCCATGGCGCCCCGACCGCCGAGCAGCGCAAGGTGTGGGGCGAGATGCGCAAGGGGCAGGAGATCGCCCTTGCCGCCGCGCGGATCGGGACGCCGGCGGGCGCGGTGGATGACGCGGTGCGGCGCTACTATGAATCGCTCGGCTATGGGCCGGGCTACAGGCTGCCCGGCCTGTCGCAC
This sequence comes from Sphingomonas sp. MS122, assembly GCF_049532975.1. Taxonomy (GTDB): domain Bacteria; phylum Pseudomonadota; class Alphaproteobacteria; order Sphingomonadales; family Sphingomonadaceae; genus Sphingomonas. The sequence continues at coordinate 3,192,388 of NZ_CP186695.1, read as the reverse complement.
CGTACGGGCCACGGCATCGGCATGGATGGGCATGAGCCGATCAACCTGGTGCATGGGGAGGCGACCAGGCTGGCGCCGGGCATGTGCTTCTCGAACGAGCCGGGGATCTACCTGCCGGGCAAGTTCGGGGTGCGGCTGGAGGATTGCTTCCACATGACGGCTAGCGGGCCGAAATGGTTCAGCGTGCCGCCCAAGTCAATCGAGGAACCGATCGGGTAGCGCGGCGGGCGCGGGAGCCGTGTCCGCTTGACAAAGTTGACTCGAATGCGGAGTGTCAGGCGGCGCTAGGAGGGGAGCGCGGCTCCGACGCGGCGACGAAGCGGCACTAACGCGCCGCCGAAGCGGCACTGAAGCGGCGCTCGAGCGCCACCTACGCGCCACTCACGCAACGCGACGCGCCACCTACGCGACAGTCGCGCGGCACGCTTGACGATTGACGGGTCAAAGAGCGGCCATTCGCATGGCGGGGACGGATCGACATTCAGCCATTCCTCCCCCGGAGGGGGAGGGGGACCGCCGAAGGCGGTGGAGGGGTAGTTTCGTCGTGCGATGCCGCTTGCCGAAACTACCCCTCCGTCATCGCTTCGCGATGCCACCTCCCCCTCCGGGGGAGGAAGGTGCACTTCATCCCGATTACGAACCGAATGGCGATCCTTGATCGATGCAAGCAGACGAAATCCAACATTGCAACGGCGAGCCGACTCCTCGGGCACTACAATCACCCTGATCGAACCGTTTCGCTTGAGCGGAACCCGCTCACCCCCTAAGTCGCGCTCATGACCTCGACCAACGATATTCGCCGCAGCTTCCTCGACTATTTCGAGGGCCAGGGGCATGCGCGCGTCCAGTCGGCGCCGCTGGTGCCGCACAACGATCCGACGCTGATGTTCGTCAACGCCGGCATGGTGCCGTTCAAGAACGTGTTCACCGGCCTGGAGACGCGGCCCTATTCGACCGCGGCGTCGAGCCAGAAATGCGTCCGCGCGGGCGGCAAGCACAACGACCTCGACAATGTCGGCTATACCGCGCGCCACCACACCTTCTTCGAGATGCTCGGCAACTTCTCGTTCGGGGACTATTTCAAGGAGCAGGCGATCACCCATGCGTGGACGCTGCTGACCAAGGAATGGGGCCTGTCGCCCGAGAAGCTGACCGCCACCGTCTATCACACCGACGACCAGGCGTTCGACCTGTGGCGCAAGATCGCGGGCCTGCCCGAGGAGCGGATCATCCGCATCGCGACCAAGGACAATTTCTGGGCGATGGGATCGGACGGGCCGTGCGGGCCGTGCTCGGAGATCTTCTACGACCATGGCGACCATATCTGGGGCGGCCCGCCGGGATCGCCGGAGGAGGATGGCGACCGCTTCGTCGAGATCTGGAACCTCGTCTTCATGCAGTTCGTGCAGGAGAATGACGAGATCGTCGGCGACCTGCCCAAGCCCAGCATCGACACCGGCATGGGGCTGGAGCGCGTCGCCGCGGTGCTGCAGGGCGTGCACGACAATTACGATACCGACACGTTCAAGGCGCTGATCGCCGAGAGCGGCGCGCTGACCGGCGCCTCGACCACCGGCGAGCACCAGGCGAGCCATCGCGTGATCGCCGATCATCTGCGCTCGTCGGGCTTCCTGGTCGCCGACGGCGTGCTGCCGGCAAACGAGGGCCGCGGCTATGTGCTCCGCCGCATCATGCGCCGCGCGATGCGGCACGCGCATATCCTGGGCGCCAAGGACCCGCTGATGCACCGCATGGTGCCGAGCCTGGTCGCCGAGATGGGCGGCGCCTATCCCGAGCTGGTGCGCGCGCAGCCGCTGATCGAGGCGACGCTGCTGCAGGAGGAGACACGGTTCCGCCAGACGCTGGCGAACGGCTTGAAGCTGCTCGATGAGGCGACCGCGGGGATGAGCGAGGGCGACACGCTCCCCGGCGAGACCGCGTTCAAGCTCTACGACACCTATGGCTTCCCCTACGACCTGACCGAGGACGCGCTGCGCCCGCAGGGCATGAGCGTCGACCGCGAAGGCTTCGACACGGCGATGGCGCAGCAGAAGGCGGCGGCGCGTGCGGCATGGAAGGGCAGTGGCGCCAAGGCTTCGGACGATGTCTGGTTCGACATCGCCGAGGAACTGGGCGGTACCGAGTTCACCGGCTACACCGCAGTCGACGGCGAGGGCCAGGTGGTCGCGATCGTCAAGGACGGCGCGCGCGTCGACCAGGCCGGGCAGGGCGACGAGGTCGTGATCCTGACCAACCAGACCCCCTTCTATGGCGAGAGCGGCGGCCAGATGGGCGATGCCGGCCTGATCTCCAGCGACAAGGCGCGGGCGGTGGTCAACGACACCTCCAAGCCGCTCGGCCGGCTGCACGCGCATCACGCGACGATCGAGAGCGGCGAAATCGCGGTCGGCGATACGGTGAAGCTGGCGATCGACGTCGCGCGGCGCGACCAGCTGCGCGCCAATCACTCGGCCACGCACCTGTTGCATGCCGCGCTGCGCGAGCGGCTGGGGCCGCACGTGACCCAGAAGGGCAGCCTGGTGGCGCCCGACCGGCTGCGCTTCGACTTCTCGCATCCCTCGTCGCTGACGCCGCAGGAGATTGCGGACATCGAGGCGGACGTGAACCGGCATATCCGGGAGAACGATGCGGTCGGCACGCGGCTGATGACTCCCGACGACGCGGTCGCGGCGGGCGCGCTGGCGCTGTTCGGGGAGAAATACGGTGACGAGGTGCGCGTGCTCTCGATGGGCCACGCGGGCGAGGCGACCTATTCGGTCGAGCTGTGCGGCGGCACGCATGTGCGCGCACTGGGCGACATCGCGATCTTCAAGATCGTCAGCGAAAGCGCGGTGTCGAGCGGCGTGCGCCGGATCGAGGCGCTGACCGGCGAGGCCGCGCGGCTGTGGCTGCTCAATCGCGACGAGAAATTGCGCGAGGTCGCCTCGGCGCTCAAGGCGTCGCCCGACGAGGTGCCGGCGCGCGTGCTGTCGCTGGTCGAGGAGCGCCGGCGGCTCGAGAAGGAGCTGGCCGAGGCCAAGAAGGCGCTCGCGCTAGGTAATTTTGGGGGCGGCGGCGGCGCGGCGGCGCCCGCCGGGCCCGAGCAGGTCGGCGGGGTCAACTTCATCGGCCAGATCCTCGACGGGCTCGATCCCAAGGCGCTGCGCGGCGCGGTAGACGAGGCCAAGGGCCGCATCGGTTCAGGTGTGGTAGCTTTTGTCGCGGTAAATGAAGGGCGTGCAGCGATTGCGGTCGGCGTCACCGACGACCTGACCGGAAGCCTGAACGCAGTCGAACTCGTCAAGCGCGGCGTCGCCGCGCTGGGCGGGCAGGGCGGCGGCGGGCGCCCGGACATGGCGCAGGGGGGCGGACCGGAGGGCGGAAACGGCCCCGCCGCGATCGATGCCGTGAAGGGGGCGCTTGCCGAGGAGAAAGAAGCTGCCTGACCGTGTTCTGCTGGCCGCCGCTGCCGCTGCGGCCCTGTTCGTAAGCCCCGGCGTTTCGGCGCAGGGGAAGTTGCCGCCCTATCCCGAAGCGCTGCGCTGCGCGGCGCTGACGAGTGCGGCCGCGAATCTCGGCAAGAGCTCGCCGCAAGCGTCGCAGCTGTTCGACCACCAGATCTACTGGAGCATGGCCGCCGCCGATTCGGGCCGCGCGGCGGGCAAGGCGGCACGCGCCGTCGAGACCGAGGTGCGAAGCGGTGCGACCGCCGCCGAGGCACGGCTGCGCTCGCAGGATGGCGCAACCACCGCGGCGCTGGCAGACTGTGTCCGGCGCGTTCCCGCGCTCAACGATTGACCTGATGGAGTGACCCGCCCGATGCCGATGCGCCGCCGTTCGTTCGTGAGTTCGGTCGGCGCCGCTGCGCTGGCCGGCGTCGTTCCCACTCGTGCCGCAGCGACCGGCACCGCGGGCGCGAATGATGCGAAACTACGCGCGCTGCTCGACCAGATCTTTGCCGATCGCCTGGCGGAGAATCCCGAAGGCGCGACCGCACTGGGACTCGACACCGGCAAGAATGCCGCGCTCAAGTCGCAGCTCTCGGGGCGCAGCCCGGCGGACAGCGCGCGCGACCTTGCCCGCTCGAAGCGCGAGCTGGCGGCGATCCGTGCGATCGATCCGGCGGGGCTGGGCGAGGATGCGCGGCTCGACCAGGATGTCGTCGCCTACCAGCTCGAGCGCGGCATCGCCGGGCGCGAACGCTTCGCCTATGGCGAGACCGGCGGGCGGTTCATCCCCTATCGGCTGAGCCAGCTTTCGGGCGCGTATCAGGATGTGCCCGATTTCCTCGACACGCAGCACCGGGTGAAGGATGCGGCCGACGCCGACGCCTATCTCGCGCGTCTCGGCGCGTTCGCGACGGTGCTCGACCAGGAGACCGAGCGCCAGCGCAGCGATGCGGCGAAGGGCGTGTTCGCGCCCGATTACATCCTCGACACGGCGCTCAAGCAATATGCGGCGCTGCGCGACAAGCCGGCGGCGGAGACGGGGCTGGTCACGAGTTTCGCAGGCAAGCTCAAGGCCGCGAACCTGCCGCCCGAGCGCGCGGAAGCGGCGGCGGTGATCGTGGCGGAGAAGGTGTTCCCGGCGCTCGACCGCCAGCGCGCGCTGGTGACCGAGCTGCGCGGCCAGGCGGCGCACGATGCGGGCGTGTGGCGGCTGCCCGATGGCGAGGCCTATTATGCCGCCGCGGCGGAGGCTGCAACGACGACGCGGCTGACCGGCGACGAGATCCACAAGCTAGGGCTCGAGCAGGTCGCCGAGATCAGCGCGCGGATCGACACGATCCTCAAGGCGCAGGGGATGGGCGAGGGCAGTGTCGGCGCGCGGCTGGTGGCGCTGAACGAGCGGCCCGACCAGCTCTTCCCCAACACCGATCCGGGGCGCGAGGCGCTGCTCGCCGAGCTCAACAAGCAGATCAGGGCGATGGAGCCGCGGTTGTCCGAGCAGTTCGCGACCCTGCCCAAGGCGCCGGTCGAGGTCCGCCGCGTGCCCCCGGCGGTCCAGGCGGGCGCGCCGGGCGGCTATTATCAGGCGGCGACGCTCGACGGCTCGCGGCCCGGCATCTATTACATCAACCTGCGCGACACGTTCGACCGGCCCAAGTTCGGGCTGGCGACGCTGACGCACCACGAAGCGGTGCCGGGGCACCATCTGCAGGTGATGCTGGCGCTCGAATCGCCCGACATCCCGCTGATCCGGCGGCGCGGCGGCTTCAGCGCCTATAGCGAGGGCTGGGCGCTCTATACCGAGCAGCTCGCCGACGAGATGGGCATGTTCGAAGGCGATCCGCTGGGGCAGGTCGGCTATCTCCAGTCGCTGCTGTTCCGCGCCACGCGGCTGGTGGTCGACAGCGGCATCCACGCCAAGCGCTGGAGCCGCGAGAAGGCCACCGACTATTTCATCGCCACCACCGGCATCGCGCGCGGCCGCAGCCAGGGCGAGATCGACCGCTACACGGTGTGGCCGGGGCAGGCGTGCAGCTACAAGATCGGGCACACCGTCTGGGTGCGGCTGCGCGACGAGGCCAAGGCGAAGGCCGGCGCGAACTGGGACCCGCGACAGTTCCACGAGGTGCTGCGCAAGGGCGCGATGCCGCTCGACGTGCTCGAGCGGGTGGTCAGGGCGCGGATGGCCTAGTCCGGCTCCAGGCCCATGCGCAGGCGATAGCCTTCCGTCGGATCAACCCAGCTCACCCGCATCGTATTTTCCGGCGTCGGCTGACCATCGATCTCAACCTCTTGAACCAGTCCGTCCCCGTCGCGACGGATGCGCTGGCATGCCTTCTTGCCGAGGTGCCCTTCAACCTGTGCGAGAAGGCTGTCGGTGATCGGTTTGCGCACTTCGACCGGCGCTTCGATCCCGTCAACATATATGATCGCCTCGTCCATTTCGCTGCGCGCCATGATCCCGCACGCGGCATTCCCCTCAATGACGGTCGGCGATTTGAACTCGAGGATCATCTCGGGCTTCTTGCCCATCAGCGATCGCGTGATGTTGAGATAGCGTCGGTCACCGTCTGGAACATAGCGGCTGAGCGCCATGCAGCTCTTCTTGACGGGATCGGGCAATGTGCATTGCAGCTTGCCCTCTCGCGCCGGGGCCAAGGGGTCAGCGGCATCCGGCGCAGCGGTCGCCTGAAGCAGTGCCAAGATCGACGCGATAATCGTCAAGCCTCCGCCTCCTTGCGCGTCCGGCGCAGGCGCGGTTCGCGCTCGAGGCCGGCGGTTTCCTTGATCATCTTGCGCATCTCGTCGCGCTTCTCGTGGATCGAGGCGATCACCGGGCCGACCGCGACGCCGAGATCGACCAGCACCGCCTCCGACAATTGCAGCGAGCTTTCGAGCGTCTCGGGCACCGCATCGGTGGCGCCCGCCTTGTAGAGCTCGGCGGCGTGCGAGGTGTCGCGGGCGCGGGCGATGATCGGGATGCCGGGCACCCAGCTGCGCACGCGGCGGGTAAGGCGCACGGTGAGCACGGGATCGTCCATCGTCAGGATGAGCGCGTCGGCATGGCCGAGGTTGAGCCGGTCGACCAGCTCGCTGCGCGAGACGTCGCCGAACATCACGCTATAGCCTTCGCGCCGCGCCTCGGCGACGCCGTCGATATCGGCGTCGATCGCGATATAGGGCTTGCCGTGCGCCTTGAGCATGTCGGCGACGGTGCGGCCGACGCGGCCGAAGCCGATGATCACCGTGCCGCCGGGGGTGATCTCCGGGTTGGTCACCGCCTCCTGATCGAGGTCGCGTTCCTCGAGCTTGCGCGAGGCGAAGCGGCCGGCCTTGGCGAGCAAAGGCGTGATGGTGAGGCCGATCGCAGTGACGGTAGTCCAGAAGGCGGCGGTCGAGGGCTGGATGATGCCGGCGGTGGCCGCCACGCCGAGCACGATCAGCGTGGTCTCGGACGGGCTCGCCATCAGCACGCCGGCCTCGGCGGCGGTGCCGGTGCGCGCGCCCGACAGCTTGAGCAGCAGGATCGTCACCGCGACCTTGACCGCCATCACGCCGAGGATCGCGGCGAGCAGCAGCGGCCAGTCCTGCACCACCATGCGCAAGTCGAGGCGCATGCCGACGGTGATCAGGAACACGCCGAGCGCGAGCCCCTTGAACGGCGCGGTGATCACCTCGACCTCGCTGTGATATTCGGTCTCCGCGATGAGCAGGCCGGCGAGCAGCGCGCCGACGATCGGCGACAGGCCGACCGCGGTGGTCGCCATGCTCGCCACGATGACGACGAGCAGGCTGGCGGCCAGGAACAGCTCGGGCGACTTGGTGCGCGCGGCCTGGGCGAACAGGCGCGGCAGGTAGAGACGACCCGCGACATAGAGCACGGCAACGACGATCGCGCCGCGGCCGAGCACCACGGCGAGCTCGCGGAAGCCGGCGTCGCCCGCCGCGGGGGCGAGCGCGCCAAGCAGGAAGATGATCGGCACCAGCGCCAGATCCTCGAACAGCAGCATGGCGAAGGCCGAGCGGCCGACCGGGCTGGTGGTGCCGGCGATGGGCAGCACCAGCGCGGTGGAGGAAAGCGCGAGGGCAAGGCCGAGACCGAGCGCGCCGGTCCAATATTGGCCAAGGGCATAGAGTCCGGCCGCGATCAGCAAGCCCGCGCCGATCAGCTCGGCGGCGCCGACCCCGAACACCAAGGTGCGCATCGCCCATAGCCGCCGGAACGACAGCTCGAGCCCGATCGAGAAGAGCAGGAGCACGATGCCGAATTCGGCGAACGGCTCGATCGAATGCGGATCGGTGATCGTGACATAGTAGAGCCACGGCATCCGCGGCACGAGCTGGCCGAGCCCGCCGGGGCCGACCAGCACGCCGACCAGAATGAAGCCGATGACCGGGCTGATCCGGAAGCGGGCGAAGGCCGGGATGACGAGACCGGCCGCGCCGAGGATGACGAGGGTGTCGCTGAAACCGCTATTTGTGAGATCGAGCGCCATGAGCGCACTCTAAGCAGCGGTGGAATGATTTGTCATCGGCAAGTCTATGCCGATTTGCACCGCTGTAGGAAAATGAAATCCGCCCGGATGCCGATTACGGCACCCGGGACGGAATTTCAGCGGCTTACTGCCACTTGCCCATTTCGGTTTCGAGGTTTTGACGGATCGCCTCGAAGAACTGCTCGGTGGTCATCCAGGGCTGATCCGGACCGATCAGCAGCGCGAGGTCCTTGGTCATCTTGCCGCTTTCGACGGTGGCGATGCAGACCTTCTCGAGCGTCTCGGCGAAGCGCACCACCTCGGGCGTGTCGTCGAACTTGCCGCGGAACTTGAGACCGCCGGTCCAGGCGAAGATCGAGGCGATCGGGTTGGTCGAGGTCGCCTTGCCCTGCTGGTGCTGGCGATAGTGGCGGGTGACGGTGCCGTGCGCCGCCTCCGCCTCGACGGTCTTGCCGTCGGGCGAGAGCAGGACCGAGGTCATCAGGCCGAGCGAGCCGAAGCCCTGCGCGACCTGGTCCGACTGGACGTCGCCGTCGTAGTTCTTGCAGGCCCAGACGAACTCGCCGCTCCACTTGAGCGCCGAGGCGACCATGTCGTCGATCAGGCGATGCTCATAGACGATGCCGGCTTCCTTGAACTTCTCGGCGAAGCCCTCGGTGTCGAACACTTCCTGGAACAGGTCCTTGAAGCGGCCGTCATACGCCTTGAGGATGGTGTTCTTGGTCGACAGGTACACCGGCCATTTGAGGTTGAGGCCGTAGTTGAACGAGGCGCGGGCGAAGTCGCGGATCGAATCGTCGAGATTGTACATCGCCATCGCGACGCCCGAGCCGGGGAAGTTGAACACCTCGCGGTCGATCACCTCGCCGTCGGCGCCCTCGAAGACGAGGCGCAGCTTGCCGGGGCCGGGGACCTTGATGTCGGTGGCGCGATACTGGTCGCCGAAGGCATGGCGGCCGACGACGATCGGCTTGGTCCAGCCCGGGATCAGGCGGGGCACGTTGGAGATGACGATCGGCTCGCGGAACACGACGCCGCCCAGGATGTTGCGGATCGTGCCGTTGGGCGACTTCCACATCTCCTTGAGGTTGAACTCCTCGACGCGCGCCTCGTCCGGGGTGATCGTCGCGCACTTCACGCCGACGCCGAACTCCTTGATCGCGTTGGCGGCGTCGATCGTGATCTGGTCGTTGGTCTCGTCGCGCTTCTCGACGCCGAGGTCGTAATATTTGAGGTCGATGTCGAGGTACGGCTTGATCAGGCGCTCGCGGATCCATTCCCAGATGATCCGCGTCATTTCGTCGCCGTCGATCTCGACGACCGGGTTCTTCACCTTGATCTTCGCCATGCTCGCTGTCCTGTTCCTGAGGGAGGTTTGGCGGTGCGTCTAGGAGGAAGGGGGCCGGGGATCAAGCTGGCGATAAACCGGCGGGAATTGACATACGCAGACGTTCAGTAAGTTGACAAAACTGTCGCAAACAGTGTGGTTCGCGCGAATGACGAGCGGGCCCGGGGCATCGCGACCCGTCCGGCAAGTCAAGCAAGCGAACTCCAACATTGCAAGCCGCCGGGGCGGCCAGCGACGCGCGGTCAGCGGCGCAATGCGTTCGACGCGGCGCTGGAATGCCATTCGCGCTCGCGAAACCATTTGGTGAGCACGTGCTTGATCCCGGCCTCGACCATCATGCCCTCGTGGTGCGAGAAGCGGTTGGGCATGCCGCCGCGATCGAGGTTGTTCCAGGTGAGCAGCACGCCGGGCTTTGGCGGAATCGCGATCCCGGCATGGGGGAAGCGCGTGGCGCCGCCCGAAGCGGGCGCGTCGAGATAGACCATCGCGGTCCAGCTGCGCTGGCCGCCCTCGCTCGCGACCGTCTCCGAATAGGGCTGGCCCGCGGCGAAATAATCGTTGTGGACCTTGAACTGCTGGCCGGGGGAATAGCGCTGGCCCTGCACCGTCTCGCTGTGGCTGAGCGGCAGGCCGAGCAGCTCGCTCATCCGGCGCTCGACCTCGGCCACCAGCGGCACGGCGGCGAGGAGATGGCAGGTCTCGCTGGTCCGCCGGCTGGGCTTGCCGTCGGCGCGCAGGCTGGTCGAGGGCTTCACGTCGGCGTCGATCAGCGCGATCAGCTCGGCGCATTCGGCGGGCGAGACGAAGGCGGGCACGGCGAAGATGTCGAGGCCGTTGGCCTTGATGCGGTGCGCGCGCGCATCCGCGTCGAGCCGGGCCGCGACCGTCGCGCCGATCGAGGCGAGCAGCGCGGGGTCGGAGCCGGGCAGGCTGGCATAACGATCCGTCGGCGCATGCGCGGACGGAGGCAGCGGCGCGACCGGCGGCACGGGGCGGACAGGCGCCGGTTCCGGCGCGGGAGCGGCGGTAGCGGAGCGGCCGAACAGCTTGTTGAGCAGCGACATCGCGGCGGAACATATCGCCCGCCACCCGGCTGACAAGTTCGTTCGCGGCGGCCCCGCCGAACAGGTTGTGTTGCACGGGCGGCACAGTTACATCCGCGCGATGCCTTCACTCGACAAGCCGCCCATCGTCACCAACACGGTCAAATGGCGCTTTCCCGCCGTCCATCCCGAGGGACGCAAATACGTCCTGATCTCCGCCGCGGTCACCGCGCTGTTCCTGTTCGCGATCTGGGACGAGCTCGGCTTCCTGCTGGTCGGCGTGACCATCTGGGTCGCCGCCTTCTTCCGCGATCCGGTGCGCGTGACGCCGCAGGGGGAGGGGCTCATCGTGTCGCCCGCCGACGGCCTCGTCACGATGATCGAGCGCGTGCCGGTGCCGCGCGAGATCGCCGGGCCCGACGGGTTGAACGAAGCGACGCGGGTGCGCGTTTCGATCTTCATGAGCGTGTTCGACGTGCACATCAACCGCACCCCGGTGGCCGGAACGATCCGCCAGGTCGTGTATATCGCGGGCAAGTTCCTCAACGCCGATCTCGACAAGGCGAGCGAGGAGAATGAGCGCCAGCATTTCGTGGTCGAGACCCGCGACGGCCTCCGCGTCGGCTTCACCCAGATCGCCGGGCTGGTCGCGCGGCGCATCGTGACCTTCGTCAAGACCGGCGACATGGTCGCGGCGGGGCAGCGCATCGGCCTGATCCGCTTCGGCAGCCGCGTCGACGTGTTCCTGCCCGACGACTATGCGGCGCAGGTCGCGCTGGGCCAGCGCTGCATCGCGGGGGAGACCGTGGTCGGCCGCAAGGGCGGCGTCGTCGCGGAGGGCATCGCGCAGTGAGGCCGAGCCGGTGGCCCTGAGGCCGCGGCCCCAACGGCGCGGCATTCCGCTGCGCGCCGTGCTTCCCAATGCGATCACCGCGCTGGCGCTGTGCTCGGGCCTGACCGGGGTGCGCTTCGCGATCGCGCAGGATTGGGAACGCGCCGTCCTGATGATCATGCTCGCCGCCGCGCTCGACGGCATCGACGGCCAGGTCGCGCGGATGGTGCGCGGCGAGAGCAGGTTCGGCGCGGAGCTCGACAGCCTGTCCGATGCGATCTCGTTCGGGGTGGCGCCGGCGCTGATCCTGTATCTATGGTCGCTGATCGCGGTGCCGCGGCTCGGCTGGATCGTCGCGCTGCTGTTCGCGGTGTTCTGCGCGCTGCGGCTGGCGCGGTTCAACTCGCAGATCGACACCGAGCAGCCGCGCAAGCTCGCGGGCTATCTCACCGGCATCCCGGCGCCGGCAGGCGCGGCGCTGGCGATGCTGCCGCTCTATGTGTGGCTGTGGAGCGGCGAGGAACTGGCGCGCTCGCCGTGGATCGTCACGCCCTGGGTGGCGTTCGTCGGGCTGCTGATGGTGTCGAGCCTCGCCACCTATTCGTGGAAGTCGCTGCGGCTGCGGCGCAACGTGCGGTTCGAGGCGCTGGTGGTGCTGGCGATCCTGCTCGCCGCGCTGGTGACGGCGCCGTGGCAGACGCTGACGGTGGTGAGCCTCGCCTATCTGGCGACGCTGCCGTTCAGCGTGCGGGCGTATCGGCGGGGCGGGGTCACGAGCGGTTGACAAGCACTCGATGCGCGCTGCCACAGACATTCTGAAAGAACGCTTGCGCGCCGACTTGCTCGATTGCATGCGCCGTCGCCGACCGCTGGAGGCTGCCACGATCCGCAGCCTTCTGGCCGCGCTCGACAATGCTGAGGCCGTGCCTCGGGATACGAGCCGGTCCGCTTCGCATCCGGTGCAGTTCGGCGATGGCAGCGCCGAGGTGGCGCGGCGCGAATTGTCCAGGGCCCAGGCGTTGCAGGTGATTCAGGAAGAAGCTTCGAAATATCTGGACGCGGCCACCGATCTGGAGCGGCTCGGCCAGCCGGACCATGCCGAACGCCTCAGGGAAGAAGCGCGGATCGCCCAGCGCTATGTCGCCTGAATCGTTCGATCATGCAGCGGCGCGGAGCGGGCGGGTACCCATCGTCGGGGCTGCGGCAGCCGCGCGGGTCACGGTACGAAAGCGCGGCGCTGCAGCAGGGGCGAGAGTCGGAACCTTATCACCAGCAAGGAGCTCGCGCATATAAGCGAGGCGCGGCTGGATCGTGACGAACATCGCCCACAACGAGGCCGCGATGGCGGTGGTGAAGAGCAGGGCGACGAGCAACGCGACCATCTGAGCCTCCGATTCCATTCAAGTCCCTAGGCGGCGCATGTTGCATGTCCGCTCGTTGGGCTCTTTATGTTCCGTTCATGTTCCGGTGTCAATGCCGATGTGGAACAAAAGTGGATCGCGCAGGCAGCCGGTTTGCCGCGCGTCGCTGGTGGAAGGAACACCGTCCGGCCACCCGTGGGAGCATGGATGCTGAAACGAGGTCAGCATGGCGGAAGGCTGGTGGAAAGTGGAGGGCGAGGACGAGGCCACTTGTGTTCCAAGTTCGTCTCCGCTAAGGGCGCCGCCTCAACCCCACATGGGAAGCATCATATCCCGGTGCCGCGGGCCGCAGGGCTCATCGGTCACTCGCTTCCCAGAGGCTCAACCGGAAGGAGTTATCCCTATGGCGGCACCCGTCGTCACCATGCAGCAGCTGCTCGAATCGGGCGCGCACTTCGGTCACCAGACCCACCGCTGGAACCCGAAGATGAAGCCCTACATCTTCGGCGAGCGCAACGGCGTCCACATCATCGACCTGTCGCAGACCGTGCCGCTGTTCGCGCGCGCGCTCGAGTTCGTCTCGTCGACCGTCGCCGCCGGCGGCAAGGTGCTGTTCGTCGGCACCAAGCGCCAGGCGCAGGAAGCGATCGCCGAGGCGGCGCGCAAGTCGAACCAGCACTTCGTCAACCACCGCTGGCTGGGCGGCATGCTCACCAACTGGAAGACGATCAGCCAGTCGATCAAGCGCCTCAAGACGCTCGAGGAGCAGCTGTCGGGCGACACGCACGGCCTGACCAAGAAGGAAGTGCTGAACCTGACCCGCGAGAAGGACAAGCTCGAGCTGTCGCTCGGCGGCATCCGCGACCTGGGCGGCATCCCGGACATCATGTTCGTGATCGACGCGAACAAGGAAGAGCTGGCGATCAAGGAAGCCAACACGCTGGGCATCCCGGTGGTCGCGATCCTCGATTCGAACGTGTCGCCCGACGGCATCGCCTTCCCGGTTCCGGCGAATGACGACGCCAGCCGCGCGATCCGCCTCTATTGCGAGGCCATCGCCATCGCGGCGACCCGCGGCAACAGCCAAGCGCAGGTCGTGAGCGGCGCCGACTTCGGCGCGGCGGAAGAGCCGCCGGTCGAGGCCGCGCTTGCCGCGCCTGCGGCCGAGCCGGCCCCGGCCGTCGAAGCCGAGCCGGAAGCTCCGGCCGCCTCGACCGAGCCGGAGACGGCGGCCGAGGGCGAGCGCCAGATCGACGCGTAAGCGCGCCTCGTCATCGAACCGTAATGGGGGCGGGGCAGGGCGCTGACGCACTGCTCCGCCCGCACCATATTCGAAGCAAACAGCTTAACCTGAGGAATTAGACATGGCCGAGATCACTGCAGCAGCCGTCAAGGAACTGCGCGAGAAGAGCGGCGCCGGCATGATGGACTGCAAGAAGGCGCTTGCGGAAACCAATGGCGACATCGAGGCCGCGGCCGACTGGCTGCGCGCCAAGGGCCTGGCCGCCGCCGCCAAGAAGTCGAGCCGCACCGCGGCCGAGGGCCTGGTCGGCGTCGCCGTCGCGGGCACCAAGGGCGTGGCGGTCGAGGTCAACTCGCAGACCGACTTCGTCGCCAAGAACGAGATCTTCCAGGGCTTCGTCCGCGACGTGACCGCGGTGGCGCTGGAGCAGGGCATCGACCAGATCGAGGCGCTCAAGGCGGCCGCGCTGCCGCAGGGCGGCACGGTCGAGGAAGTGCTGACCGCCAACATCGCGACGATCGGCGAGAACCAGGTGCTGCGCCGCGCGAAAAAGGTCGAAGTCGCCAACGGCGCGGTGATCCCGTACGTCCACAATGCGGCGGCCCCGGGGCTCGGCAAGATCGGCGTGCTCGTCGCGCTCGAGAGCGACGCCGGCGTCGACGTGCTCGAGCCGCTCGGCAAGCAGATCGCGATGCACGTCGCCGCGGCCTTCCCGCTGGCACTCGACGAGAGCGGCCTCGACCCCGATGTGCTCGAGCGCGAGCGCGCGATCGGCCGCGAGAAGGCGGCGGAGAGCGGCAAGCCGGCCGACATCATCGAGAAGATGGTCGAGGGCGCGGTCAAGAAGTTCGCCAAGGAGAACGCGCTGCTCAGCCAGCTGTTCGTGATGGACGGCAAGACCCCGGTCGCCGACATCATCGCCAAGGCGGGCAAGGACGCGGGCACGTCGATCGTGCTCAAGGACTATGTCCGCTTCCAGCTGGGCGAGGGAATCGAGAAGGAAGAGAGCGACTTCGCCGCGGAAGTGGCGGCGACGGCGGGCATCACCCGCTAAGCTTCTTCGCTTGTGAAACGAGAGGGGCGCGGCCGCTGCGGTGGCCGCGCCCTTTTTTTGAACCGGCCAGAAGCGACGGCCATCGAAGCGGCCCGAGAGCTTCCCATCTACAGCCTGCCATCGCATTGTTGGATACATGTTGGATCCGATCTGCTTCACTTGAGCCGAATCAGCCGATTTCCGCTCTTTGCCATCGTGACCCAACCCTCACAGCTTGCGGTGCCGTCGTTGCGACACGCATGGACGGAAAGCGCGATGATAGTGTCAACGTGGTGTAAACTTCCGCGTCGGACGAACACGCGCCCACCCGCTGCCCTGCGGACCCACGCTTCGCCGGTTTCCCCGCTTGGCTTCCCACGCGCCCGCGCCTAAGGTCCGCGCCGCTTTCCCGTAACCCGCAGAATCAAGGGCCCAATGACCGCTCCGCGCTTCAAACGAATCCTGCTCAAGCTTTCGGGCGAAGTGCTGATGGGCCAAGGCCAGTTCGGCATCGACCCGGCGACCTGCGAGCGCGTCGCGCGCGAGGTGAAGGCGGCGACCGAGACGGGGCTCGAGATCTGCATGGTCGTGGGCGGGGGCAACATCTTCCGCGGGCTCGCCGGCGCGGCGCAGGGCTTCGAGCGGGCGAGCGCCGATTACATGGGCATGCTGGCGACCGTGATGAACGCGCTGGCGATGCAGAACACGCTCGAGCGGCTCGGCGTCGACACGCGCGTCCAGTCGGCGATCCCGATGGCGAGCGTGTCCGAGCCCTATATCCGGCGCAAGGCGATGCGGCACATGGAGAAGGGCCGCGTGGTGATCTTCGCCGCCGGCACCGGCCTGCCGTTCTTCACCACCGACACCACCGCGGCGCTGCGCGCGGCCGAGATGAACTGCGACGCGTTGTTCAAGGGCACCAGCGTCGACGGCGTCTACAATGCCGACCCCAAGAAGGTGCCCGACGCCACGCGCTATGACGAACTGAGCTTCGACCGGGTGCTGGTCGACAATCTGAAGGTCATGGACGCGACCGCGGTGGCCTTGTGCCGCGACAACGACATTCCGATCGTGGTGTTCAACATCCGCGACGAGGGCAATCTCGCGGCGGTGCTGCAGGGCGAGGGCACCTCGACGATCGTCCGAAATCCGCAATCCGAATAAGAGGAGCCTGACAATGGCCGCATATGACAAGGCCGACCTCGAGCGCCGCATGCACGGCGCGGTCGAGGCGCTGAAACACGATCTTTCCGGCCTGCGCACCGGTCGCGCCAACATCTCGCTGCTCGATCCGGTGACGGTCGAGGTCTATGGCGCGATGATGCCGATCAACCAGGTGGCGACGGTCTCCGCACCCGAGCCGCGCATGCTGAGCGTGCAGGTGTGGGACAAGTCGAACGTCGGCCCGGTCGACAAGGCGATCCGCTCGGCCGGGCTCGGGCTCAACCCGATCGTCGACGGGCAGAATCTGCGCCTGCCGATCCCGGACCTCACCGAGGAGCGCCGCAAGGAGCTCGCCAAGCTCGCCGGGCAATATGCCGAGAAGGCGCGCATTGCCGTGCGCAACGTGCGCCGCGACGGCATGGACAACCTCAAGACCGACGAGAAGAAGGGCGAGTTCGGCGAGGACGACCGCAAGCGCCACGAGGGCGACGTGCAGAAGCTGACCGACAGCACGATCGCCGAGATCGATGCGGCGGCGGCGGCCAAGGAAAAGGAAATTCTCGGCAAGTGACCGCGGTTTCCGCGCCTCTTCCGGCCAGTCCGGAGGGCGGGGCCGTTCCCCGCCACGTCGCGATCATCATGGACGGCAACGGCCGCTGGGCGAAGGCCAGGCGGCTGCCGCGGCTCGCCGGGCACAAGCAGGGCGTCGAGGCGGTGCGGCGCGTGTCGAAGGCGGCGCGCGAGCTCGGCGTCGAGGTGCTGACGCTCTACGCCTTCTCGTCGGAGAACTGGCGGCGGCCGGAGGAGGAGGTGCGCGACCTGATGGGTCTGCTGCGCCATTTCCTCAAGAACGAGCTGCGCGACCTGGTCGGCGAGAATGTGCGGCTGCGCGTGATCGGCGACTATCATGCGCTGTCGGGCGACCTGGTGGCGATGATCGACGATGCGATCGACCGCACCGCGGCCAACACCGGGGCGACGCTGGTGATCGCGCTCAACTATGGCGCGCAGGCCGAGATCGTCGCGGCGGCGCGGCGGCTGGCGGCAGCGGCCAAGGCGGGCGAGCTCGATCCCGCGCAAATCGACGATGCGATGTTCGGCGACGCGCTGACCACGCATGGCCTGCCGCCGCTCGACCTGTTGATCCGCACCTCGGGCGAGCAGCGGCTGTCCAACTTCCTGCTGTGGCAGGCGGCCTATGCCGAGCTGCTGTTCGTCGATACGCTGTGGCCCGATTTCGACGGCGCCGCGCTGGCCGATGCGATCGCGCAGTTCGGCAAGAGGCAGCGCCGGTTCGGAGGCTTGTGACGCAGGTTCCGCCCCGCAAGAATGCCGATCTGCCGACCCGCGCGCTGGTCGGCGTGGTGCTGGTCGCGGTGGCGGCGACGGCCTTGTGGTGGGGCGGATTCGCCTTCTGGCTGCTGGTCGCGGTGGCCGGGATCCTGATGATCCACGAATGGGGCGGACTGCATGGCGCGGACGCGGGGCAGCGCAAGCTCGCGCAATATGCGCTGACCGTGCCGCTGGCGATCATGGCGCCGGTCGCGGCGGGCCCGGGATTCCTCGCCTTCGGGCTGGTGCTCGGCGCGATGTTCTTCGTCGCGACCGTGACGCGCAACGGGATGCTGGGCGCGGGCGAGGTCTATGTCGGATTGCCCGTGCTCGCATTGCTGGTGCTGCGCGAGCAGGAGCAGGGCCTGCTGCTCGCCTTCTGGGCGATGGCGCTGGTGTGGGCGTGCGATATCGGCGCCTATTTCGCCGGGCGCGCGATCGGCGGGGCCAAGCTGATGCCGGCGGTGAGCCCCAACAAGACCTGGGCGGGCTTCTTCGGCGGCGTCGCAGCGGCGGGGCTGTTCGCGCTGCTGCTGATACCCTTGGGCCTCGACTGGCAACTCGCGCTGGCCACGCCGTTGCTGGCGGCGCTGGCGCAGGCGGGCGATCTCTACGAGAGCTGGCTCAAGCGGTGCGCGGGGGTCAAGGATTCGGGCAATCTGCTGCCCGGGCATGGCGGACTGCTCGACCGGCTCGACGGGCTGGTGCCGGTGGCGCCGGTGGCGGCATTGCTGGCGCTGGCGATCCGATGAGGCGCGTCTCCATCCTCGGCGCGACCGGATCGGTCGGCACCTCGACGCTCGACCTGATCGAGCGCGAACCCGAGGCGTTCGAAGTGATGGCGCTGACCGCCAATTGCGACGTCGGGCGGCTCGCGGCGGCGGCACGGCGGGTCAGGGCGAAGCTGGCGGTGGTGGCGGACGAGACCTGCCTGCCGGCGCTGCGCGCGGCGCTCGCGGGAAGCGGGGTCGAGGCGGCGGGCGGCAAGCAGGCGGTGTGCGACGCGGCGCGGATGGGTGCCGACTGGACGATGGCGGCGATCGTCGGCACCGCGGGGCTCGAGCCGGTGCTGGCCGCGCTCGAAGGCGGCCGCACGGTGGCGCTCGCCAACAAGGAATCGCTGGTCTCGGCGGGCGACGTGGTGACGCGCGAAGTGGCCCGGCACGGCGCGACATTGCTGCCGGTCGATTCGGAACATAATGCTATTTTCCAGTGCTTTGAGGCCGATAACGCCGACCGTGTCTCAAGGATCGTCCTGACCGCCAGCGGCGGACCGTTCCGCGAGCGCAGCCTCGACGAGATGCGCGGCATCACGCCCGAGCAGGCGGTGGCGCATCCCAACTGGTCGATGGGCGCGAAGATCAGCGTCGATTCGGCGACCTTGATGAACAAGGGGCTGGAGCTGATCGAGGCGTTCCACCTGTTCCCGGTGGCGCCCGAACAGCTCGACGTGATCGTTCACCGCCAGTCGGTGATCCATTCGATGGTCGAATATGCCGACGGGTCGGTGCTGGCGCAGCTTGGCTCCCCCGACATGCGCGTGCCGATCGCGCACGCGCTCGCCTGGCCGCGGCGGATGGCGACGCCGTGCCAGCGGCTCGACCTGACCGCGATCGGCCGGCTGGATTTCGAGGCGCCGGATCCCGAGCGTTTTCCGTGCCTTCGCCTCGCGCGCGAGGCGCTGGCGGCGGGCGGGGCGCGGCCGGCGGTGCTCAATGCGGCGAACGAAGTGGCGGTTGCCGCGTTCCTGGCACGGCGTATCGGCTTTCTTGAAATTGCCGCAATCGTCGCGGATACGCTTGAACGCTATGATCCGGCCGCGCCGGCGACGCTCGATCATGTGCTTGCGATCGACGCGGAGGCGCGGAACATTGCCGGCGAGCGTGTGAAGGATTGCGTAGCTTGACCGAAAACCCCGGTTTCTTCTTCTACATCATCGCATTCCTGCTGGTGATCGGGCCGCTCGTCTTCGTGCACGAGCTGGGTCACTATGCCGCCGGACGCCTGTTCGGGATCAAGGCCGACGTCTTCTCGATCGGCTTCGGGCGCGAGATCGCGGGGTTCACCGACAAGCGCGGCACGCGCTGGAAGTTCGGGTGGCTGCCGCTCGGCGGCTATGTGAAGTTCGCGGGCGACATGAACCCGGCGAGCCAGCCCAGCCCCGAATGGCTGTCGCTGCCCGCCGCCGAGCGCGCCAAGACCTTCCAGGCCAAGCCGGTGTGGCAGCGCGCGATCGTGGTCGCGGCGGGGCCGGTGACCAATTTCATCGTGGCGATCCTGATCCTGGCGGCGTTCGCCATGGCCTATGGCACGGTGAAGGTGCCCGCGATCGCGGGCCGGATCCAGGCCGGCACGCCCGCGGCTGCGGCGGGACTGAAGCCGGGCGACCGGTTCGTCTCGATCGGCGGGCGCAAGGTCGAGACGTTCGACGACATGCTCGCCTTCGTCTCGGTGCGCAGCGGCCTGAAGGTCCGGATCGACTATGTGCGCGACGGCCAGCCCGCGACCACCGAGGCGGTGATCGGCCGCGTGGTCGAGAAGGACCGCTTCGGCAACCAGATGAGCCGCGGCATCCTGGGGATCGGCATGCCCCGCGACGTCGTCCGCACGCCGGTCGCCTGGTGGCAGGCGCCGGCCGTCGGGTTCGAGCGCACCGTGACCCTGGTCGGCAACATGGCCGACGGCCTGGGTCAGCTGATCATGGGCCGCGTCCCCGTCAGCGAACTCGGCGGACCGCTTCGAATCGCGAAGTTCTCCGGCGAGACGCTGTCGCTGGGCCTGGACAAGCTCGTGCTCCTCGCCGCGTTCATCTCGATTAATCTGGGATTCATTAATCTCTTGCCAGTCCCGGTGCTGGATGGCGGACATCTTCTGTTCTATGCGATCGAGGCGGTGCGGCGGAAGCCGGTCGAGCCGGAGGTGATGGAATGGGCGTTCCGCGGCGGGATGGTGGCGATCCTGGCGCTGTTTTTGATGGTGACGTTCAATGATCTGGGCGCCTTTGGCGTGTGGAAGAACCTGGCCGGGTTGATCGGCTGACGCGGTTGGGGCAGGGCGGTTCGCCGGCCCATGCTTCGGCCAGAAACATTCTCGAATCCTGGGGTAGGATGGTGACTGCAATCAAGGTGACGAAACTCGGCGTGCGCGCCACCGCGCTGCTCCTGACGGGAACGATTCTGTCGGGCGTAGCGTATGCGCAGCAGGCGCCCGCGCAGCAGCAGCCAGCCCCGGCGGCGCAGCAGCCCGCGCCCGCGGCGCAGCAGCCGGTGACCCCGGTGGCGATTCCGGCGCCGGCGCGCACCGTGCGCTCGCTGCGCGTCGAGGGCACGCAGCGCCTCGAGCCCGAGACCGTGCTGTCCTATACCCGCCTCCGCGTCGGCCAGCCCTACACGACCGAGAGCCTCGACCAGGCGATCCGCGACCTGCTGGCGAGCGAACTGCTCGCCGACGTGACGATCGAGGGCGTCGAGAGCGGCGACATCGTGGTGCGCGTGCGCGAGAACCCGATCATCAACCGCGTGGTGCTGGAGGGCAACAAGCGGCTGAAGAACGACAAGATCGTCAAGGAAATCAAGCTGGCGCCGCGCCAGATGTTCACCCGCACCGCGGTGCGCGCGGACGTCGCGCGCATCGTCGAGCTCTATCGCCGCCAGGGCCGCTTCGCCGCGAGCGTCGAGCCCAAGATGGTGAGCCTCGATCAGAACCGCGTCGATGTGATCTTCGAGATCCAGGAAGGCCCGAAGTCAAAGGTCCGCCAGATCAACATCATCGGCAACGAGGTGTTCTCCGACGGCAAGCTGCGCGGCGAGATGGCGACCAAGCAGGCGCGCCTCACCAGCATCTTCAGCTCGAACACCAGCTATGACCAGGACCGGCTGGCGTACGACCAGCAGAAGCTGCGCCAATTCTACCTGACCCAGGGCTATGCCGATTTCCGGGTGGTCTCCGCGGTCGCCGAGCTGACGCCGGACAAGCGCGACTTCATCATCACCTATGTCGTCGAGGAGGGGCCGCGCTACAAATTCGGGCCGGTCACGGTCGACAGCAACATCCGCGACTTCGACGACAAACGCCTCGCCTCGAACCTCGCGATCAAGGAAGGCGCCTGGTACAACGCCAAGCTGGTCGAGGACACGGTGGACAGCCTGTCCGAGACCGCGGGCATGTTCGGCTACGCCTTCGCCAACGTGAACCCGGAGTTCCAGCGCGACCGCGAGAAGTTGACGATGACGATCAACTTCAACATCGCCGAGGCGCGCCGCACCTATGTCGAGCGGATCGACATCACCGGCAACACCCAGACCCAGGACAAGGTGATCCGCCGCGAGATGCGTCTCGCCGAGGGCGACGCGTTCAACACCTTCCTGGTCAAGCGCTCGCAGGACCGCATCAACTCGCTCGGCTATTTCCAGGACAAGTTCGAGATCGAGCAGAAGGAAGGTTCGGCGCCCGACCGCGTCATCCTGACCGCCAATGTCGAGGAGAAGTCGACCGGCGAACTGACGCTCTCGGCGGGCTTCTCGAGCCTCGAGCGGTTCATCTTCCAGGGCTCGATCCGCCAGCGCAACTTCCGCGGCAAGGGCCAGGACCTGCGGCTCTCCGCCGACTATTCGAGCTATTCGAAGTCGGTCGAGGTCGGCTTCACCGAGCCCTATCTGTTCGATCAGAACATCGCGCTGGGCGGCACGATCTTCCGGCGCGACTATAACTCGTTCAACTATCTCGGCACCGATCGCCGCACCACCTATGAGCAGGTGTCGACCGGCGGGCAGCTCGTGCTCGGCGTGCCGCTGACCGAATATTGGACCGCGTCGGGCCGCTATTCGCTGACGCACGATTCGGTCGGGCTCGACGAGAGCACCTTCTTCACCAACGGCTCGTGCGATCCGCTCAAGGCCGGCCGCTATCTGTGCGAGGCGCTGGGCAAGCGCTGGACCTCGGCGGTGGGTCTGTCGCTGATCTATGACAGCCTCAACAGCCGCCTGCGCCCGACTGCGGGCCAGCGGCTGGTGATCGGCGGCGACTTCGCGGGCCTGGGCGGCGACGTGCGCTATCTGCGCGGCCGCTTCGACGCCGACAAATACTGGAACATCGGCGGCGGCTGGATCTTCTCGGTCGGGCTCGAGGGCGGCTATATCCACAGCCTGGAGAAGTCCGCGGCGGGCGTCGATCCGGTGCGCATCACCGACCGCTTCTTCCTCGGCGAGCCGCAGTTCCGCGGCTTCGATATTCGCGGCGTGGGCCCGCGCATCCAGCGCATCGGCTTCACCGGCAGCGTCGCCGCGGGCAACCAGACGCTGATCACCGACGAGGACCAGATCTTCGACGATGCGATCGGCGGCCGCGCTTATTACCTCGCCAAGCTCGAGCTCGAGATCCCGCTCGGCGCCGGCGCGCGCGAGATGGGCATCCGCCCGTCGATCTTCGCGATGGCGGGCGCGAACTGGGGTGTACGGCGGCCCAACCCGACCGCGAACTTCACCCAGGCGACCGACGGCAGCGGCAATCTGCTGTTCAACGCCGACGGCTCGCCGTCGCTGCTGCCGATCCTGACGCCGCAGTTCGATTCGGAAGGCCGCCAGATCTATCAGGTGCCGATCACCGACGCGGTCGCGCCGGGCCAGTTCACCACCTGCTCGGTGGGCTATTCGGCCACGGCAGGGGGCGCCTGCTCGGGTACCTCGATCAACTCAGTCTACAACATCACCACCGATCCGTTCGTCGAGCGCTTCCTGGGCAATTCGCCGCGGCCGCGCGTGGCGGTCGGCATTGGCGCCAACTGGAACTCGCCGTTCGGCCCGCTGCGGCTCGATCTCGCCTATGCTCTCACCAAGCTAGAGGGCGACGACGACAAACTCTTCAGCTTCAACGTAGGGACTGCATTCTGATGCCTAACACCAAGACCATTCTCGCCGCGCTCGCGGTCGCCGGTGCGACCCTGGGTGCCGGTACCGCCGCGGCGCAGGCGCTGGCGGACGCCAAGATCGCCGTCGTCGATGTCGATCGCGTGATGAGCCAGTGCACCGCCTGTGTCGCGGCCAACGGCCAGCTCCAGCAGCAGCGCACCGCGCTTCAGCAGTTCGCGCAGCAGCAGGGCCAGCCGCTGCAGACCGAGCAGAGCTCGCTCGAGGCGGCGCTCAAGGCGGCCGCCGGCAAGCCCGATGCGGCGCTCCAGCAGCGTGTGCAGGCGTTCCAGACCAAGGCGCAGGGCGCCCAGCGCCAGGTCTCCGAGCGCGAGCAGACCTTCCAGCGCAATGTGCAGTTCGTGCAGCAGCAGATCGCCCAGAAGATGGTGCCGGTGATCCAGCAGATCGCTCAGCAGCGCGGCGCGAGCGCGGCGATCGCCAAGGAGAGCCTGCTCTTCTCGGCGGCGTCGGTCGACATCACCGATGCGGTGCTGACCACGCTCAACCAGCAGCTGCCGAGCGTGAGCGTGACGGCACCGCCGCCGCAGCAGCAGCCGGCGCAGCAGCCCGCCCAGCCGGCGACGCCGGGCCGGTGAGCGATCCGGCAGTGACGGGAGGTTCCATTGGCCCGCTCGATATCGGGCGGGTCATGGCGGCGCTCCCGCACCGCTACCCGATGCTGCTGGTCGACCGGGTCGAGGAACTGATCCCCGACCAGCGCATCGTCGCGATCAAGGCGGTGAGCATCAACGAGGAATTCTTCCAGGGGCATTTCCCGGGAAGGCCGATCATGCCCGGGGTGCTCCAGGTCGAGGCGCTGGCACAGGCGGCGGGCGTGCTCGCGGTCGAGAGCCTGGGCCTCGCCGGCTCGGGCAAGCTCGTCTACTTCATGTCGATCGACGGCGTGAAGTTCCGCAAGCCGGTCGAGCCCGGCGTGTTGCTGCGGCTCGAGGTCGAGTTCCTGCAGAAGCGCGCGCGCATCTGCAAGTTCGCCGGCAAGGCGTATCTCGGCGACGATCTCGCCACCGAATGCGAGTTCACCGCGATGATCGCGGACCCGCCGAGCGCCTGACACGCAGCGTGATTGCAACACCCGCGCGGCTCTGCTAGGGGCCGCGCCTCTTGCTGCCGGTCGGAAACCGGCGGCGTATCTCAAGGAATTGACCCGTGAAGAAAGACACGCACCCCGACTATCACATGATCAAGGTGCAGATGACCGACGGCACCGTGTTCGAGACCCGCTCCACCTGGGGCAAGGAAGGCGACACGATGCAGCTCGACATCGATCCGCTGGCGCACCCGGCCTGGACCGGCGGCCGCGGCCAGATGCTCGACACGGGCGGCCAGGTGGCGCGCTTCAACAAGCGCTTCGGCGGACTTTCACTCTCCAAGAAGTGATCGGCGGGCTGACGGCGTTAACGCGCCGTTAGCCATCCTGTCCTAGCCTTGCCCGATGATGACGTCGGGACGCAGCTTCGCAGCCGAATTCGAACCCGCGGTGCTCGGCCGGCGGCGCGCGCCGCGTGCGCCGGTCTCGCTCGATGCCAAGGTCGGGCGCGGCGGGCTCGACCGCGCGCTGTGCAGGGTGGTCGACCTGTCGATCCATGGCGCGAAGATCGAGACCTTCTCGGCGTTGCGCCGCGACGCCATGATCTGGCTGACGCTGCCGCATATCGGCCATTGGGCCGCGCGCGTCGCCTGGGCCGGCGACTTCGAGGCCGGTCTCGAATTCCAGATCCCGCTGACCGAGGACGAGTTCGAGAAGCTCGCCGCATAAGCGCCCCCGGGGGTGCTGAAACTGGATTTGGACTTGGGCCGCGAATCCGCCTAAAGGCGGCCAAACGCCGTGATCCACGCACTCGCCAATCCCACGCGCTTCCTCAAGATCGCGCGACCGCTGACGCCCATTCTGTTCTGGAGCGGGCTGGTGCTCGTGCTCGTCGGCGCCTGGGGCGGGCTCACCCAGACGCCGGCCGATTATCTCCAGAAGGAGAGCGTCCGCATCCTCTATATCCATGTGCCGAGCGCGTGGCTGGGGATGGGCGGCTGGACGAGCCTGGCGATCGCCTGCTTCGCCTATCTGGTGTGGCGGCATCCGCTGGCGAGCGTCGCCGCGCGGGCGGTCGCGCCGGTGGGCGCGGTGTTCGCGGCCTTGTGCCTGATCACCGGATCGATCTGGGGCCGGCCGACCTGGGGCACCTGGTGGCAGTGGGACGGGCGGCTGACCTCGATGCTGCTGCTGTTCTTCGTCTATGTCGCGTGGATCGCGCTCGAACGCGCCGATCGCGAGCGCGGCGGCGACGGGCGCATCCCGGCGCTGTTCGGGATCGCGGGAACGGTGCTGCTGCCGGTGATCCGCTATTCGGTGGTATGGTGGAACACGCTGCACCAGGGGCAGAGCCTGACGCTGACTAAATCGACCATCGACGATTCGATGCTGTGGCCGCTGCTGCTGACCCTGCCCGGGTTCAGCCTGTTGTTCGGCGGGATCGTGCTGATGCGGATGCGCGCGACGCTGGCGAACCAGCGCGTCGAAGCGCGGCTGCGGCGGATGGCGGCATGAACCACTGGCCGTTCATCCTCGCCGCCTATGCGGTGGTCGCAGCCGGCGTCGGCGGCATCTCGCTGGCGAGCTGGCTGTCGATGCGCAAGGCGGAGCGCGCGGCCGATGCACTGAGGGACCGGCGATGAAGCGCAAGCACCAGCGGCTGATCCTCGGCCTTGCCGCGCTCGCCGCGATCGGCGGGGCAAGCGGGCTGGCGCTGTCGGCGCTCCAGGATCAGGCAGCGTTCTTCTACACGCCCGGCGATGTCGCGACCAAGAATCCGCCGATCGGCAAGGCGGTGCGGCTCGGCGGGATGGTCGAGGCGGGATCGCTGACGCGGCTTTCCGATGGCGTGACGATCAGCTTCGTCGTGGCCGACAAGGACGCCAGGGTGCCGGTGCGCTTCACCGGCGTCGCGCCCGACCTGTTCAAGGAAGGGTCGGGCGTGGTCGCCGAGGGCAAGTTCACCGGGGATGGCGGCTTCGTCGCGGACAATCTGCTCGCCAAGCATGACGAGCGCTATATGCCGCCCGAGATCGCCGACAAGATGCCCTCCGCGGATACGCTGGCAAGATGATTGCCGAAGCGGGGCTGGCGGCGCTGTGGTTCGCCGCGGCGATGGCGCTGATGCAGTTCGCGATGGCGGCGCTCGGTCTTCGCCTGAAGCAGGACGAGCTGGCCGCGGCGGTGCGGCCGGCGGCGGTCGTGCAGGGCGCGCTGGCGGCGCTGTCGTTCGGGCTGCTGATCCTGCTGTTCCTGCAGTCCGACATGTCGGTGCTGCTGGTCGCGCAGAACAGCCACTCGGCCAAGCCCTGGCTCTACAAGTTCGCGGGCGCGTG
Organism: Sphingomonas sp. MS122; assembly: GCF_049532975.1. Classification (GTDB taxonomy): domain Bacteria; phylum Pseudomonadota; class Alphaproteobacteria; order Sphingomonadales; family Sphingomonadaceae; genus Sphingomonas. Next base: position 3,165,797 of record NZ_CP186695.1, on the reverse strand, counting down.
GGGAAACCATGAAGGCTCGATGCTGCTGTGGGTCACCGTGCTGGCGCTGGCCGGCGCGGCGATCGCGCTGCTGGAGCGGAAGCTCGACCGCGCGACGCTGACCGCGACGCTCGGCGCGCAGGCGTTCATCGCGCTTGGGTTCTACGCCTTCCTGCTGATCGCCTCGAGCCCGTTCACCCGGCTCGATCCGCCGGCGCTCGACGGGATGGGACTCAACCCGCTGCTGCAGGACCCGGGCCTGGCGTTCCATCCGCCGACCCTTTATTTCGGCTATGTCGGGCTTTCGATCGCCTTCTCCTTCGCGGTCGGCGCGATGGTGACGCGCGAGGTGGGGCCGGTGTTCGCGCGGGCGATGCGGCCCTGGGTGCTCGGCGCGTGGGTGTTCCTGACGATCGGCATCACCGCGGGCAGCTATTGGGCCTATTACGAGCTCGGCTGGGGCGGCTGGTGGTTCTGGGACCCGGTCGAGAACGCCTCGCTGATGCCCTGGCTCGCGGCGACCGCCTTGCTCCACTCGGTCAACGTGCTGGCGGCGCGCGACGGGCTGCGCGCCTGGACGCTGATGCTCGCCGTCGTCGCCTTCTCGATGTCGATGGTCGGCACTTTCCTGGTCCGTTCGGGCATCCTCACCAGCGTGCATGCCTTCGCGGTCGATCCGACGCGCGGGAGCTTCATCCTGGTGCTGCTCGCCATCTATATCGGCGGCGCGCTGGCGCTCTATGGCGCGCGCGTCGGGCGGGTGAAGGCGGGGCAGGGGTTCGACGTGCTGAGCCGCGAAGGCGGGCTGGTGCTCAACAATTTGTTGCTGAGCGTTATCCTCGGCATCGTGCTGATCGGCACGCTCTACCCGATCGTGGCGCAGGCGATGGACGAGCAATTGTCGGTCGGGCCGCCCTTCTTCAACAAGGCGACGGGGCCGATCGCGCTGGCGCTCGTCGCGGCGATGGCGGCGGGACCGCTGCTCAACTGGCGGCGCGATCATTTGAACGCCCTGCTCACCAAGCTGACGGTACCGGCGACGCTCGCCGTGCTGGTGATGGCGGGGACCTTCGCCGCGGCGCGGGGCACGGGGTGGATGGAGATCGCCGGGCTGGGGCTGGCGGCGGGTCTCGCGGTGGCGAGCGTCGCGCCGCTGTGGAAGCGCAAGCTGCTGCGCACGCCTTTGTTCACCTGGGGCATGGTGATCGCGCATTTCGGCGTGGCGGTGAGCGTCGCGGGGATGGCGGCGGACAGCGCCTTCACCAGCGAACGGCTGGTCGCGGCGCGCTATGGCCAGCCTTATTATGTCGGACCGTGGCGCGTGGTGCTCAACGGCGTGGCACCGGTGATCGGCGACAATTGGTCGGCGGTCGAAGGCCGCGTGACGGCCTCGCGGGGGCCGGTCGACGGGCCGATGATCCTGCTTCGGCCGCAGCGGCGCTATTATTCATCGCCGCCCACGGATACCGCCGAGGCATCGATCGCCACGCGAATCGACGGGCAGCTCTATGCCGTGCTCGGGCATCAGGATGCCCAGGGGCGCTGGCAGCTGCGGCTGTGGTGGAAGCCGTTCGTGACGTTGATCTGGTTCGGCGGCGGACTGGTCGCGCTGGGCGGCGCGCTGTCGCTGCTCGGGCGCGTGAAGCGCGAGCGGCGCAATGCGCGGCGGCGCGAGGAGGTCGAGTGGTGAGGCGCTGGGCTCTTTGGGTACCGCTGGTGGTATTCCTGGGCGTGGTCGCGCTGGGGGCCTGGCGCCTGACCGGCACGAGCGAGACGGTGGTCAAGTCGGCGCTGGTCGGCAAGCCGCTGCCCGAATTCGCGCTGCCGGCGATGGTCGCCGGCAAGCCGGGGCTCAGCCGCGCCGACCTGGCAACCGGCAAGCCGCGGCTGCTCAACGTCTTCGCGAGCTGGTGCGTGCCATGTATCGCCGAGGCGCCGCAGCTGATGCGGCTCAAGCAGGCGGGTGTCGAAATCGATGCGGTGGCGATCAAGGACTCGCCCGATGCGGTCAAGGCATTCCTCGCGCGCAATGGCGATCCCTATGCCCGGATCGGCGACGACCGGAACCGCGTCGTGCAGATCGGGATCGGCTCGGCGGGCGTGCCCGAGACCTTCGTGATCGATGGGCAGGGCCGGATCGCGGCGCAGCATATCGGCGACATCCGCGCGGACGACGTGCCCAAGCTGCTCGAGGCGCTGGAGGAAGCGCGATGAGCCTGTTGCTCGCGCTGGCCCTGGCTGCGAATCCGCCCGCGGATCTCGGCTATGCGCAGTTGCCCGATGCCGCCAAGGAGGCGCAGGCGGCGGCGCTGATGGAGACGCTGCGCTGCCTGGTCTGCCAAGGCCAGTCGATCGCCGACAGCGACGTCGACATGGCGGCCGACATGCGCCGCATCGTGCGGACGAAGATCGCGGCAGGGGAAAAGCCAGCGGCGGTGCGCGGCTGGCTGGTCGAGCGCTATGGCAGCTACGTCACCTATGACCCGCCGTTGCGCTGGACCACTGCGCCGCTATGGCTGGCGCCGCTGCTGCTGCTCGGCGCGGGGCTGTGGCTGGCGCGTGGAACGCTGCGGAGGCGCCGGTGATGGGATGGATCGCGCTCGCGGTGGTTGGTGCGGCGGCGTTCGCGCTGCTGTGGCTGCTCGGGCTGCCGCGGACCTTGTGGTCGTTCGCCGGCGCGGCGCTGATGCTCGGCGCGGCCGGCTATGCGCTGCAGGCGCGGCCCGAGCTGCCCGGCGCGCCGGTCGAGGCGGCGAAGAAGGCGCAGCCCGACGAGCCGATGCTGCGCGACCTGCGCAGCGCGATGTTCGGGCGCTTCACCTATATCGACGGCTATTTCTTCGCGGCGGACGCGCTGGTCCGGGGCGGCGATGCCGAGCGCGCGGCGAGGCTGATGCAGGGCGGGGTGCGATCCTCGCCGGGCGACGCGGCGCTATGGACCTGGTTCGGCATGACGTTGGTCGAAGCCGACGGGCGCACGATGTCGCCCGCCGCGGGCGTCGCGTTCCGGCGCGCGGTGGCGCTGGCACCGAAGCATCCGGGACCTGCCTTCTTCTATGGCCTCGCGCATGTGCGGACCGGGCAATTCGCCGCGGCTTTGCCGTGGTGGAAGCGGGCGCTGGCGCTGACCCCGCCCGACGCGAGCTATCGCAGGGACATCGCGACGCGCGTGGCGCTGCTCGAGCAGTTCCTGGCGATCCGGGCGCGCGAGGGGCAGGGGGCGACCCCGCCCCGCTGATCAGCGCGCGGTTGCCTTCTTCGCGCGCTGCGTCTCGACCAGCTGGATCGCCTTCTCCACCGCCGCCTCGATCGAGAGGAAGCTGGTGTCGAGCACCGCGGCGTCGGGCGCGGCGATGAGCGGCGCATCGGCGCGCTTGGTGTCGCGCTCGTCGCGCGCGCGGATATCGGCGAGGACCTTGTCGAGGCTCGCGGTGATGCCGTTGCGGCGCAGCTCGGCGTGGCGGCGCTGGGCGCGGATCGTGGGGGTCGCCTTGACGAACAGCTTGGCGTCGGCATCGGGCGCGATCACCGTGCCGATATCGCGCCCGTCGAGGATCGCGCCGCCGGGCTGCTGGGCGAAGCGCTTCTGGCGCTGGAGCAAGGCCGCCCGGACCAGCGGGTGCGCGGAGACGACCGAGGCGATCTTGCCCACCTCGTCGGTGCGCAGCCATTCGTCGGCGAGCAGCAGGTCGTCGAAGCCGGTAGCGGCGACGGCGTCGGCCTCCCTCTCGGGGTTCATCTCCTCGCGCAGCACGGTGGCGGCGACGGCGCGATAGAGCAGGCCGGTGTCGAGGTGCGGGAGCTCGTAGTGGCGCGCGAGGGCGCGGGCGATGGTGCCTTTGCCCGATGCGGCGGGTCCGTCGACGGCGATGATCATGGGTAGGGCCTAAACTCGGCTGGAAGGAGGTCGAGACGGAGCGATTTTCGGTCCCAGGTTAGGAGCGAGGAGGGAGCGATGGGGATCCATCGTGACCGACGAGCGACGACACATGGGACCGAAACTCGCCCGCCGCTCCGCGGTTGCCAATGAAGGGCCGCCGAGCTGCGTCGCTTGCTTGCGCGTAGCGCCGCTACGCGTCTGCGCTGCGCTCCTTGTCGGCGGCCCTTCATTGGCAATCCCGATCCTCCTTCCAGCCGAGTTTAGGCCCTAGGTCCGGCCGGTAAGCGAATCGAGGGTTGCGAAGAAGCCGGGATAGCTGGTGGCGACCGGCGAGACGTCGTCGATGCTCACTTCGGCCTTCGCGCCGAGTCCAGCCACCGTCATGCTCATCGCGATGCGGTGGTCGAGTTTCGAGGCGACCGGAGCGCCGCCGGGGATGAGTTCGCCGCCGGTGCCGGTGATGGCGAGGCCGTCTTCATATTCCTCGAGCGCGACCCCGTTGGGCCGGAGCGCGGCGACCATCGCGGCGATGCGGTCCGATTCCTTGACGCGAAGCTCCTCCGCGCCGCGCGCGACGGTGCGGCCCTGGGCGAAGGCGGCGGCGACGAAGAGCGCGGGATACTCGTCGATCATGCTGGGCGCGAGATCGTGCGGCACCTCGATCGCCGTGAGCGGGGCATGGCGGACGCGCAGGTCGGCCACCGGTTCCCCGCCGACGATGCGCGGGTTCACCTCCGTGATGTCCGCGCCCATCATGCGCAACGCGGTGACCAGCCCGGTGCGCGTCGGGTTGAGACCGACATTGGCGATGGTGATGTCCGAGCCGGGTACGATCGACCCCGCGACCATCCAGAAGGCGGCGGAAGAAGGGTCGCCGGGGACGGTGATCTGCTGAGGCTTGAGCTCGGTCTCGCCGCGGATCGAGATGATTCGGCCCTGGGGCGTTTCGTCGACGCTGAGGTCGGCGCCGAAGCCGGTGAGCATGCGCTCGCTATGGTCGCGGGTCGGCACCGGCTCGATCACGCGGGTGATCCCCGGGGTGTTGAGCCCGGCGAGCAGGACCGCCGACTTGACCTGCGCCGAGGCGACGGGGAGCGTGTATTCGATCGGCACCGCGGGGCAGAGGCCGCGCATGGTGAGCGGAAGGCGCCCGCCGGGGCTTGCGGTAAAGTCGGCGCCCATCTGCGACAGCGGGTCGATCACCCGGCCCATCGGGCGCTTCGAGAGCGAGGCGTCGCCAGTGAAGGTCGCGGTGATCGGATGGCTCGCGACCAGGCCCATCAGCAGCCGGGTCGAAGTGCCGGAATTGCCCATCTCGAGCGCGGTCTCGGGCTGGAGCAGCCCGCCGACGCCGACGCCCCAGACATGCCAGATGCCGTCGCGGCGCTCGATCGTCGCGCCCATGGCGCGCATCGCGGCGGCGGTGGCGAGCACGTCCTCGCCCTCGAGCAGGCCCTCGATGCGGCTCTCGCCCACGGCCAGCCCGGCGAACATCAGCGAGCGGTGGCTGATCGACTTGTCGCCCGGAACGGTGAGGGTGCCGCGCAGCGGACCGCGGGCGGAAATGGCGAGGGGGGAGGGTGTTGCAGCGCTCATCGGCGGCGGCTTTGACAGGGGGCTTGCGCTATGGCAAGGCGCGCGCCACTTCAAACGGGGATACAAATCCTCGCCACCCTGGAAATCGAAGAAAAGGCAAGAGCGGCACATGGTGAAGCCGGAATGGGGCACGAAACGGACCTGCCCGAAATGCGCGACGCGCTTCTATGACCTGACCAAGGACGAACCTGTCACCTGCATCAGCTGCGGCTTTGCGTGGGAGCCGGAGCCGGTCCTCAAGTCGAAGCAGCCGCTGCCGTTCGAGGTGGTCAAGGACGAGGCCGACAAGGTCAAGGCGGACGATGCCGATCTCGGCGACGAGGATCTGGACGTCGATGAGGACGCCGAGGGTTCGCCCGACGACGACGTCGACTTGGGCGGCGACGACGACCTGGGCGTCGATACCGGCGACGACGACGAAGAAAGCTGAGAAAACCCCGTTGCAAACCACGCGATGGCTGCTAAAGGCCATCGCCTTCCCGGGACGGATGGGGCCGTAGCTCAGCTGGGAGAGCGTCGCAATGGCATTGCGAAGGTCAGGGGTTCGATCCCCCTCGGCTCCACCAATCCCGTCCAGCGGGACGAGACAAGGGCGGCGAAAGCCGCCCTTTTTCGCGAGCCGGACGCTCAGGCCGGCTCGGCGGCGATCACATAGTCGAAGCCGTGGCGGATGCCGCCTTCCCGTGCCGCGAAGGCAAGCGCTCGGGCGCGCAAGGCCTCGCCGCGCGCGGTGAGTGCGGAGGCCAGCGCCGGATCTGCCAGCAGGGCGATCCGCGACGCGCACATGTCGATCTGGCTGTTCACGAAGCGCGCCTGGTAGCGGATCGGGAAGCGCCGCGCGGCGATCGCCCTGAAGCCCGCTTCGGCCATGCGATCGAGCACCCAGCGCATCGGATATTCGCGATAGGGGCGCTCCCCGGCGAGCAGCAGGCAGGCGTCGCGGAAGCGCCCGATCTCCCACACCAGCCGCCCGGCTTCGGTGGCGGGATCCTGCGCGACATAGGGTTCGAGCCCGACGAGGTAGAATCGCCGCGCCGTGAGCGCACGCAGCCGCGCGAACATCGCACCCTGGAAATAGGGCGCGAAGCCCTCGACCGCGCCGATCAGATAGTCGGCGAGCACCGTGTCGAAGCGCTCGTCCTCGAGCAGTTCCGGGTCGGCCCAATTGGCGACGATCAGCCGGTCCTGCGGCCGGCGGACGGCCTCCACGGCATCGCGCACCTGGATCGCATGCGCGGTGGCGCCCGTGACCGCGACCCAGCGCTCGGTGGACAGCGAGGACACCCAGCGGATCGAGTGCGTGCCGGTACCCGCGTCGAGAAAGGACCCCCAGGGCAGATCGCCCTGGAGATCCTCGATATGCGCGAACAGCGACGAACCCGCGTCCACCGCCGCCGCCGTCAGAATGCCGTGCGCAGGCCGAACGCGAAGTTGCGGCCGCGCAGCGGCGCCGCGTCGCGGATGAACGAGGCGTGGTTATAGGCCAGCTCGTTGGTGAGGTTGGTGCCGCGAACGAACAGCTCGGCATTGGCGCCGCCGCCGAGGTCGAGGCGATAGGCGAGGGTCGCGTTGACCATATCGTAGCCCGGCGTGCGGGTCTCGAACGACGCGACCTTGTCCTGCTCGAACACGTGATAATATTCCGCGTCGAAGGTGAGCGGGCCGACATGCGCGTCGACGCGGCCGCCGAGCCGCCCGGCGGGGATGCGCGGCAGGTTACCCAACCCGTCCTTGAGCTTGGCCCGGACATAGTCGCCGAAGATCGACGCGGCGAACTGCGGCGTGAATTCGTGGCGGATCTCGCCATCGACCCCGGTGAAGGTCGCGTCGGCGCCGACATAGCGGATCAGGCGGAAATCCTCGAAGCGGTCGAGCGTCCTGGCGTAGATGTAATTGTCGAAATCCTGGTGGTAGGCGCCGATCGTGAAGGTGGTCGGCCCGCGCGTCTTGCGCAGCGTCAGGTTGATCGAGTTCGACGTCTCGACGCCGAGCGAGACGTCGTCGGGCAGCCGCGTGTTGCCGGTGACCATGCCGATCTCGAACGTGTTGGTCGCGAGGTGGACGCCATAGGCGTAGAGTTCCTGCACGCTCGGCGCCCGCTGCGAGCGGGCCAGCGACAATGCCACCGAATAATCGCCGTCCATATCCCATATGGCAGCGCCCGAGGCCGAAAAGGGGCTGTGCTTGATGCCCGGATAGCGCGTTCCCGCCGGTTCGACCTGCTGCCATTCCTGGCGCGCGGCGAGTTCGAGCCGGACCGGGCCGAGCGGCAGCGTCTCCATCAGGAAGATCGCGGTGTTCTTCGTCTCGGTGTTGATCAGGAAGGCTTCGGCGCCCTCGGCGCTGAACTCGCTCTCCCAATGCTGCACGCCGAACACGCCGCGCAGCCCGGCGATCGGCCTGTGGGTCAACTCGAAGCGCCCGTCGAAACCCTTGTTGCGGAAGGTCGTGGCGACCTCGCCCTCGTCGAGTTCGTCATGCTCGTAATCGGTGAAGGACATGCGAAAACGCATCCTCTCGAAGCCGGGCAGGGGATCGCGATAGTCGCTGCGGATGTCGAAACGATCGCTGCGCAGCTTCACATAGGGCGCGTCATGCTCATGGCCGTGGTCGTGATCATGGTCGTGATCGCCGTCGTCATGGCCGTGCCCACCGCAGTGCAGGCTGGTGCCGTGCGGATGGCAGTCCTCATATTCGTGGCTGTGGCCCGGCAGACCATATTCGCTGCGCTGCCGGGTGTAGGCGACGCCGAGATGGCCGCGGGGCCCGATCCAGGAGAGGCCGGCGCTGACCGTCGAGGTGTCGTTGTACGACCCCTCGACATGATCCTCGCCGAAGCTTCCGGGGACGCGATAATCGTCGGACTTGCGGCGCACCCCCTCCACGCGCAGCGCGAAGGGGCCGAGGCCGGCGGTGACCCCGCCGACGATCGCGCGCTCCTCGTCCGCGGTGCCGAGGCGCCCTTCGGCGACACCGGTGATGCCGCCCTTGGGCAGCTCGGTCGGCACCTTCTCGTCGAGCAGGTTGATCGCGCCGCCCGCCGCGCCGCTGCCGTAGAGCAGGGTGGCAGGCCCGCGCAGCACCTCGATCCCGCGCAGCAGCAGCGGTTCGGTGGTGACGTTGTGGTCGGGCGAGATGGCCGAGGCGTCCATGACTGCCGAGCTGTCGCTCAGCGACTGGACGCGCGGCGCGGTCTGGCCGCGAATCACCGGACGGCTGGCGCCGCCGCCGAAATTCTCGACCTGGATGCCGGGCTGGCCCGCCAGCGTCTCGCCGAGCGTCGCCTGGCGCCGATGGACCAGCTCGTCGCCGCTCAGCGTGATCACCGGGGTGGCGGTCTCGTCGGCGGTCTGCTGCAACGGGGTGGCGGTGATCACCACCTCGCCCTCGGCGTGGCTGCCGGCCTGGCCGGCGCTGGCGTTGCTGTTGGCGAGGGCCGCCCCGGGCGCGAAGGCGACGAGCGAGACGGCGCTGTAGAGATGGATGCGGCTGGTCACGATTACCCCATTTGCTGTCTGAACCGTGAGCCGGATAGGATATAGTATAACATCACGCAAGGGCCGACGGAGATGGCCGTCGAAGGAACCCGCAATCCATCCGGCGTCCCAAATCCGGACGGCGTTAACCATCATGCGGCGTGGCCGGAATCGTAAACAAAGCGTTAACTGTCGGCGATGCGAGACAAGGCGATCCTCGGCCGCCCCGGCGAAGGGCACCCGTTCCGGACCACGCTGCCCATGATCCGCGCGGAGGTGCGCAAGCGCGAGGACGACAGCGACCTCAAGCTGTTCGTGCTGAGCTACTGCGCGTTCTTCGTCTGCTTCTACACCTTCTTCCTCTGAAGGTGTCGCCGCCCGCCTGGGCGCGGGCCTGCTTCGTCACAGATTCTCTCGTCGCAGGCCCTTAGTCGCAAGCAAGGTGCAGCTTCTGCGCGATCCAGGCGGAGATGATGCACATCGCGCACACCAGCAGCAGCATGTCCTCGGGCCCGACGCCGGCGGCGGTGATCGCGATCACCGCGATCGCCCCGACGGTCATCGCGCCGGCGTTGACGATGTTGTTGGCGGCGACGGTGCGCGCGGTCTGGTCCTTGGTCACGGTGGTGGTGAGGAAGGCGTAGAGCGGCACCACGAACATGCCGCCGGTGATCGAGATGCCCATCAGTGTCAGCAGCAGCAGCCACGCCTGCGGCATCCTTACGAATTCGAGCACGCCGTAGAGCCCGCCATTGGGCGCGGGCACCCAGAAGCGCGCCTCGACCGAGAGGATGCCGACGATCACCGCCATCAGGATCACCGACATCGGCGAATATTTGGCGGAGATCTTGCCCTTGAGCATCGCGTTGATGATGACCGAGCCGATCGCCACGCCGACCGAGAAGATCGCGATCATCAGGCTCGCGACGCGCTCGTCGGCGGTGAGCAGGTTCTTGGCGAGCGGCGGGAAGATCACGATCAGCACCGATCCGATCGTCCAGAAGAAGCTGATCGCGCAGATCGCCAGGAACAGGCGCGGGATGTGCATCGTCGCGCCGACCAAGCGCCACGAGGAGGTGACCGGATTGAAGTTGACGTCGAGCATCGGCCCCGCACGCGGCGCGGGCGGCACCAGGCGGCCAGTGAACCAGCCGATCGCGGCGACCGCGAGCGTCAGGAACCCCGCGGTCTCGACCGAGACCCAGCCGGCGATCACCGTGCCCATCAGGATCGAGAGATAGGTCGCCGCTTCGACCAGGCCGGTGCCGCCGAGCACCTCGTCGTCCTTCAGATGCTGGGGCAGGATCGCGTATTTGATCGGGCCGAAGAAGGTCGAGTGCGTGCCGAGCATGAACACCGCGCCGAGCATCATGCCGATCCCGACATTGGTGTAGCCCAGCTTCGCGACGTAGATGCCGGCGCCGCCGAACAGCATGATGCCGATCTCCGCGGTCTTGACGATGCGGATGATGCGCGCCTTGTCATAGGTATCGGCGAGCTGCCCCGACAGCGCGGAGAGGACGAAGAAGGGCAGGATCGCGAGGCCGGTCGCCAGCGCGTTGAAATAGCTTTCCTGCTGCGGATCGTTGAACACCTGATAGGTGGCGAACAGCACCAGCGCGGTCTTGAACAGATTGTCGTTGAACGCCCCCAGGAACTGCGTGGTGAAGAGGGGCAGAAACCGGCGCTCCTTGAGCAATCCGAGCGCGTTGATCATGTGGGTGGCGGGCCTTCGTCCGTCGAAACTGGTTCAGGGCATAGCCGCGCGGGCGGCGTGGCGGCAACCGCTATCGGTGTCATATGACAATCATGTGGCGTGTCGCGCAGCATGTCGCGGGGGATGATTGCGCGCGAACGCGGTGCTAGAGCGAGGAAGATGCTGACCCTGCCCAACATCCTGACCTTGTCGCGAATCGTCACCGTGCCGCTGCTCGTCTTCTTCCTGTGGTGGCGGGAATGGGAGACGGGCTATGCGCTCGCTTTCGCGACCTACTGCCTGATGGGGATCACCGACTATTTCGACGGCTATCTCGCACGCTCGCGCGGGACGGTGTCGAAGCTCGGCATCTTCCTCGACCCGATCGCCGACAAGATCATGGTCGCCGCGGTGGTCCTGATCCTTTGCGCCAAGGGGATCATCGCCGACCTGCACATGATTGCCGCGCTGATCATCCTGCTGCGCGAGATCGCGGTATCGGGATTGCGCGAGTTCCTAGGCGGGATCCAGGTCTCGGTACCGGTCTCGGCGCTGGCCAAGTGGAAGACCGCGCTTCAGCTCATGTCGCTCGGCGGGCTGGTGCTGGCCGGGGCGGTGCCCGGCTGGCCATGGGTGCACGATCTGAGCCTGGCGATGCTGTGGGCAGCGGCGGTGCTGACGCTGATCACCGGCTGGGATTACCTCCGCGTCGGCCTCAAGCACATGGACAGCTGATGCGGCTGCTTTACTTCGCCTGGGTTCGCGAACGCATCGGCACCGGCGAGGAGACGGTCGAGCCGCCCGAGGCGGTGCGCACGGTGGCGGACCTGGCGGAGTGGCTGAAAGGGCGGAGCAGCGGCCATGCCGAGGCGCTGGGCGATCTTGCCAGGCTCCGCGCGGCGGTGGACCAGCGCTTCGTACCGCTCGACAGCGAGCTGGGCGCTGCGCAGGAAGTCGCCTTCTTTCCGCCGGTGACGGGCGGATGATCCGCGTCTCGGTCGATCCCGCGCCGATCGACATCGGCACCGAGCTCGCCGGGATCGAGGAGACCGGCGCCGGGGCGGTGGCGAGCTTCATCGGGATCGTGCGCGCCGATGACGGCGTGACCGGGATGGAACTGGAACATTATCCCGGGATGACCGAGGGTGTGCTGTGCGACCTCGCCGAGCAGGCGATGACGCGCTGGGGCCTGCTCTCGACGGTGATCGTGCATCGCATCGGGCCGATGGAGCCCGGCGACCGGGTGGTGCTGGTCGCGACCGCGGCGGCACACCGGCGCGAGGCGCTCGACGCCTGCGCCTTCCTGATCGACCGGCTCAAGACCGAGGCGCCGTTCTGGAAGCGCGAGACCCGGGGCGGGACGGCGAACTGGGTCGAGGCGCGGGCGAGCGACGATCAGGCAGCGGCGCGCTGGACCGGATCGGAGGGCAAGCCCGACTGAGCCAGCACCTCGGCAAGCAGGCGGAAGTCGCGCTCGCGCGGGGAGGCCTTGCGCCACACCAGGGCGATGCGGCGCGAGGGATTGTCGGCCTGGAGCGGGCGCGCGGCGACATGGGTGTGGTCGAGAATGCCCGCGTCGAGCGCCATTTCGGGCAGCATCGTCACGCCGAGGCCGTTGTCGACCATCTGCACCATGGTGTGGAGCGAGGTGCCGAGCATCGTCGCCTCCGCACGCAGCTCGGGGCGGTTGCACGCGGCGAGCGCGTGATCCTTGAGGCAATGGCCGTCCTCGAGCAGGAGCAGGCGGGTCTCGTCGATCTCGTTCGGGGTGACCGCGGCGTGATCGGGCTCATACTCGCCCTCGGGGAAGGCGACGAACAGGCGGTCGTCGAACAGCGGCGCGGTCTCGACATCGCCACAGGCATAGGGGAGGGCGAGCAGCACGCAGTCGGTGCGCCCGGTGTGGAGGCTCTCGCACGCCGCGCCGCTCGGCTCCTCGCGCAGGAACAGCTTGAGGTCGGGATAGTCGGCGCGCAGCCGAGGGAGGATGCGCGGGAGCAGGAACGGCGCGATGGTGGGGATGACGCTCATCCGCATCTCGCCCGACAGCGGACGCCCGGCGGCGCGGGCAAGATCGGCCAGCTCATCGGCCTCGCGCAGCACCCGGCGGGCCTTGTCGACGATGCGCTCGCCGAGCGGAGTGAAGCGGACGACGCGGCGGGTGCGCTCGACCAGCACCACGCCGATCAGCGTCTCGAGCTCGCGCAGGCCCGCGGAAAGGGTGGACTGGGTGACGTAGCAGGCCTCGGCGGCGCGGCCGAAATGACCGTGATCCTTGAGCGCGACCAGATATTGCAGCTGCTTGAGCGTGGGGAGGTAGGTTTGCGCCATTGATCGATCCGGACGATTGATGGCGGGGATATAAGTGATGGGGACGATGATTACTATCCTCCCCGATACGGGGAGTGTTCGAGCGAGATCGTGTCCCCCGGACACGATCTTGGCCAGCCGGGGGCTGGCCAAAGCTCGAACACATCGCGAAGCGATGACGGAGGGGGCTCGCCACGAAGCACGGCTGGTGTGGCAAGCCCCCTCCACCAGCCTGCGGCTGGTCCCCTTCCCGTGCCGGGAAGGATATTCAGGCCGCGGCCGCTTGCGTTTCCTCGGCCGGCAAGCGGATGAGATAGTCGAAGGCGGAGAGCGCGGCGGTCGAGCCGGCGCCCATCGCGATCACGATCTGCTTGTAGGGCACGGTCGTGGCGTCGCCCGCGGCGAAGATGCCGGGCTGGCTGGTCTCGCCGCGCGCGTCGATCTCGATCTCGCCGCGCGGGGTGAGGGCGATCGAGTCCTTGAGCCACTCGGTATTGGGCACGAGGCCGATCTGGACGAAGATGCCCTCGAGCTCGATGTCGTGCTCCTCGCCCGAATTGCGGTCCTTGTAGGTCAGGCCGGTGACCTTCTCCGCGCCGTTGACGCGCGTGGTGAGCGCCGAGGTGATGACCTTGACGTTGGGCAGGCTGGCGAGCTTGCGCTGGAGCACCGCGTCGGCGCGGAGCTGGCTGTCATATTCGATCAGCGTGACGTGCGCGACGATGCCGGCGAGGTCGATCGCCGCCTCGACGCCCGAATTGCCGCCGCCGATCACCGCGACGCGCTTGCCCTTGAACAGCGGGCCGTCGCAGTGCGGGCAATAGGCGACGCCCTTGTTGCGATACGCATCCTCGCCGGGGACGCCCATCTGCCGCCAGCGCGCGCCGGTGGAGAGGATGACGGTCTTGGCCTTGAGGCTGGCGCCGTTGGCCAGGACGACCTCGTGCAGCCCGCCCTCGCGCGCGGCCGGGACGAGCTTCTCGGCACGCTGGAGGTTCATGATGTCGACGTCGTTTTCCTTGACATGGCCTTCGAGCTGCGCGGCGAGCTTGGGGCCTTCGGTATAGGGGACCGAGATGAAGTTCTCGATGCCCATGGTGTCGAGCACCTGGCCGCCGAAGCGCTCGGCGGCGACGCCGACGCGCAGCCCCTTGCGCGCGGTGTAGATCGCCGCGGCCGCGCCGGCCGGGCCGCCGCCGACGACGAGCACGTCGAACGGCTCCTTGGCTTCGAGCTTTGCCGCCGCCTTCGCCTCGGCCCCGCTGTCGAGTTTCGCGACAATCTGCTCGAGTTCCATGCGTCCCGAACCGAACGGCTCACCGTTGAGAAATACGGTCGGAACAGCCAGCACCTGCCGCGCATCGACCTCGTCCTTGAACAGCGCGCCGTCGATCGCGACGTGGCTGATGTTGGGGTTGAGCACCGCCATCAGGTTGAGCGCCTGCACCACGTCGGGACAGTTCTGGCAGGACAGCGAGAAATAGGTCTCGAAGTGCAGCTCGCCCTCGAGCCCCTTGACCTGCTCGATCACCTCCTGCGCCGCCTTGGACGGGTGGCCGCCGACCTGGAGCAACGCGAGGACGAGGCTGGTGAACTCGTGCCCCATCGGGATGCCGGCGAAACGCACGCCGATATCAGTGCCGGCGCGGCGGATCATGAAGCTGGGCTTGCGCTTGTCGTCGCTGCGGACGAGCGTGAGCTTGCCGCTGAGCCCGGCGATCTCGCTCAGCAGGGTTTCGAGCTCGCGCGACTTGGCATCGTCGCCGAGGCTGGCGACCAGCTCCACCGCCTCGCGGATGTGGACGAGATAGCCCTCGAGCTGCTGCTTGAGATGTGCGTCGAGCATCGGAAACTCCTGAATTCGGGAAACAAACGGCCCGGGGCGACGGGAAGATTCGCCCCGGGCCGCCTGTGCGCCCGCTAAGGGGGAGGGGAGCGGGCGCTTGGGGGTCTTGCTTAGATCTTGCCGACGAGATCGAGCGACGGGGCGAGAGTCTCTTCACCCTCTTCCCACTTGGCCGGGCAGACTTCGCCCGGGTGCGCCGCAACATACTGCGCCGCCTTGATCTTGCGCAGCAGCTCCTGCGCGTTACGGCCGACGCCCTCGCTGGTGATCTCGACGATCTGGATCACGCCCTCGGGATCGATCACGAAGGTGCCGCGGTCGGCCAGGCCCTGGCCTTCGCGCAGCACGTCGAAATTCTTGGCGAGGACGTGGTTCTGATCGCCCAGCATGTAATAGTTGATCTTGCCGATCGCGGGCGAGGTGTCGTGCCACGCCTTGTGGCTGAAATGCGTGTCGGTCGAGACCGAATACACCTCGACGCCCATCTTCTGCAGGGTCGGGTAGACGTCGGCGAGGTCCTCGAGCTCGGTCGGGCAGACGAAGGTGAAGTCGGCCGGATAGAAGAAGAAGACGGCCCACTTGCCGCGCACGTCGGCATCGGTGACGTCGACGAACTTTCCTTCCTTGAAGGCGGTCGCGGTGAACGGCTTGAGCGAGCTTCCGATGAGGGCCATGTTCTGGTTTCTCCGTTATGATGCAGTGCAGCTTGTGCGACGCCGCATCTACGGTGCAGCGCAGCGGGAGTGAAATGGGAAGTCTCGCTCGGTTTGATCGAGACAGTCACTCAATGACTAGGGCTTGATCGACGGATCAGGCCAGCGCCTTGTAGACGCTATAGCTGCTGGTCAGCGTCAGCACGATGCCGACGAGGATCAGCAACGTCTTCGTCGGCACGCGCTTGGCGAGCAGTGCGCCGAACGGCGCGGCGAGCACGCCGCCGATCAGCAGGCCGACGACCGCCTCGGTGAATGCCGAAAGCCCGAGGTGGAGGATGAAGGTGATCGAGACCGACAGGGTGAGGAAGAATTCGACGCTGTTGACTGTACCGATCGTGTAGCGCGGCTGCGTTCCCTGGATCAGCAGGTTGCTGGTGACGACCGGACCCCAGCCGCCGCCGCCCGCAGCGTCGAGGAAGCCGCCGGCAAGGCCGAGCGGCTCGACGATCCGAGGCTCCTTGTGGTGGCGGGTCGGGAAGCTGATGCCGCGCCACAGCAGATAGAGCCCGATGGCGGCGAGATAGGTCATCACGAACGGCCGCGTGACCGAGGCGTCGAGCGAGGTGAGCAGATAGGCGCCGGTGACGCCGCCGATCACGCCCGGGATCAGCAGACGGAAGAACAGCCTCCAGTTCACATTCTTGTGAATCGCGTGGCTGATGCCCGAAACACCGGTGGTGAAGCATTCCGCGAGATGCACCCCGGCCGACGCGGTCGCGGGCGGCACACCGAGAACGCTCACCAGCAAGGTGCTTGAGATCACGCCGAACGCCATGCCCAGCGCACCGTCGACGATCTGTGCCGCGAAGCCGACCGCGATGAAGGGAAGCAATGCCTGGAAGTCGATGGCTTCGAACATCAATTCTCTTTCACGCTGGTTACGGCCGCCGGGGTGTGGCCCGGCATTCCAATCCCTACAAGATACATCGTGTTTAGACGAGACAAGCGGGAAAAATGCGCCGAACTGGAAAAGCCAGCTTTCCATGCCTAAATAGCCGCACAGACCAGAGGGGCCTGTTCATGTTCCGTCGTCTCGGAGCCTATCTCGATTCGATTCGCGCGCGGGATCCCGCGCCGCGGAGCCGTGCGGAAATTCTGCTCTATCCGGGGGTTTGGGCGGTGTTCTGGCACCGCGTCGCGCACCGGCTGTATCACGCGGATTTCTTCTTCCTCGCGCGCTTCGTGAACCACACGTCGCGCTGGCTGACCGGGATCGACATCCATCCGGGTGCGAGGATCGGCCGCAACTTCTTCATCGACCATGGCTTCGTGGTGATCGGCGAGACCGCCGAGATCGGCGACGACGTCACCATCTATCAATGCGTGACGCTCGGCGGGACGAGCCCCGACAATGGCGTCGCGGGCAAGCGGCATCCGACGCTGATGGACGGCGTGATCATCGGCTCGGGCGCGCAGGTGCTCGGTCCGATCACGGTGAGCCCGCGCGCGCGGATCGGCGCCAATGCCGTGGTGACCAAGGACGTCCCCGAAGGCGCGGTGATGGTCGGCATCCCGGCCAAGGCGACCCTGGTCGAGGTCGACAAGTGGCAGAAGAACTTCGTTCCCTACGGCACGCCGTGCAGCGAGCTCTACGATCCCGCGACCCAGAAGCTCGAGCTCATGCGCTGCGAGCTCGAGGCGATGCGCAAGCGCGTCGACGAGTTGCTCGCCGAGCGTGAAACCGCGCGCGGTACCGAGGAGCAGCGCGACCGCGCGTGACGGGAATCGTAACGCCTTTTCCGCTCAAGGCGCCCGGTCAGATCGGGTTCGAGCGCGCCGAGCTGACCCGTATCCTCGATCTCTACGGGCGCATGGTCGCGGCCGGGCATTGGAAGGACTATGCCATCCAGCTCGGCCGCGACGCCGCAATCTTCGCCGCCTTCCGCCGTGCGGCCGAGCGGCCCGAGTTCCGCGTCGAGAAGCGCCCGGCGCTGCGCAACCGCCAGGGCATGTGGGCCCTAGTCAACGAGGCGGGCGCGGTGCTCAAACGCGGACACGAACTCGGCCCGGTGCTTGCCCCGGTCGAGCGCAGATTGCTGAAGCTGGTCGAGGATTGATCCGTCAGGCAGTGAAGCGTTTGGTGAAGCCCTTCACATTGCCCGCTTCCGCCGGCATCGCATCGACTCGCTCGACATGCGCCATCATCGGCCCCTCGCGGCAGCGATCGACAAAGGTGTCGAGCGCCATGTCCTCGCCATCGGCGAGGATCTCGACCCGTCCGTCCTGAAGGTTGCGAACCCATCCGATCACGCCGAGCTGGTGCGCGGTGCGCACCGCCCAGTCGCGATAGCCGACGCGCTGCACGCGTCCTTCGATCAGCAAACGCTGAGCACTCATTTTCGCTTAACCCCGCATACTCATGCGCGAACACTACGCATGTCGTTGTCATAATTCAGGGACGGGGCGGCTGCGAAGGCCGCTCAGGCGCGAATCCGGGGCATTTCGGCGCGGATTCAGTGGTGTTAGGGTGCCGTGCATGAAGATCGACCTCAGCGACTATGAAAAGGGCGACAAGTTCGCCGGCGACTATGACCAGGCCCTGGCCGAAGTGCAGGAGCGGCTGGAACGCATCCAGGTCGCCCATATCGTGCATCAGCGTGCCGCGATCCTGGTGCTCGAAGGGTGGGACGCAGCGGGGAAGGGCGGGATCATCAAGCGCCTGACGGGACAATGGGATCCGCGCTTCTTCGAGGTGATGCCGATCAGCGCGCCGAGCGAGAACGAGCTGGCGCACCATTTCCTGTGGCGCTTCTGGCGGCGGCTGCCGGCCAAGGGGCACATCGCGATCTTCGACCGCAGCTGGTACGGCCGCGTGCTCGTCGAGCGCGTCGAGGGCTATGCCAGCAAGGCCGAGTGGCAGCGCGGCTATGACGAGATCAACGATTTCGAGGCGCAGCAGATCGAGGCCGGGGCGACGATGGTGAAGTTGTTCGTCCACATCACCCAGGAAAAGCAGGACAAGGAACTGGCCGAGCGGCTCGACGATCCGTGGAAGCGCTGGAAGACCGGGCCGGACGATTACCGCAATCGTGCGCGGCGGGCGGACTATCTCGACGCGATCGGGGAGATGTTCGACCGGACCAGCACCCGGCACGCGCCCTGGACGGCGATCGACGGCAACAGCCGCAAGGCGGGGCGAATCGCGGCGCTCACCGCGATCGCCGACCAGCTCGAGGCCAAGGTGCCGATGGTGCCGCCCGCGATCGACCCCGAATTCGAGAAGATGGCGCGAGCGGCGCTGGCCGCGGGCAAGCCCTAGGTCGAGTTGCTGTCGGCGCCGCGCGCCGGCTTCACCGCGGTATCGTTGTCGATATCGTCCTGCTTCTCCGGGCGGGCTTGCGCCTCCGGATCGCGGACGCGGTCGAGCTCGTTCTGCGAGGCCACGTCACGCGCGAGATTGCCGCCGCTGCTGCCCTGCGCTTCCGGGAAGGTATCCTCTTCCTCGATGAGGTCCGCGTCGGTGGTTGCGCTGTCGGTCTTGTTGATGTCCATCATCCGTCTCCTCGCACCTTCAATGGGCGAGAAGAGGCGGCGTTCCCTCAGGCGGGGGCGAACTGCCCGTTTTCGCCCATCACGTGCAGCACCCCGTCGGCGATCGCGAAATAGGCGCCGTGGATGGTGAGCAGTCCCTTCGCCTCGCGCTCCGGGATGCAGGGGAAGGTGCGCAGGTTGGCGATCGAGACGCGGACGGTCTCCAACTCGAGGGCGCGGATCGCCTCGGGACCATGGCCATGCTGTTTCACGATACGGTCGCGCGCTTCGTCGAGCAGGTCGACCCAATGCGCGATGAAGCCGCCTTCGCCCGGACGGGCACCCGCGAAACGATGCGAGAAGGCGGCATGGACGCCGCCGCACTCGCCATGGCCCATCACCACGATCTCCTCGACCTCGAGCTGAGTCACCGCGAACTCGAGCGCGGCGCTGACGCCGTGGCGGCCGCCGCCGAGTTCGAAGGGAGGCACGAGATTGGCGATGTTGCGCACCACGAACACCTCGCCCGGGTGCGTGCCGAAGATCGTGGCGGGATCGACCCGGCTGTCGGAACAGGCGATGACCATGACCTTCGGTTTCTGGCCATGGGTGAGCTCGGCCCAGCGCGCATGCTCGCGCGGCCAGTCCTCGGCACGGAAACGCCGATAGCCGGCGACGAGATCGGAGAAGTGCTTGTGAGACATGCCGCCTCCATTGGCGCAGGCCGTAGGGGCTGGCAAGCCGCGAGCGGGATCGCTATCTGCGCGGCATGAGCGAAATCGCCCCGATCCCCGAAGCCCGTCCCGAACGCCAGCGCAAGCCCGACTGGATCCGCGTGAAAGCGCCGACTTCGGCCGGTTTCGCCGCGA
The DNA here is from genome assembly GCF_049532975.1 of Sphingomonas sp. MS122. Taxonomy (GTDB): domain Bacteria; phylum Pseudomonadota; class Alphaproteobacteria; order Sphingomonadales; family Sphingomonadaceae; genus Sphingomonas. Next base: position 3,145,958 of record NZ_CP186695.1, on the reverse strand, counting down.
CGCGCGCGTTGATGCGCGCCAAGAGCCTGACCACGGTGTGCGAGGAAGCGGCCTGCCCCAACATCGGCGAATGCTGGAGCAAGAAGCACGCGACGGTGATGATCCTGGGCGACACCTGCACCCGCGCCTGCGCCTTCTGCAACGTCAAGACCGGCATGCCGCGCGCGGTCGATCCGATGGAGCCGAACAACGTCGCCGACGCCGCGGTGCAGATGGGGCTCGAGCATATCGTGATCACCTCGGTCGACCGCGACGACCTGCCCGATGGCGGCGCGAAGCAGTTCGTCAAGGTGATCGAGGCGATCCGCAAGGCTTCCCCCACGACCACGATCGAGATCCTGACCCCCGATTTCCGCAACAAGCACGAGGCGGCGATCGAGATGATCGTCGCGGCACGGCCCGACGTCTACAATCACAATCTCGAGACGGTGCCGAGGCTCTATCCGACGATCCGTCCGGGCGCGCGCTATTACGCCTCGATCCGGCTGCTGGAGACGGTCAAGAAGCTCGATCCGTCGATCTTCACCAAGTCGGGCGTGATGCTCGGGCTCGGCGAGGAGCGGCTGGAGGTCCATCAGGTGATGGACGACATGCGCTCGGCCGACATCGATTTCCTGACGATGGGCCAGTATCTCCAGCCCACCCCGCGCCACGCCAAGGTGCAGGATTTCGTGACGCCGCAGGCGTTCGACGCCTATGCCGCGATTGCCCGCGCCAAGGGCTTCCTGCTGGTCGCCTCGTCGCCGCTGACGCGGTCGAGCTATCATGCCGGCGACGACTTCGCGAAGATGAAGGCGGCACGTGACGCCAAGCTCGCAAAGGCGGCGGTTCCGGCCTGATGCCGAAGCACAGCGAGACCCGGCGGCTGCCCTATACGCCGGAGCAGATGTTCGACCTGGTCGCCGATGTCGGGCGCTATGGCGAGTTCCTGCCCTGGGTCAGCGCGGTGCGGGTGCGATCGGACAGCGCGACCGAGATGGTCGCGGACCTGATCGTCGGCTTCAAGGGGCTGCGCGAGACGTTCAGCAGCCGGGTCGAGAAGCAGCGGCCGGGGCATATCCGGGTCGACTATCTCGACGGGCCGCTCAAGCATCTGCACAATGACTGGCAGTTCCGGCCGGACGGGCAGGGCGGCTGCCTGGTCGATTTCGAGGTCGACTTCGCCTTCAAGAGCCGGGTGTTCGAGATGCTGGCGGGGCAGGTGTTCGACCGCGCGCTGCGGATGATGATCAACGCATTCGAGGAACGCGCCGCACGGCTCTATGGCGACTCGGCCTCGGGCGCGGCCGGCTCGCCGGGGAGCAGCAGCTCGAGCGCGCACAGCGCCGCCTGAAGCCGGACGCCGCCGCGGCCGATATCGCCGAACTCGCGCGTGTCGGCGACCACCACATCGGGATCGGCGTCCTTCTCGGCACGGGCGAAGACGACATGGCCGACGGGCCTCTTGTCGCTCCCGCCGCCGGGACCGGCGATGCCGGTGATCGCCACCGCGACATCGGCGCCGCTCTCCTCCAGCGCGCCCTGCGCCATGCTCCAGGCGGTCGCCACCGACACCGCGCCGAAGGTTTCGAGCACGTCGCGGCTGACCTTGAGCTCGGCCATCTTGGCGCCGTTCGAATAGACCACGAACCCCGCCATGAGCACTTCCGACGAGCCCGGAATCTCGGTGATCGCGGCGCTGACCAGGCCGCCGGTGCAGCTCTCGGCGACCGCGACGGTGCGGCCGGCGAGACGGTTGGCGTCGACAACCTTGCGGGCGGCGTCGACGAGCTGGTGGGGGAGAATCGTATCCATCATCGCGGGCGGGCCATAGGGCATATCGGAAGCCTTGGCGCGCGCTTTTCGTCGTTCTGGCTGAGCTGGAGCAACGCGGCGAACACGGCGGCGAGATTGCGCGGCGGCAGCGGGGCGAGATTGGTCACAATCTTGTCGAGTCCCGGGCAGTCCGCGGGCCGGATCTGCTGGGCGATCGCCGGGACGACGATCGACCGCACGGCGGGGATCGCGAGCTGCGATTCGGCGATGAACTGCCCCTCGGGTCCGAGCAGCTTGCGGATACCGCCCTGCGCCGCAGGCATGGCGGGCGCGACACCGGCGTTGATGCGGGCCATGAAGGCGGCGCTCGGCTGGCGGAGGAACGGCTGTTGCGGGCAGGCGCGGCCCATCTCGCGGATCACATCGGGCAGCATCACCTGGAACAGCGCTTCGGCCTCGCCGTCGGTGAGGCAGGGGCGGGCGGACTGGGCCGAGGCGGCGGTCGAAGCGGCGAGGCCGGCCCAGAGCAGGGCCGTGGCGGCGAGGCGGGGGATACGCATGAAGGTTACTCCGGCAAACGGACCGTGGCGACGGCCTGTGCCGCCATGCCTTCCCCGCGGCCGGTGAAGCCCAGCCGTTCGGTGGTGGTCGCCTTGAGGCTAACCCGCGAGACGGGCAGGCTCAAGATCGCGGCGATGCTGGCGCGGATCGCCTCGCGGTGCGGGCCGATCTTGGGCGCCTCGCAGATCAAGGTCAGGTCGACGAAGTCGATGATTCCGCCCCGGGCACGGACCAGCCCGGCGGCATGATCGAGGAACTGCGCCGAGGCGGCGCCGCGCCATTTGGGGTCGCTGGGCGGGAAGTGCATCCCGATATCGCCCGCGCCGATCGTGCCGAGCAGCGCATCGGTGATCGCGTGGAGCGCGACATCGGCGTCGCTGTGGCCGGAGAGGCCCTTGTCGTGGGGGATCAGGATGCCGCCGAGCCAGAGTTCCTGGCCGGTTTCGAAGCGATGGACGTCGAAGCCGGTAGCGCTGCGAGAGATCAGCGTGGCGGCATGGCGCGCCTCCGCGGCCGCGAAGTCGGCGGGATGGGTGATCTTCTCGAGCATGGGGTCTCCGGGGACCAGCAAGACATCCTGGCCCATGCGGCGGAGCATCTGGGCGTCGTCGGTGGCTTCCTCGTCCGCGGGCCAGGCGCGATGGGCGGCGAGGATGGCGTCGAAGTGGAAGGCCTGCGGCGTCTGGATGCGGTTGAGGCCGGTGCGGGGGACATTGTCGCCGAGGCTGGCCTCGCCTCTGGCGAGGGTGTCCGCGACGGGGAGCGCCGGGACAGCGCCGGGGGCGTGGTCGAGTGCTTCGAGCAGCGCGTCGATGACATGAGCCGGGAGGAAGGGGCGAGCGGCGTCATGGATCAGGACGCGGGTGACGCCCTTGCCGGCGAGGGATTCAAGTCCGGCGCGGACCGAATCGCGGCGTTCGGCGCCGCCGGTGACGAAATTGACGAAGTTGACAGATTCGCCGAGGGCCGAGCGGGCGTGCTCTTGCTGTCCTTCGCCGATCACGATAGTGACTTCGGTTACGACAGGATGGGCGGAAAGTACTGCAACACTTTGGGAAAGCATGGATTTTCCGCAGAGCGATGCGAACTGCTTGGGCTGGCTTCCGCCGATTCGCGTGCCCTTTCCGGCGGCAACGATGAGCGCGGCGATTGTCATGACGCGCCAACCACGCGGCGGCGACGCGCCGCCAACGCGCCGCGTTCGAGCAGGTGCGCGCCAGTGACGCGCCAGTGGCGCGCCATCGACGCGCCGGGTTCGCACGACAAGGCGACAGTGACGCGCCGCCAGCGCGCCCCAAGCGCGACGAGGCCGAAAAGGCGGGATGGAAGAAGCCGGGATTGCATCCGGTCTGCCTAGCGGTGTGGGTGCGTGTAGGAAAGTTGTTAGAGCCTTGCGCAGCTTGCGCACCGGGTTAGCTTGGACTGCAACGCACGCGGCATGTTGAAAGCGGATATGGCGCAAATCAATGGACCCGGATCAGGCGATCGCAACGGACTGACGCCACGATGACGGTCGGCGATTCCGCCACCATCCGCATCCGCGACAAGGTGCTGGATGGGGTCGATCTCGCGGCGACGTTCGTGCTGGCGACGGAATGCGCGCTGACGGGGGTTCAGGCGGACTTCGACCTGTTCGGCATCCTCGTGCTGGCGTTCGTCGGATCGGTCGGCGGGGCGGTCATCCGCGATCTCCTGCTCGGCGAGCATCCGCCCGCTCCCTTCCGCGACTGGCGCTATGCGGCATTGGCGGTGGCGGCGACGCTGGGCGTTATCGCCGCCTCGTTGATCCTGGGGCCAGTAGGCAACTTCACGCCGCCGCTCGCGATCGATGTCTTCGAGGCGGTCGGCCTTGCGCTTGCCGCGACTGCTGGTGCGCGCAAGTCGCTCGACTACAAGCTCAACGGCGCCGCCGTGGTCGTCATCGCCACCGTCAATGGATGCGGCGGCGGCATGCTCCGCGACGTGCTCACGGCTCGCGTCCCTTCGGTCCTGCACGAGAATTTCTATGCCACCGCCGCGGTGGCCGGGGCGATAATGCTCGTGCTGATGGTCAAACGGTTCGGGATTCGCCAGGACATCGCCGAGCCGATTGCCGGTATCACGATCTTTGCGTTGCGCACCGCTGCGCTGATCGGCGAGTGGCGGCTGCCGCATCTGCGCTAGGGCATTCCGGCCGCTTGCATCTCCCCCGTTGCGCCTGTAGAGGCCGCTGCCTATTTTTCAGGCACTGATGACGATGTTGAAGCCCATCCAGATCGGCCCGGTGACGGTCGAGACGCCGGTGCTGCTCGCGCCGATGACGGGGGTCACCGACCTGCCGTTCCGCCGGCTCGTGCGCCGTTACGGCTCGGGGCTCAACGTCACCGAGATGATCGCGAGCCAGGCGGCGATCCGCGAGACCCGCCAGTCGATCCAGAAGGCGGCATGGGACCCGATCGAGGAGCCGGTGTCGATGCAGCTGGTCGGCTGCACGCCTTATGAGATGGGCGAGGCGGCCAAGCTCAACGAGGATCGCGGCGCGGCGATCATCGACATCAACATGGGCTGCCCGGTGCGCAAGGTGACCAACGGCGATGCCGGGTCGGCGCTGATGCGCGTGCCCGACCTCGCCGCGCAGCTGATCGAGGCGTGCGTCAAGGCGGTCAAGGTGCCGGTGACGGTCAAGATGCGCATGGGCTGGTGCCATGACAGCCTCAACGCGCCCGAGCTGGCGCGCGTCGCCGAGGATATCGGCGCCAAGATGATCACCGTGCACGGCCGCACCCGCAACCAGATGTACAAGGGCAGCGCCGACTGGGCGTTCGTCCGCAAGGTCAAGGACGCGGTGTCGATCCCGGTGATCGTCAACGGCGACATCTGCTCGCCCGAGGACGCGCGCATGGCACTCGAGCAGTCGGGCGCGGACGGCGTGATGATCGGGCGCGGTGCATACGGCAAGCCGTGGCTGCTGCGCCAGGTGATGGACTCGCTGAGCGGGCAGGGGGAACGGCCGGACCCAAGCATCGACGAGCAATATGCCCTGATCGCAGAGCATTATGCCACGATGCTCGATCACTATGGCGAGATGACCGGCGTCAATTTGATGCGCAAGCATATCGGCTGGTACACCAAGGGGCTGCACGGATCGGCCGAGTTCCGCAACAAGGTGAACCAGGAAGCCAAGGCGGCGACGGTGCTGGCGATGCTCGACGAGTATTACGCGCAGTTCCGCGGGCAGCCGCAAGAGTCATGGCCCCGCCAAGAAGCGGCCTGAGGCCGCCGCCGCAGCCCGGCGAGCCTGACCTGACCGAGATCTTCGGCGGCCTGCCCGTGGCCGCTCTGGTGCTCGATCCGCAGGACCGGGTGGTGCGCGCCAACATGGCGTGCGAGCATCTGCTCAACCATAGCGAGAAGGCGATGCAGGGGCAGCGGCTCGACCGCATCGTGACGCCGCCCGAGGGCTATGCCGGGCGCCGCGACGGGCACGGCTTCGCGGCGTTCGACGTCGAGATCGAGCCGACGCGATCCCCCCGCATCCGCGTCGATTTCGTCGAGCAGCCGATCGCCGAGCATCCCGGCTGGCGCATCGTGACCTTGCACCAGGCGCCGACCTCGCGCCGGCTGTCGGTGGGCGCGGACCGCAGCGCGGGCGCGCGGGCGGCGATCGGCGCGGCGGCGATGCTGGCGCACGAGATCAAGAACCCGCTGTCCGGCATCCGCGGGGCGGCGCAGCTGCTGGCGGATGACGGCGCGGACGGTGGGGAAGGGCGCGCCGAGCTGACCCAGCTGATCACCACCGAGGTCGACCGCATCGCCGCGCTGATCGACCGGATGCAGGACTTCACCGACACGCGCCCGCCCAAGCTGGCGCCGCACAACATCTATCCGCTGCTCGACCATGCGCGGCGCGTGGCGCTGGCCGGGTTCGCGCGCGGGATCGTGATCGAGGAGCGGTTCGACCCCTCGCTGCCGCCGGTGATGATGGACAGGGACGCGTTCCAGCAGATCGCGATGAACTTGCTCAAGAACGCCGCCGAAGCGCTCAAGGACACGCCCGAGCCCAGGATCGTGCTGACGACGCAGTATCGCCATGGCGTCGCGATGCGGCCGGCGCCGGACCAGCCGCGGCGCTGGCTGCCGATCGAATTCTCGGTGAGCGACAACGGCCCGGGCGCGCCGGCCGACATCGCCAGCCATCTGTTCGAGCCGTTCGTGTCGGGCAAGCCCGAGGGCAAGGGGCTGGGCCTGCCGCTGGTCGAGAAGCTGGTGCGCGACATGGGCGGGGTGGTCGAATATGCGCGGGCCGGCGACCCCGAGATGACCGTGTTCCGCGTCAACCTGCCGAGGGCCGACGGATGATGCTCGACTGGGTGGATATCATCGGCTGGGCGGGGGCGGTGCTGGTGCTGGGTGCTTACGGCCTGGTGTCGGCCAAGCGGCTGGAAGGAGACAGCGTCGCCTATCAGCTGATGAACGTGTTCGGCGCGGTGGGCATGCTGATCAACACCTATGTCCGCGGGGCCTTGCCGTCGGCGGCGGTCAACCTGATCTGGATCGGGATCGGCCTCCATGTCCTGCTCAAGGTGCGCATGCGGCGGCCCGAGGCATGAGCGTGACCGGCGCGATCCTGATCTGCGACGACGATGCCGCGATCCGCACCGTGGTGACCCAGGCGCTGCGCCGCGCCGGGCATCGGGTGACCGCGGCGGCGTCGCTCGGCGAGCTCAAGCGCGAGATGCGCAGCGCGATCCCCGACGTGGTGATCACCGACGTGGTGCTGCCCGACGGCAACGGGCTCGACTTTGTCGCGACGCTGACCGGAGAATATCCCGACCTGCCGGTGATCGTGCTGTCGGCGCAGAACACGCTGGCGACCGCGGTGCGTGCGACCGAGGCGGGAGCGTTCGACTATCTGCCCAAGCCGTTCGACCTCGATGCGCTGACCACCGCGGTCGGAAGCGCGCTGGCGCGGGGACGGCGCCTGGTCGACGACCTCCCCGCCGCGGAGGATCATGCGCTGTCGCTGATCGGGCGCTCGCCGGCGATGCAGGACGTGTACCGGGTGATCGCGCGCGTGGTCTCGAACGAGCTGACCGTGCTGATCAGCGGCGAGAGCGGGACCGGCAAGGAGCTGGTGGCGCAGGCGATCCACGACCTGGGCCCGCGGCGGCGCGCGCCGTTCGTCGCGCTCAACATGGCGGCGATCCCGCGCGAGCTGATCGAGGCCGAGCTGTTCGGGCACGAGAAGGGCGCCTTCACCGGCGCGGCGGCGCGGGTGGCGGGCAAGTTCGAGCAGGCGTCGGGAGGCACTTTGTTCCTCGACGAGATCGGCGACATGCCGATGGAGGCGCAGACCCGGTTGCTGCGCGTGCTCCAGTCGGGGGAGTTCACCACCGTGGGCGGGGCGCGGGCGATCCGCGCGGACGTGCGCATCGTCGCGGCGACCAACAAGGATCTGATGAGCCAGGTGACGGCGGGGCAGTTCCGCGAGGACCTGTTCTACCGCCTCAACGTGGTGCCGATCGCGCTGCCGGCGTTGCGGGAGCGGCGGCAGGACATCAAGCTGCTCGCGCGCCACTTCCTCGATCGCGCGGCCGAGGACGGGCTGCCGCGCAAGGCGATCGGCGACGACGCGATCGCGGCGCTCGAGGCGCATGACTGGCCGGGCAATGTCCGCGAGCTCGAGAACCTCATGCGGCGCATGGCCGCGCTCCACCGCGACGAATGGATCGACGCGGCGGCGGTGCGGACGATGCTGGGCGAGGGGGCGGCGCTGCTCCCGGCGGCGCGCGACGAGGGGATCGAGGCGGCGGTGCATGCGCGGCTGGCGCGGATCGCGGTCGAGGAACCCAAGGTGCTGGAGGACGGCACGCTCTACGACCGCATCATCGGCGAGGTCGAGCGCCCGCTGATCGAGGCGATGCTGGCGCGCCACGGCCAGAACCAGCTACGCGCGGCGCGGGCGCTGGGGATCAACCGCAACACGCTGAGGAAGCGGCTCGACACGCTGGGGATCGACGTCGGAGGCACGCGCCAGGACGATACGCCCTAGCGACAGCTCGTTCGAAGAAGTGTGTTTTCAAGGCAACGGGCATGTTGTAGCCATGCAACGATGACCGCCGTCGCCGAGCCGATTGCCGAGACTGCAGCGCCCGCGCGGCGCTTCACGGTCACGCCGATCCTCGAGCTGGTGGTGTTCGGGATCGCGGTCGGCATGATGCTGACCACCTATTTCGTGATCAGCGGCAACACCGAATCGCAGCGCCTGCTCACGCCGCCGCTGGTCGCGCTGTTGCTCGTTTCCAACCTGGTGCCGCTGGTCGCGCTGATCGTGCTGATCGGCCGGCGCGTGGCGATGCAGCGCGCGGCGCGCTCGCCGCTCGGCGGGCGCGCGCGGCTGCACGTACGGCTGGTGGCGATCTTCTCGATCCTCGCCAGCGTGCCGACGATCTTCGTGTCGATCGTCGCCTCGCTGCTGTTCCAGTACGGCGTCGAATTCTGGTACTCCGACCGCGCGCGCTCGATGCTGGAGAATGCCTCGGCGGTGGCCATGGGCAGCTTCGAGGATCTCAGCCAGCGAGTCGGCGCCAATACCGAGGCGATGGCGATCGACCTGGCGGTGCGCCTGACCGAAGTACCGATCGACAGCCAGGACTTCATCAACACGCTGCTCGTGCAGACCACCCAGCGCGAGCTTTCCGAAGCGGCGATCGTCCGCCAGACCGGAACGGGCGAGCTGCAGACGCTGGCGATCCTCAACCCCTATGAGCGGCTGATCGAGGAACAGGTCAGCGCCAGCGCGATCCGCGAGCTCAAGGCGGGAAAGAAACCGGTCGTGGTCGAGGATGCCGGCGGCCGCATCCGTGCGCTCACGCGCTTCCCCAACAGCCAGGATACCTATCTCTACGCCGCGCGCGTCGTCGATCCGGCATTGCTGGAGCGAAAGGCGCGAGCGGAATCGGTGGTGAGCAGCTATCGCACGCTGACCGAGCGCTCGCGCACGCTGCAGCTGCAGTTCAACGTCGCGCTGCTGGTGCTCTCGCTGCTGATCGTGGGGCTGGCGGTGTGGGTCGCGCTGGAGATCGCCGACCGGCTGGTGCGTCCGGTGGGCGACCTGGTCAAGGCGGCGCATGACGTCGCCGAGGGCGATCTCGGCACGCGCGTGCCGACGCCCAAGTCGCAGGACGAAATCGGCATCCTCGCCACCGCATTCAACCGGATGACCGACCGGCTGCAGGACCAGACCAACGCGCTGGTCGACGCGAATGCCCAGTCGGAGAGCCGCCGCGCGCTGATCGAAGCGGTGATGTCGGGCGTGACCGCGGGGGTGGTCTCGATAGACGCGGATCGGCGCATCCGCGTGATCAACAGCTCGGCGATGTCGCTGCTCAACCCGGGCGAAGCGCCGGTCGGGCGCCTGCTCGCCGAGGTCGCGCCGGAGCTCGATGCGGTGCTCGACGGCGAGGCGCGCGAGGACATCGTGCAGATCAACAGCGGCGGCGAGGCGCGCACGCTGGCGGTGAAGGTGACCCGCGACGAGGGCGGGCAGGTGCTGACCTTCGACGACATCACCCAGCAATTGCTCGACCAGCGGCGCGCGGCCTGGTCCGACGTGGCGCGACGCATCGCGCACGAGATCAAGAACCCGCTGACCCCGATCCAGCTCGCCGCCGAGCGGCTCCAGCGCCGCTACGGCAAGCAGGTCGACGCCGAGGACGGGACCTTCGCCAAGCTCACCGACACAATCGTGCGGCAGGTCGGCGATTTGCGGCGCATGGTCGACGAATTCTCGTCCTTCGCGCGCATGCCCAAGCCGATCTTCCGCGAGGAATCGCTGCTCGACATCGCACGGCAGACGATGTTCCTGCACGAGGTCGCCAAGCCCGAGATCCGCTTCAGCCTCACTCATCCCGAGCCGGTGCCCGGCCTGGTATGCGACCGCCGCCAGCTCGGCCAGGCGCTGACCAACCTGGTCAAGAACGCGGTCGAGGCAGTCGAGGCGCGCACCGAAACGGAGGGCGGCGAGCCGGGCGCGGTGGCGATGACGATTCGGGCGGGCGAGGCGCATCAGCTGCTGATCGACGTCGCCGACAACGGCATCGGCCTGCCCGCCGAGCGCGAGCGGATCGTCGAGCCCTATATGACGACGCGCAGCCGCGGCACCGGCCTGGGGCTCGCGATCGTCAAGAAGATCGTCGAGGAGCATTTCGGGACGATGGCGTTCGCCGACCGGCCGGGCGGCGGCACGCTCGTCACGCTCTGCTTCGACACCGCGACGCTCGAGCGGCTGACGGGAACCGGCGGCGAGGACGGGGAGGCGCCGGGGGGCGCCGTGCCCGCCGCACTTACAAGAACAAAGAACGGGTAGGCGTATGACGTTGGACATTCTGGTCGTCGACGACGAGAGCGACATCCGCGAGCTGGTCGCGGGCGTGCTCGAGGACGAGGGCTATGAGACGCGCGGCGCGGCGGACAGCGACGCCGCGCTGGAGGCGATCGCGCAGCGGCGGCCGAGCCTGGTGCTGCTCGACGTGTGGCTGCAGGGCTCGCGGCTCGACGGGCTCGAGCTGCTCGACGAGATCAAGCGGCGCGACGCCTCGATCCCGGTGCTGGTCATCTCCGGCCATGGCAATCTCGACACCGCGGTGGCGGCAATCCGGCGCGGCGCATCCGACTTCATCGAGAAGCCGTTCGAGGCCGAGCGGCTGTTGCTGCTGGTCGAGCGCGCGACCGAGACCGAGCGGCTGCGGCGCGAGGTCGCCTCGCTGCGCGCGAGCGTGGGGCGCGAGACGGATCTCACCGGAACCTCGGGATCGATCAACGGGGTGCGCGCGACGTTGAAGCGCGTCGCGGCGACGGGCAGCCGGGTGATGATCACCGGCGGGCCCGGCACCGGCAAGGAGGTCGCCGCGCGGCTGCTCCACGAATGGAGCAACCGCGCGACCGGGCCGTTCGTGATCGTGAGCGCGGCGCGGATGACCCCCGAGCGGGTCGAGGAGGAACTGTTCGGCGTCGAGGACGGCGACCTGGTCCATCCCGGGCTGCTCGAACAGGCGCATGGCGGGACCCTGTTCCTCGACGAGATCGCCGACATGCCGGTGGCGACGCAGGGGCGCATCCTGCGCGTGCTGACCGAGCAGAAGTTCAACCGGGTCGGCGGGCAGCGACAGGTCAAGGTCGATGTCCGCGTGGTCTCCGCCACCGCGCGCGATCTGATGGGCGAGATCACCGAAGGCCGCTTCCGCGAGGACCTGTTCTACCGGCTCAACGTCGTGCCGGTGGCGATCCCGCCGCTGACCGAGCGGCGCGAGGACATCCCGCCGCTGGTCGAGCATTTCGTCGCGCATTATGCGAGCGAGCGGCGCGTGCCGACCCCGGAGGTCGCGCCCGACGCGATGGTCGCGCTGCAAAGCTATGAATGGCCGGGCAATGTCCGCCAGCTGCGCAACGTGGTCGAGGCGACCGTGATCCTGGCGCCTGGCGACCGCATCGGCCGGATCGATATCGACATGCTGCCCACCGAAGTGCTCGGGCGGCGCGGCAGCGAGGGCGACGGCGCCGGCGCGACCGCGATGATGGGCGCGCCGCTCAAGGAAGCGCGCGAGACGTTCGAGCGCGAATATCTGCGCATCCAGATCCGGCGCTTTTCGGGCAACATCTCGCGCACCGCGCACTTTATCGGGATGGAGCGGTCGGCACTGCACCGCAAGCTCAAGCTGCTCGGAATCCACGAGGGCCGCGAGGAATAGCGAGTCACACGGCCGTTACGGAGGGACGCTACGAACAGGGTGTAGGACAGCCTATAGACCTTGCCCTGCCGACCCCTTACATTGCTGCGATGCGCCATGGGTGGCGCGCCTCCGACGCCGGGAAACGGCGCCATTGCGGGAAAAATCCCGCCAAGAACAGGACCGCAAATATGGCCGACAAGCAGACCTCGCTCCAGGACCTCTTCCTGAACGCGCTCCGCAAATCCAAGACCCCCGTCACGATGTTCCTGGTCAAGGGCGTCAAGCTGCAGGGCATCGTCACCTGGTTCGACAATTTCTCCGTGCTGCTGCGCCGCGACGGCCAGTCGCAGCTGATCTACAAGCATGCCATCTCGACGATCATGCCCTCGGGCGCGGTCGACGTCGCCTCGATCGTCGACGCGGTGCCGGAAAACGCTTCCAAGAACCCGGTCCTGCAGGAGATTTTCCTCAATGCCGTCAAGCGGCAGCAGGAGAATGTGACGATGTTCCTGGTCAATGGCGTGATGCTGCAGGGCGGGATCGCGGCGTTCGACCTGTTCTGCATGCTGCTCCAGCGCGACGGCGTCTATCAGCTGGTCTACAAGCACGCGGTCTCCACCATCCAGCCGGCGCATCCGCTGAACCTCGCCGATGACGGCGAGGAAGGGTGAGGGGCGACCTCGCCTGAGCAAGTCATGAGTACCGGCTTCGATCGCGATCAGGACGAGTTTGCGCGCGGCGCGCGAGCGGTGGTCGTCTATCCCGACCTCGGCGGCAGCACGCGCGACGCCGAAGCGCGGCTGGAAGAGACCGCCGGCCTCGCGCTTGCGATCGGGATCGAGGTCGTCGAGCGCGTGCCGTTGCGCATCCGCGCGCCCAAGCCCGGCACGCTGATCGGTTCGGGCCAGGTCGAGGCGCTGGCCGAGACGGTGCGCGACCGCGAGCTGGGGCTCGCCGTATTCGACGCGGCGCTGACGCCGGTGCAGCAGCGCAACCTGGAAACGGGCCTGGGCTGCAAGGTGATCGACCGCACCGGGCTGATCCTCGAGATCTTCGGCGAGCGTGCGCGCACCGCCGAGGGCCGGCTGCAGGTCGAGCTCGCGCATCTCGACTATCAGGCGGGCCGGCTGGTGCGCAGCTGGACTCACCTCGAGCGCCAGCGGGGCGGCTTCGGCTTCCTCGGCGGCCCGGGCGAGACGCAGATCGAGGCCGACCGCCGGCTGATCCGCGACCGCATGGCGCGGCTGCGGCGCGAGCTCGATTCGGTGAGCCGCACGCGCGGGCTGCACCGCGAGCGGCGCCAGCGCGCGCCGTGGCCGGTGATTGCGCTGGTGGGCTATACCAACGCCGGAAAGTCCACGCTTTTCAACCGCATGACCGGCGCTGACGTCATGGCGGAGAATCTACTGTTCGCGACGCTCGACCCGACATTGCGCCAGATCGCGCTGCCGGGGATCGACAAGGCGATTCTCTCGGACACGGTGGGGTTCGTGTCGGAGCTACCGACTCAGCTCGTCGCGGCGTTCAAGGCGACGCTGGAGGAAGTGGTGTCGGCCGACCTGCTGATCCATGTCCGCGACATCGCGCATCCCGACAGCGCCGCGCAGAAGGACGATGTCGAGAAAGTGCTGAGCGAGATCGGGGTCGATCCCGCGACCCCGCGGTTCGAGGCGTGGAACAAGCTCGATCTGCTCGACGAGGCACGTCGTGGCGAAGTGCTTGCCGAGGCGGAGAAGCACGACGATGTCGTCGCGCTCTCGGCACTGAGCGGGGAAGGGATCGATACCCTGGTCGGCAAGGTCGCGGGCCTGCTCACCCAAGGCCATCGCCGCTACACGATCACGCTCGATCCCAGCGATGGTGCCGGCGCGGCATGGCTTCACCAGCATGGCGACGTCGTCGAGCACTGGATGGACGGCGAGCGCGCCGTCTATGAGGTGCGAATGGCGCCCAAGGATTATGAAAGGTTCGAGGTTCGGGGCGCATGACGTTGAACAAGCGTGCGTTTCTTGCGCTTGTGGCTGTCGCGCTCGTCTCCGCGGCACCGCCCGAACCGGCAACCGTCCGCGTCCGACTGGTGACCTCGGCGGGGAATATCACGCTGGCGCTGGATGCACGGCGCGCGCCGAGGACCGTCGCGAACTTCATGCTCTATGTCGATGACGGGCGGCTGGAGGGCACGAGCTTCTATCGCACAGCGCGGCGCAAGGGGGATCCCAAGCTGGGCTTCGTCCAGGGCGGGATCGGCACCGATGCGCGACGGATCCTGCCGGCGCTCCCGCTCGAGCCGACGAGTCGCACAGGGATCAGGCATGCTAGCGGCGCGATCTCGATGGCGCATGGGCTCGATCCCAATTCGGCGAACGGCAACTTCTCGATCATGGTCGGCGACAATCCCGCGCTCGACGCACGGCCGGGCAATCCGGGCTTCGCGGCGTTCGGCAAGGTGGTGGGCGGGATGGAGGTGGTGCGACGCATCCTTGCGCTACCGAGCGGGGGCGGGCGCGGGGTGATGCGAGGACAGATGATCATGAAGCCGGTGCGCATCCTCCGCGCGGAGCGGCTCAACGGCACGCCGCGGCCGAGCGGACGGCCCAAACCGTGGCTGATCAAGATGCCGTGGCGCGACGGCTGACCCAACCGTCAGCGTTTCCGCCCGATCGGGCGATTCCCCCTTGCTGCAACGCAGCATCCTCGCCACATTGTAGGGATGGATACCAACGGGGCCGACTCGCCGGCCAACCCGACGCCGATCGTGCTGGAGGGGATCGTGAGGCAGCGCTGCCTGACCGCGACCTATAACCGCACGCGCATGGTGCTGGCGCCGCACATCCTCTACCAGCGGGCCGGAGCGCTCTATGTCGACGCGCAGGTGGTGTCGCGC